>NZ_LT629692.1:1222856-1528570 GCF_900100885.1 Microbacterium pygmaeum
GACCGAGTACGAGTTCGGTCAGACCGACACCCGGTTCTCGTCGGCGGCGCAGAACATCCTCGCCCTGGCGGCGAAGGAGCTCGTGACCCGCGGACTCCGCCGCGAGGTGCCGTTTACCGACCGCGTGGCCCCGGTGCTGGCCTCGCTCGTCGCCGCAGCCGTGGTGTTCGTGTGCGGTGTGTTCGCTGTCACCGCCTCGGTCGAGCCGCTGATCCCGATCCTGCTCATGGTTGCCGCGGGCCTGACCGTCTTCATCGTGTCGCTGGTCGTGTCGCGGGTGCCGCTCACGGCCGAGGGCGCGGAGGTACGCGATCATCTCGCCGGTTTGAAGGTCTTCATCGAGTGGGCCGAGGCGGACCGGATCCGCATGCTGCAGTCGCCCTCCGGCGCCGAGCGCGTGCGCATCGATCCGGCCGACCCCGCCGAGATGCTGAAGCTGTACGAGGTCCTGCTGCCCTACGCCGTGGTGTTCGGTCAGGAGAAGCAGTGGGCCGAGCACCTGGCCGTCCTCTACGGCTCCGACAACTCGCCGGGCTGGTACGCCGGCTCATCCGCTTTCAGTGCGGCATCGTTCTCCTCCGGGATCAGCTCGCTGTCGGCGACGTCGTCCTCATCTTCGAGTTCGGGCGGGTCCAGCGGCGGCGGATCAGCGGGCGGCGGCGGCGGAGGCGGCGGCACCGGCGGAGTCTGAGGCCCGCGCCCACGTGCCCCGCGGCCTGTGCCCTGTGTCGCCGCGCTCGCCGCGGCCCGTGTCGCCGTGGCCCGCACGGCCGGCGCAGTCCTAGCCTGGCGGCATGGCCGTACCGCAGACCCGCCGCGCTCGCGCCGCCCGCAAGCGCAGGCGCCGCATGGACGCTGCCGACAACGACCTCACGCCGGCGCAGTGGGCGGCGATCCGCGAGGTGTGGGGCGGCTGCGCCTACTGCGGTGCGGATGCCGCGGCGTTGCAGCGCGACTGCGTGCTGCCGCTCTCCCGCGGCGGGCGGTACACGATCGAGAACATCGTCCCGGCGTGCCGGTCGTGCAACGCCAGCAAGTCCAACGACGAGGTCACGGGGTGGCTGCGCCGCAAGAAGCTCGACGAGCGCGCCTTCCTGCTGCGACATCGCGCGTTCCTGGACTCCCTCGCGCGGGGACCCGAGGCCGGAAGCCCCGCGTAGCCTGGAGGAATGCCCACCGACGCTGCACGCACCGCGCTGGAGGTCGCCGACTGGCGCCGCCGCGTATTCGCCCTCTACGCCGCCGTCCGCGAGGCCGAGGATCCGGAGGATGCCCACGAACTCTGGCGCATCGAGCGCGATGATCTGATGGCGCGGCATCCCGCCACGCCGCTCCTGCCCGCGGACCGCCTGATGTTCGAGGGGCTGACCATCGCGCCGTATGACGCCGCGTGGCGCTACGAGCTGCCGATCGTCGAGGCCGAGCCCGGCGGGTTCGAGTTCGCGACGGGCACTGACGGTGTGGTGCCGTTCGAGCGGCTCGGGAGGGTGGAGATTCCGGATGCCGGGAGCCTCGACCTCTGGCGGCTGACGACGTACGGCGGCGGGGTCTTCATCCCCCTCCGCGACAGGCTCGCCGGCTCGCCGGGCGGAACGTATGGCGGCGGACGCTACTTGATCGACACGATCAAGGGTGCGGATCTGGGATCGGATGCCGCGGGCCGCACGATCGTGATCGATTTCAACTTCGCGTACAACCCGTCCTGCGCGTACGACCCGAAGTGGGCGTGCCCGCTCGCCCAGCCGGGCAACGTGCTGCCGATCGCGGTTCCGGTCGGCGAGCTGTACGGCTGAGCCCGCGCGGTCAGCGCGTGCGGTGTTGCGCGTAGTACTCCAGGAGCGCGCGGGTCGAGGCATCCTGGGTCGCCACCGCATCCGCATCGCCCTCGATGGCCGGCGCGATCCGCAGCGCGAGCTGCTTTCCCAGCTCGACGCCCCACTGATCGAACGAGTTGATGCCCCAGATCGTCCCCTGCGTGAAGGTGATGTGCTCGTAGAGCGCGATGAGCTGACCCAGGACCGACGGGGTGAGCGCGGGCGCGAAGATCGACGTCGTCGGGCGGTTGCCCGAGAACGTGCGGGCCGCGACGAGCGCGCCGGTCGTTCCCTCGGCCTCGACCTCCTCGGCGGTCTTCCCGAAGGCGAGCGCCTTGGTCTGGGCGAGGAAGTTCGCCAGGAACAGCCCGTGCACGTCGCGGCCGTCGTCGCTCAGCGGGTACGCGGGGTTCGCGAACGCGATGAAGTCGGCCGGGATGAGCCGCGTGCCCTGGTGGATGAGCTGGTAGAACGCGTGCTGCCCGTTCGTGCCGGGCTCGCCCCAGAACACCTCGCCGGTGTCGGTGGTGACGGGCGTGCCGTCCCAGCGCACCGACTTGCCGTTGGATTCCATCGTGAGCTGCTGGAGGTAGGCGGGGAAGCGGTGCAGCTGCTGCGCGTAGGGGAGCACTGCGTGCGACTGGGCGCCGAGGAAGTTGTTGTACCAGACGTTGAAGAGGCCCATCAGCACCGGGACGTTCTCGGCGAGCGGAGTGGTGCGCACGTGTTCGTCGACGGCGTGGAAGCCCGCGAGCAATTCATCGAAGACGTCGGGACCCAGCGCGATCGCCAGGGACAGGCCGATCGCGGAATCGACCGAGTAGCGGCCGCCGACCCAGTCCCAGAAGCCGAACGCGTTCGCGGGATCGATGCCGAACGCGGCGACCTTGTCGAGGGCCGTCGAGACGGCGACGAAGTGGTGGGCGACGGCATCCGTCTTCGCCGCGTCGGCGTCCTCGATCGCGCCCGCCGCGATCAGCCCCGCCCACAGCCAGTCCCGCGCGAGGCGTGCGTTGGTGAGGGTCTCGAGGGTCGTGAAGGTCTTGGATGCGACGATGAACAGCGTCGTCTCCGGGTCGAGGTCGGCGGTCTTCTGCGCGATGTCGGTCGGGTCGATGTTGGAGACGAACCGCGCCTCGATGCCGGCATCGGCGTAGGGCTTGAGCGCTTCGAAGATCATGACGGGTCCGAGATCCGACCCTCCGATACCGATGTTGACGACGTGGGTGACGCGCTTGCCGCTCACGCCGCGCCAGTCGCCCGAGCGGACCTTGTCCGCGAACGCGGAGAGGGCATCGAGCACGCCGTGGACGTCGGTGTCGATGTGCTGACCGTCGACCACGAGTTCAGGGGAGATGCCCACCGGGCGGCGCAGCGCGGTGTGCAGGACGGCGCGATCCTCAGTGGTGTTGATGTGATCGCCGGCGAGCATGCGCGCGTAACGCTCGGCAACGCCGGTCTGCTCGGCCAGGCGCACCAGCGCCGCCAGGATCTCGTCGTCGACGAGGTTCTTGGAAAGGTCGACGTGCAGGTCGACGAGCTGCTTCGTGAAGCGGTCGACCCGCTGAGGATCGTCGGCGAACCAGCCGCGCAGGTCTGGTTGCAGTGCTGAACGGAGGGCGTCGAGCTCGGCCCAGGCAGTGGTGGATGTCGGATCGATCGGAGCGCTCATGCCCTCAACGCTAGCGCCGGTGGCACAGGGAAAGGGATAGGGCCGATCGGAGAGGCTTCCGACCGGCCCTTGTCCCTTGCACCAAGAGTGTCCTGCAATCACATGCGGTCGTTGCCACAGCAAACAACTTCCGTGGTTGAACTCTATAACGAGGAGGTAACGAAAGGGAAGGGGGTGCCGTTATCTTTTCGTGATTTTCTTTTGACTCGACCTATCGGGATCTCGCGGTACTCGCTCTTGCGCGCATCGGCCTCGCCCGAACGTCGGCCTCGGATCACGGGTTTTCCTTCTCGGTTTCCCGGGTCACGCTTCGGGGATCTCGCGCGCGAAGTACGCGTCGCTGGGCTGGTCGGGGTCCGGGCCGCCGCGGACGCCGGTGTCGAGCGCGTCAATCCGGGCGATCTGTTCGCCCGTGAGCTCGAAGTCGAACACGTCGAAGTTCTCGGCGATGCGGGTCGGGTTGGTGGATTTGGGGATCACCGACCGGCCTTCCTGGATGCCCCAGCGCAACATGACCTGGGCGGGGCTCTTCCCGTGCGTGCCGGCGATCTCGGCGATCGTGGCGTCCTGCATGACGCTCCGACGCTCGTCGCCCCACGGGCCGGGGTAGAAGGTGATCCCACCGATCGGTGACCATGCCTGGGTGAGGATGCCGTGCGCGGTGTCTGCGCTTTGCACGTCGGGCTGCGTGAAGTACGGGTGCAGCTCCACCTGATTCACCGCCGGCACGATCTCCGTCTCGGCGAGCAGCCGGTCCAGGTGGTGGGGCATGAAGTTGCTGACCCCGATGGCCCGCACGTTTCCGTCGGCGAGGAGCGTTTCCAGCGCCTTGTACGCGGCGATCGTGTCTTCGAACCGGGTGGGGATCGGCTGGTGCAGGATCAGCAGGTCGAGGGTCTCGACGCCGAGCTTGCCGGTCGCCTTCTCGAACGCGTGGAGGGTCTGGTCGTACCCGTAGTCGGTGACCCACACCTTGGTCTCGAGGAACACGTCGTCCCGGTCCACGCCCGAGCGGCGCAGCCCTTCACCGACTTGGCGTTCATTGCCGTACGCGGCTGCGGTGTCGATGTGCCGGTACCCCGTGCGGAGGGCCGCCTCCACGGCGGCGGCGGTCTCTTCGGGGTCGCTTTGGAAGACGCCGAGCCCGATGGCGGGGAGGCTGATGCCGTTGTTCAGCGTGAGATCGATCATGGAGTGCTTCTTTCGGTCAGGAGGCGAGCGGTCAGGGATGCGCGGTCGGGTCAGGCGTCGGCGGTGTCGCTGAAGACCTCCTTGGCGACGGTGACGGCGCTCATCGGACGGGGCCAGCCGGCGTAGAACGCGAGGTGGCTCCCGCGCCCGTGGTGGTGGCGTGGGTGTGGCGGAGTGCCGCGGATGCGGGAGCGATGAGGGCAAGGACGATCACCAGGCTCACGACCAGGAAGATGCTTCCAGCGGTGAGTGCAGCGCCGGCCTCCGTGGTGACGGTGACCGCGACATTCCCTGTGCTTCCCGAGGCCGCGGCACCTGCGACGGCGACGAGGATGCCGAGGCCGAGGGATGAGCCGACCTGGTGGAACGTGTTCACGACGCCGGACGCGGCGCCGGCATCGGTCGCGGTGGCCCCGGTGATGCCGAAGGTGGTCATCGGCGCGAACGCGAGTCCCTGGCCTGCGCCGATCAGCAGCATGGGGAGGGCGACGGCGGTGAGGTAGGTGCTGTCCGGTCCGATGTGGCTGAGCCAGAACATCCCGGCGAGGGTGAGCGCCACACCGACGATGAGGGGGATGGTGTTGCCGAATCGGGCCGTGAGGCGAGGGATCGCGATCGCGACGGCGAAGTTGACCAGTGTCATCGGCAGGAATGCGAGCCCGGCTTGCAAGGGTGTGAAGCCGAGCGCCTCCTGCAGGTACTGGCTGGTGAAGAAGAAGAATCCGATCATCGCGCCGAGATACAGCAGCCGGGTGAGGTAGGCGCCGGTGCGGAGGCGGCTGGCGAACAGACGCAACGGCATGATCGGCTGCGCCGCGCGCGACTCGGCGACGATGAACACCGTCAAGATGCCGGCAGCGGAGATGAACCCGATGACGGTGGCGGGGCTCGCCCAGCCGTTCTCGGCCGCGTTCAGGATCGCGAACACCAAGGATCCGACGCCGAGCGTGGAGGTGATGGCTCCGGTGATGTCGAACCGGCCGGGGAGGGCCGGGGTGCGGGGCAGGAAACGGGGCGCGAGGATCAGCATCGCCAGCCCGATGGGGACGTTGATGAAGAATCCGGCACGCCAGGAGAACCAGGAGGCCATCGCACCGCCGACGACCAGGCCGAGGCTGGCACCGATACCGGCGGTCGCGGAGTACCACGCGACCGCACGGGACCGTTCCGCGCCCTGGAAGGTCGCGGTGATCAGCGAGAGGGCGGATGGGGCGACGATCGCAGCGCCGATCCCCTGGATGGCGCGGGCGGTGATCAGCCACCACCCTGCCGGGGACAGCGCGATCAGCAGTGACGCGACGGAGAAGACGATGAGGCCGAAGATGAACACGGGTTTGCGGCCGAGGATGTCGCCGGCGCGGGCACCGAGGAGCAGCAGGCCTCCGAAGACGAGGGTGTAGGCGTTCTGCACCCAGGCGAGTTCCGTGCCGGTCAGTTGCAGGTCTGCTTGCAGACTGGGGAGCGCGGTGAAGATCACGGAGTTGTCGAGCAGGATCATGAAGTAGCTGACGAGGATGATCGTCAAGATCGCGCACTTATGGAGCGGGGTGCTGTGTCGCGGTGCGGTGCGGATCGCACCGGAGGTCGAGGTCATCGGTTTCCTTCCCACCTCCATGTCAACACCGGGTCCGTCTTGGTGGCAGTGCGGGGTGTCCCAGGTACTGCCGGAACCCCCTCGGTCGCGGGGGAGTGACCGGGCTCCGACAGCGACAGTGCGCCTACGGGGTGACCATCACCTTGAGGGCTGTGCGGTCATCCATTGCCTGGTAACCTGCCGGCACCTCGGCGAGCGAGATCGTACGGTCGAACACCCGTCCAGGGTTGATCTGACCGGACAGCACCCGAGGGATCGCCGCTTCGATGTACGCGCGGACGGGTGCCGGGCCACCCGCGAGGCGGGCGTTCTTCCCGAACAGCGAACCGAACCCGACCGGGGCGTCTTCGTACTGGGGGACGCCCACGCGGGAGATGATCCCGCCGGGACGGACGATCCCGTATGCCTGCTCATACGCAGGCATGTGCCCCACGGCTTCGAGCACGATGTGCGAACCCTCCCCGCCGGTGAGATCCATGACCTTCGCGATACCGTCGTCGCCGCGCTCGGCAACGACGTCGGTCGCGCCGAACTCCACACCCAGGTCGGTGCGGGCGGTATGGCGGCCCATCAGGATGATCCGCTCCGCGCCGAGCTGCTTCGCGGCGAGCACGGCGGACAGACCGACCGCGCCGTCACCGATCACCGTGACGGTCTTGCCGGGCTGCACCTGCCCCATGTGGGCGGCGTGATACCCGGTGAGGTACACGTCCGACAGGGTCAGCAGCGACGCGAGCATGCCGTCATCGGCCGTGGCCGGGTTCAGATCGGGAACCTTCACGAGGCTGCCGTCAGCGAGCGGGATCCGGGCAAGATCAGCCTGCAGCCCACCGGTCTCGGCGGAGCCGTACCAGCCACCATGAATGCAGGAGGTCTGGAGCCCTTCTCGGCAGAACACGCAGGTGTTGTCCTGGAACGCGAACGGCGCGATGACGAAATCGCCGGGCTTGACCGTCGTCACGTCGGCGCCGACCTCCTCGACAACGGCGATGAGCTCGTGGCCCATCGGGCTGCCCTCGCTGGACGCATCCATCGAGTGATACGGGTGCAGGTCGGAACCGCAGATGCAGGACCGCACGGTGCGGACGATCGCGTCGGTCGGGTTCTTGATGGTCGGATCGGACACGGTCTCGACGCGCACGTCCCCGGCGCCGTACATGAAAGTCGCAAGCATGCGATGAAACTCCTCAGTGGTCGGAATGCTTCAAGACAATCGCGTCCTTCGCGCGCGCGGGAGTGACCGCTGTCACCGGTACTGACAGACCCTCCCGCACCCCGCGGCCGGCGCGTACCGTCGAGGACATGGATCACCGAGGCGAAGTGCGCGAATTCCTCTCCACGCGTAGAGACCGCATCACTCCCGACCGGGCAGGACTGCCCGCCTACGGCGGCAACCGGCGCGTCCCCGGGCTGCGCCGAGAAGAGGTCGCTCTCCTCTCCGGAGTCAGCGTCGACTACTACACCCGCCTCGAGCGTGGCGACCTCTCCGGCGCATCCGACAGCGTTCTGGACTCCCTCGCCCGCGCTCTGCAGCTCGACGACGCCGAAACAGCACACCTGTTCGACCTCGCCCGCACCGCCAACGCATCACCGGCAGCCAAGAAGCCCCGCAGACGCGCAGACGGTCTGCGTCCCAGCATCCTGCGGCTCCTGGACGCGATCACCGACGCTCCCGCGATGATCCGCAACAACTATTTCGACTACGTCGCCGCCAACCAGCTCGGCCGCGCGCTCTACTCACCCGTCTTCGCCGAACCCGCCCCCAACAGTGCTCGCTTCGCGTTCCTCAACCCGGTCGCGCCGGACTTCTACGTCGACTGGGACAAGAACACCCAAGAGCTCGTCGCGACCATGCGCGGCGAAGCCGGTCGAAACCCCTACGACAAGCGCCTCACCGACCTCGTCGGCGAACTGTCCACCCGATCAGAGCGATTCCGCACCCTCTGGGCGGCGCACAACGTCCGCTACCACCGCAGCGGCGTGAAACGGCTCCGGCATCCTGTCGTAGGCGACCTCGAGCTCACCTACGAAGCCTTTGAACTCCCCGCCGATCCTGGGCTGACACTGTCCACCTACACCGCCGAACCCGGCTCCGCGTCCGCCGATGCACTGCGGGTCCTGGCCAGCTGGGCGGCCACGACACCTCCGCCCGCGCCGACACCGCAGGCGAACATCGACGCTGAAGCAGGGAGAACCGAATGATCATCGAAGCCGCTGCAGAGACCGTGAAAAACCCGCCTGAGCAGTTCACCGGCGATGTCTGGGTCGACGTGATCGCCGCACCGCACCAGCCCGACCAACGGATGACCGTCGCCACGGTCCGATTCGCGCCGGGCGCCCGCACAGCCTGGCACTCCCACGCCCGCGGCCAGTACCTCCGCGTCACGCAGGGGATCGCCCGATTCGCCATGCTCGAGGCCGGGGACGACCCCGCCACCACCACGACCTGGAGAGAACATGTCACCGACGACGACTACGCCGGAACGACTGTCGACGAGCGTGAGGAAAGCCGTTGATCGCGTGGACGCCGGATGAACTCCGCCAACTGAAGCGTGCCGGTGAGGTCCGCGTCGCAGGACGCCGTGCAGACGGCACCTCACGCACACCCGTCATCGTCTGGCATGTCGTCGTCGACGGGAACCTCTACCTACGATCCGTCAAAGGACCCGAAGGCCAGTGGTACAAAGGCGTTGCACGCTACTTCGAGGGATTCCTCGCCTGGGGTGACCAGACCCGACCAGTCACCTACACCCTCGACCCCACACACGACGCGGCGATCGACGCCGCATACGCGGCAAAGTACGGCACCGGGTCTGCCACCCGCGCGATAACGAATGCGGTCTCGAAGCAGACCACTCTGCGAGTCGACCCGCGTGAGGTCAACGGGCCGCCGCTCGATCGGCTTGGGAATTCTCGCGCTTCGACTACTGACAATGCTGGGCACGGGTAGGCGGCATCGGACAGCGGGCCGCTCGGGTCGCCTTCAGTCCAGGTCGCGGGCGGCCTGCGCAAGCCTCCGGCACGCCCGCTCCAGGCCCGCGAGGATCTCGGTCGCGTTCGCCCGCGCCCGCTCTGCGGCCGCCTCCAGGTCGGTGGCGTCCTGCTCGCGGTGCTGCGCGAGACCGGCTTCGCGTTCCAGCTCGTCGGCCAGCAGCACGGCATCGCGATGATCGCCGAGGAGGCGTTGGATCCGGTGCGCGCGACGCCCGAGGCGGCGGATGCGTGCGCCGAACAGACCCGGCGGGTCATCGGTGACGGCCTCGACCGCATGACGAAGGCGCCGGGCGGCCTTGCGCAACCGGTGATACGACCCAAGGGACCCGTCCACCCCCGCGGCGCGTTTCACCGTGCGCTCGGCTTCGCTGCTGATCCTCTTGCGGATGCTGCGGGGTGGGGCATCCGCCTCCTCCTCCGCCCGCAGTGCGAGGACGAACTCGTCCAGCAGCGCTCGCATCCGCGTCGTCCGCTCGAGGTCATGGACCTCGCGGAGTCGGCGCGATGCGGCATCCGAACTCGCCCGCCGCGACTCGACCAGCGCTCGAGCCGCCGAAGTGGCCTCGCCGCCGTCACGGGAGAGTGCCTCTGCGAGCTGCTCGGCACGCACCTCGGCGTCGCGAGCGACACCGAGCGACGTCGCCCACGCTTGAAGCTCGCCCGGCAGCGCCGTGCTGCCGGGGACCTCGAGAAGCCGACCATACGCCGCAAGAAGGCTGCGGATGCGGCGGACGACCGTCCGGTGGCGGTGGACGCCGTCAGCGCGAACGGAGACCAGCTCCCGGTCGGTCTCTTCGAAACGGCAGGCCAGTTGGTCCATCGCCTGGACGAGTGGACTGGTGCGTGCGGCCGATGAGGAGTTCTCCTGCATGGAGATCGACGTTAGGCCGAGCGCTGGAAACGGAGAAGGGGCTTGCCGCGGCGCAAACGACGCGGCATCGGCGAGTCCCCGGTCGAGGAATCGCCCAATCCCAGGCAAGCTTGGAGGCATGTCCCCGCGAACTCTCAAGTCACTGGTGCCTCGGAGCATTCGGCTGCGCAGCAAGATGCGCTGGAAGAACGGACGCTGGCGTCTGGCGACCACCGATCGCGTCTTCCTCGAAGACGTCATCGTCCCCGGTTTCCTCGCAATGGACAGCATCCGTCGCGTGCTCGACATCGGCGTCGCCTGGTACACGCGGACGTATCCGAAACTGTTCCGAGGGGTCGACTACTGGACGGTCGACATGGATCCGGACAAGCAGCGCATCGCGGGTCCGCAGCACCACACGGTCTCGGCCACCGGTCTCACTGACGTCTTCGAACGAGAGAGCTTCGACCTCGTCGTGTGCAACGGCGTGATCGGGTGGGGCCTGAACCGGCCGGCCGACGTGGAGAAGGGGCTGGATGCCTGCGCCGACGTCCTCCGCTCGGGCGGCTGGCTCGTCGTCGGGTGGAACGACGCCGACGGTCACCGCGTCGTCGGCCTCGATGCCCTGTTCGACAAGCGGTTCCGCCGCGAGGTGTTCCCGCCCGTCGGCGCCGACCACTACATCCCGGAGACCCCCTACGGGCACCGGTTCGACTTCTTCGTCAAGCGCTGAGGCCTCCCGCGCAGAAGGGCCTCTTGACGCCCGACCGGTGATGTGTACGCTGTGAACATATCCCGGAGGTGATGAAGGTGACCACGACATCCACTGCCGCCCTGCCACCGATCGTCGACGCCGATCAGTGGCGCCGACAGCTCGATGAGCTGCGGATCCGCGAAAAGGCGGCGACCCGAGAACTCGATGCCATCGCCGCTGAGCGTCGGCGGCTTCCGATGGTCGAGATGCCCGAATACACGCTCGAGGGCGCGAACGGACCCGTTCGACTGGTCGATCTGTTCCAGGGCAGAACCCAGCTGATCGTCTACAACCACATGTGGTGGCCGGGCAAGCAATGGCAGTGCCCCGGCTGCACGGGGTACACCGCGCAGTTCACGCGACTGGATTTCCTCGAGCCGTACGACGCCCGCTTCGTGATCGTCACGCAGGGCGAGATCGGCGAGGCACTGGCGTACCGCGACCGGGTGGGCAATCGCATGGAGTGGTACTCGACCGCGCACAGCCCGTTCGGCAGCGACGTGGATGCCCCTCCGGGTGGCGGATTCGCCGTGAACGTCTTCCTGCGCGACGGCGACACCGTCTATCGCACGTGGCACACGAACGGCCGCGGAACCGAGCAGCTCACGCACACGTTCCCACTGATCGACCTCCTGCCCTACGGCCGGCGGGAGGAGTGGCAGGACTCGCCCGACGGCTGGCCGATGCTCCCGACCTACGAGGGTTGGCACGATTCGAAGGACATCGCCCGGCTGTACGGGAACGAGCCCGAGTAGCCGCCTGCCTCAGAGCGGTACCCACTCCAGAGCCGTCGTCAGTTTGTCCAGGATGCCGGGGATCGGCGCGACGCCCAGACCCGGACCGGTCGGCACGTCGAGGTGACCGTCGCGCATGACGAACGGCTCTGTGACGTCGGTCGCATAGAAGCGCCCGCTGGCCGAGACGTCGCCCGGGAGGGTGAAGCCGGGCAGGGCCGCCAGGGCGATGTTCGCGGCGCGGCCGATGCCGGACTCCACCATTCCGCCGCACCAGACCGGGATGCCGTTCGCGACGGCCAGGTCGTGGATCCGGCGGGCCTCGAGGTACCCGCCGACCCGACCGGGCTTGATGTTGATCACGCTGGTCGCGCCGAGGCGGATCGCTGCCGCGGCGGTCTGGGCCGAGGTGATCGACTCGTCCAGGCAGACCGGCGTCGTGATGATCTTGGCGAGCTCCGCGTGCGCGAGGATGTCCTCCTCGTCGAACGGCTGCTCGATGAGGAGGAGATCGAACGGGTCGAGGCGACCAAGATGACGTGCATCGCGAAGGGTGTAGGCGGTGTTGGCGTCGACCTGCAGCAGGACGTCGTCGCCGAATCGTTCGCGCACCGCGCGGACCACATCGATGTCCCAGCCGGGTTCGATCTTGAGCTTGATGCGGACGTAGCCCTCGTCGAGATAGCCGCCGACCGCATCCAGCAGCTGCGGGATCGAGTCCATGATGCCCACCGACACTCCACACGGAACGGTGTCGTGCACCGCGCCGAGCTCGCGCGCGAACGAGCGACTCTCATCGCGCAGCTCGGCATCGAGCACTGCCATCTCGAGAGCGGCCTTGGCCATCCGGTGACCCTTGAAGCGACGCAGGGCCGCCTCGACAGCCGTCGCGTCGCCGATTCCTGCAAGGGCTGGGATGAAGAAGCGCTTCATGGCGTCTACGGCGCCGTCGGTGTACTCGGCCGAGTAGACGGGATCGGGGAGGGAGACGCATTCTCCCCACCCCTCTGCCGCATCCGTCACGGCCTTGACGAGCAGGATGTCGCGCTCGGTCTGGGTGCCGAACGAGGTACGGAACGGCGAGACCAGCGGCATCGCGACGCGACGCAGTTCGAATCCTTCGAGCTTCATCCCTGCCATCCCTCCGACGCGGGGAGCGTCTGCCGTCAGCGTACCGGGCGGCGAAAACAGTTTCCTCAGGACATTGACGCATGTTCCACCGCAACATAGAGTCGGCCACATTGGAACGTTTCACGCGATCCCCCTGACGTGTTCGAAGGAGAACCCATGTCGATCGACGACCTCGCGAGGATGTTCGCGTCCCCGGCCATCGAGTACCGGCCGGAGCTGCGATGGTGGCTGGCGGAAGGCCTGCACACCGACGAGACCCTCCGGTACGAGATCGAGACCGCGCATCGTCTCGGCTTCGGCGGCATGGAATTCCTCGCGATGGACGAGGAGGCGATCGATCACTCCCGGTACGGCTGGGGATCCGAGGAGTGGGTGCACGACTCGCAGATCGTCGTGGAGGAGACCACGAAGCGCGGGATGTCCGTGAGCTTCACGTCGGGCACGAACTGGTCGAATGCGAACCTTCCATCCATCGACGCGGACAGTCCCGCGGCCGCGCAGGAGCTCGACGTCGTCGTCGAGGAGCTCCGCGGCGGTGAGCGCAGAGACGGCGCGCTGCCGCGGGTCGACCTCGCAGCAGAGCCGCCCGCAGGCATCCTGCCCGGTCATCGCGGCACGATCCGCGACCAGCATTTCGTGGCCGTCGTCGCGGCCCGCGTCGTCAGCGGCAACATCCTCGACACCGAGTCGCTGACGGACCTGACGGACGAGGTTCGCGACGGCGCGCTCGCATGGGCCGCGCCGGAGGGCGACTGGAAGCTGTTCGTCTACTGGATGCACGGCACCGGACAGACCGCCTCACCCTCGGCATCCGTCAACTACACCGTGAACTACGTCGACCCGGACGGCGCTCAGGCCGTCATCGACTACTGGGACGGAGTCGTGCTCACGCCCGAGCTGCGCGCGCAGATCGCGCAGAACCCGCGGGCGCAGATGTACATGGACTCCCTGGAGCTGACGACCTACGGTGCCGGCGGGCTGTTCTGGGGCCGCACCGTCGCCGAGGAGTTCCGCAGGCGGCGCGGCTACGACATCGCGCCGTGGCTGCCGCTGCTGACCCGCAGCGTGCCGTTCATGGCCGCCGGCACGATCTATCACTACGAGGCGCTCGCCGAGCAGGAGACCACGGTCGGAAAGGTGCGCTTCGACTACGTCCGCACGCTGACCGACCTGTACATCGAGAACATGCTGCGTCCGTTCGCCGCCTTCCTGCACGAGAACGGCATGACGCTGCGCGCCGAGATCAGCTACGGGCTGCCCTTCGAGCTGACCCGGCCGGGTCCCGAGGTCGACGGCATCGAGACCGAGTCGCTCGAGTTCGGCTCGCAGATCGACGCCTACCGGCTGATGTCCGGGCCTGCGCACCTGTTCGGCAAGCAGTACTCGTCCGAGACCGGCGCGACCACGCGCAACCATGTGCTCGACCACCGCTTCTACGACCAGATCATCGCGACGCAGCTCGCCGCGGGCAACACCAAGACGGTGCTGCACGGCTGGGCCAGCACGGCCGGCGCCGAGGGCGTCACCGAGTGGCCCGGCCACGAGGGCATGTGGAGCATGTTCTCGGAGCGGTTCGACACCCGTCAGCCGGCATCCGAGTTCTACCCGCTCTGGAACGATGCCATCGGCCGCTTCCAGGCGGTCCTGCGGCAGGGGCGCCCGCGCATCGATGTGGGGATCCTCCGCACCGACCACTTCACCGACAACACCTCCGGATTCGCCTTCAGCGACGGGAAGGGCGGGCGCATCCCCGACGAGGACGCATACGGGCGGCTGTGGATGCGCGACCGCCAGAACCATTGGTGGCAGGACCTCGGCATGCAGGACGCCGGATGGACCTACGAATTCTTCGACGGCTCACTGCTGATGCGCGACGACGTCTCGTTCGACGGACAGCTCATCCAGCCGGACGGTCCGGGGTACCAGGCGCTGATCGTCTTCCAAGCCGAGCTGGATGCAGACGTCGCGGCGCATCTGCTCGACTGGGCGCGCCGCGGGCTTCGGGTGCTGCTGGTGGACGGCACGCGCGAGCTGAAACTGCTCACCGCCGACGAGCACGTCTTCCACGAGCGCGCTGCGGCGCGCACGCCAGGACTCGACGGTCGCGACGACGAGCTCGCGGCGACGATCGCCGAACTCGAGGCGCTGCCGACGGTTTCGCGGATCGCCGACCCCGCAGCATCCGTCCAGGCCATGCGCCGGCTCGGCGTCGTCGGACGCGCCGAGTTCGTCGACGACGACCGCAACGTGCTCACGCACCTGCGCGAGGACGGCGACCTGCTGCACGTGTACCTGTACCACTTCCTCTATGAGACCGGGCGCCCGACCACCGTCGAGATCGCCCTCCCGGGCTCCGGCGCCGCGCATCGTCTCGACGCGTGGTCGGGTGGAATCCGGCCGCACCGGGGAACGCGCTCGGACGGCGTCCGCACGATCGTCTCGGTCGAGCTCGAACCGGGGGAGACCGCGCTGATCACGCTGGACCGGTCGGCCGCGGCATCCGATTCCTCCGCCGTCGCTCCGACACCGGTGCTCGAGATCGATCAGTGGCGGATGAGTGTGCAGAGCTGGGATGCCGGTGAGCTGCAGGTGATCTCGGAGGATCGAGGTCTCGGCTACGAGTCCCGCGAAGTGCGCCCCGGCACGACGGTCACGACGCTGGACGGAGGGACGGGCGCGCTGCGCGCCTGGCGGCACCTCGAGGGCGTCGGCCCCGAGGTGTCCGGCGTGGGGGAGTACACCGCGCGCTTCACGCTCGATGCGATCGAGGGCGGTGCCCGGTACGTGCTTCGGCTGGGTTCCACCAGCGGCGGGCTCGGGTCTGTCCGGGTCAACGGCGGGGAGGCGAGAGGCTTCGACACCTCCTTCCCTGCGGTCGAGGTGACGGACGACCTTCGGGTCGGCGAGAACGAGGTCGTCGTCCGCGTCTCGAGTTCGCTGAACAACCGACTCCTGGCGCGCGGGTACTACGACGCGCTGCCGGACGTGTTCGCCCAGATGGTGGGCGACCCGACGCTGACGCAGCGGACCGATGTGCACGACTACGGCCTGATCGGTCCGGTGCGACTCGTGCGAGAGTGACGGGATGAGTGTCGACCTGTCGCCGGTCATCGAGACCGACCCGCTGGATCTGCGGATCTCGGTGTCCTCGATCGTGCACTGGGCCGACAGCCACGAGGTCCGCCGCCGGGTGATGTCGGCGGTGGATTTCCCCGTCGACGACATGGCGATGTTCCTCGTGGTCAACCAGCTCAGCTATCGCGGCGCCATGAAGCCGAGTGCGCTGTCGTCGGCGCTGGGTACCGGGCGGGCGAACATCACGAAGATCACGAACCGGCTGGTCGAGGCGGGACTCGTGCTGCGCGTGCCCATCCCGGGGGATGACCGGAGCGTGCTCGTCGCGCTCACAGCCGCCGGGCGGGACATCGGCACCCGCATCCTGGCGAATGCGGGCGCGACCTTCCGCTCGAGGCTGGCGGGGTGGGATGCCGCGGACGTGGCGACCCTGCAACGGCTGCTGGCGCGGCTCGCTGCCGAGACGGTGCGGCAGCCCCAGCAGGGCTAGCGGCCGAGCAGCACCTCCCACCCGTCACCGTCGGTGTGCTCGAAGATCAGGTTCGTCTCGGTGTGGGCGACAGCCGGATGCCCCGTCAGGTGGGCCAGGACGAATTCGCGCAGCTCCGCGGCATCCCGAGCAAGGACATGCAGCAGGAAGTCGTCCGCACCGGCCATGTGGAAGAGGCTGACTACGCCGGGGAGGGTGGGCGCCGCGCGCCGGAAGGCCTCGATCTCGTCGCGCGCGTGCTTGGCGAGCCGGATCGCGATGAGCGCCTGAACCGTCGCGCCGAGCGCGAGCGGGTCCAGGTCGACGCGGTAGCGGCGGATGGCTCCGCTGGTCTGCAGGCGGCGCAGGCGCAGCGAGACGGTGGACTCGGCGATGTTGAGCGTGGCGGCCAGGGATGCTCCGGATGCACGGGCATTCGCGGTCAGGGCGCGCAGCAGCGCGCGATCGGTTCTATCGAGATCAAGGACCTGCGACATGGGACTCCTCGGGCACGGCGATGACGAAGGTTCTGCACAGAATTCGGGTACTGTGCAACGACCTTCAGAGCGGGTTGCTGGAAGTACAAGTTTCTGTTGTTCTGGCCGCATGGACAAGTGGCATCACCGGATCGAGACGCGAGCGGTGCACGCGGGGATGGCGGGCGTTCGCGAAAGCGGCTCGCACGTGCCGGTGATCGATCTCTCGACGACGAACCCGCTGGCAGACGTCGAGTCGGGCGGGCTCTCCTACGAGGAGCTCGCGACCGGGCAGTCGCTCGGAGACGGACGCAGCGCGGTGTACCAGCGGCTCTGGCAGCCCGGAGTGGCGCGCTTCGAGGATGCGCTCGCCGAACTGGAGTCGACCGAGGGCGCCGTGGCCTTCGCGAGCGGCATGGCCGCGCTCTCGGCCTGCCTGATCGCGTCGGTGACAGCCGGACGCCCGCACGTGGTCGCGGTCCGCCCGCTGTACGGGGGCACCGATCACGTGCTCGAGAGCGGACTGCTCGGGACGAGCGTCACGTGGGCGCGCGTCGACGAGGTCGCCGCCTCGATCCGTCCCGATACCGGACTCGTGATCGTCGAGACCCCGGCCAACCCCACGCTCGAACTCGTGGACATCGCCGACGTCGTCGCCGCGGCGGGAACCGTGCCGGTGCTGGTGGACAACACGTTCGCGACGCCGATCCTCCAGCAGCCGGCGCGGCACGGCGCGACGCTGGTGCTGCACAGCGCGACGAAGTACCTCGGTGGCCACGGCGACGTGATGGGCGGGGTCGTCGCCGCGAACGAGGACTGGGTGACGCGGCTCCGCCAGGTGCGGGCGCTGACCGGCGGCGTGCTGCATCCGATGGCGGCGTACCTGCTGCACCGTGGCCTGCGCACCCTGCCGCTGCGGGTGCGGGCCCAGCAGGAGACCGCCCGTGTGCTCGCCGAGCGCATCAGCGCGCATCCCGCGGTCGCGCGCGTGCACTACCCGGGGCTCCCGGGGCAGGATCCCGTGGGGCTGATCGGACGCCAGCTGGAAGGCCCCGGTGCGATCATCGCGGTCGAGCTCGCCGGCGGGTACGACGCAGCCGCCCGGTTCACCGAGGCGTGCGACCTGATCGAGCATGCGGTCTCACTCGGCGGCATCGACTCGCTGGTGCAGCATCCGGCATCGCTCACGCACCGGCCGGTCGCGGGTCCGGCGAAGCCGGGCGCCGGGGTCGTGCGGATCTCGGTCGGGCTGGAGCACGTCGACGACCTCACCGACGACGTGTCGCAGGCGCTCGCCGCGGCCGGCGTTCCCGTCGCGTCGGCGCCGAGCCGGGGTGTTCCGGCCGCGTCGGCGCCGAGCCGGGGTGTTCCGGTCGCGTCGGCGCCGAGCCGGGGTGTTCCGGCCGCGTCGGCGCCGAGCCGGGGTGTTCCGGCCGCGTCGGCGCCGAGACCCGGCATTTCCGCCGAGACCGGGGTGCAGAGGGCCGGGTCTCGTGACGAAACCGGGGTTTCGGCGCCGACGACCGGGGTCTCGGCGCAGGCGGCGGCGAGGCCTGCGCCCGCGGGGCCCGCGCCGTCGGCCGGCGTCGACGGTACTAGCACGTCCCGCGCCGGGGTTCCAGGCCCTCGTCGAGCGGGCCGGCGAGAACCTACGGTAACGGCACAGCCCCTCGCGAAACCGTGAACGGAGCATCATGACCAACCCCGCGAACCCTCCCATTCCTCCGGTGCCGATCACTGACCGCGACGACGTTGCGATCGACGGACCCGACATCATCACGGAAGCGGTCGATCCGCTCGACCCGGACGATCAGCCGCTGGACCCGGACCTCGACGACGACCAGATCGACAGTGCGGATGCCGACCGCAGAGCGGCGACCGAGGGGACGAAGGGCGAAGACCCCTCGAACTGATCGCGATCGGTCAGCGCTGCGGCCGAGACCCGGGGTCGCAGCCGAAACCCATGGGTCGCAGTTGAAACCCCGGGTCGCGGCCGAGACCCGGGGTCGCAGCCGAAACCCATGGGTCGCAGCCGAAACCTCGGACTCGCGGCCGAGACCCGTCCCCGCAGCCGAGACCGGGGACGATGCGCCCGGGACTGGACGGAATTGCCGGGTCTCGGCGGCTGCAAGCACCGCCACGAAACCCGCGCGCAACAGAATTGGGCGACACTGTGGGAATGTCCACAAAGGTCTCCCTCACGCACTACACCGGGTACGAGTTCGCGCGCCCGGTGCAGGTCACCCCCCACGTGGTGCGTCTGAGGCCTGCGCCGCACTCGCGGACGCCGATCGAGGCGTACTCGCTGGATGTCAGCCCGAAGAACCACTTCATCAACTGGCAGCAGGACCCGTTCGGCAATTGGGTCGCCCGCATCGTGTTCCCGGAGCGCATCGATCACCTCAAGATCACCGTGTCCCTGGTGGCCGACCTGATGGTGATCAATCCCTTCGACTTCTTCATCGAGGAGTACGCCGAGCGATTCCCGTTCGAGTACGAGCCGGGCCTGAAGGCCGACCTCGCGCCGTACCTGCGGCCGGTCGATGACAGCGAGGCTGCTGGACGCTGGCTCGACGAGCTGAACCTGCCGGCCGACGGCGTGCCGATGGTGCAGTTCCTCGCTGCGCTCAACAGCGCCGTGCACCGCGACGTCGCGTACGACGTGCGGATGGAGCCGGGTGTGCAGACTCCCGACGAGACCCTCGCCCGGGCGATCGGCTCGTGCCGCGACAGCGCGTGGCTGCTGGTGAGCCTGCTGCGCAGGTACGGCCTCGCGGCGCGCTTCGTCTCGGGGTATCTCGTGCAGCTGGCCGCTGATCAGGCGGCGCTGGACGGCCCGAGCGGACCGGCGCAGGACTTCACCGACCTGCACGCGTGGACCGAGGTCTACGTCCCCGGCGCGGGCTGGATCGGCATGGATCCGACCAGCGCTTTGTTCGCAGGTGAGGGCCACATCCCGCTCAGCGCGACACCGCACCCCTCCAGCGCCGCCCCGATCGAAGGGGCGACCGAGCCAGTCGAGGTCACATTCTCATTCGCGAACGAGGTCCTGCGCGTCCACGAGGATCCGCGCACCACGAAGCCGTACACGGATCCGCAGTGGCAGCGCATCGACGCGCTCGGACTCCTCGTCGACGAGCGTCTGCAGCGCAACGACGTGCGGCTGACCATGGGTGGCGAGCCCACGTTCGTCTCGCTCGATGATGCGACGAGTCCGCAGTGGAACACGGATGCCGACGGCGAGCACAAACGTGAACTCGCCGATGGCCTCGCCGAGCGGCTGCGCTCGACCTACGCCCGCGGCGGCGTGGTGCACCGCGGCCAGGGCAAGTGGTACCCGGGCGAGCCGCTGCCGCGCTGGAACATCGCGCTGCAGTGGCGGACCGACGGCCAAGCGCTCTGGAACGACCCCAGCCTCTTCGCGAATCCGTGGCGGGAGGATGCCGACCTCGACGCGCCCGCGAACGCCGAGCTCCTCGCACGCACCGTGACGACGCTCCTCGGCCTGCCCGCACGGCAGCTGCTGCCCGGCTACGAGGATCCGCTGGCCGCGCTCAGCGCCGAACTCCGCGAGCCGGAGGGTGCGCGACCCGGCGCGGCGGAGCCCATCGCGGCGGATGTCCGGGCTCTCGACGAAAGCGTGCGCACGCCGACCGGGTGGGTGCTTCCGCTGACCACCGGCCAGGAGTGGACCAGCCCGGCGTGGCGCTTCCGTCGAGGCCGGCTCGTCCTCCTTCCCGGTACGAGCGCCGTCGGCTCCCGACTGCCGCTGGATTCGATCGCGTGGACCGATCCGCAGGACTCGGACGAGCCGTCGTACTTCGACGAGGGGCCGCCGCTGGAGCCCGGCATCCGTTCGGTCTCCGTCGTCGATCCTGAGGGCGCGCTCACGACCGCGCTCACGGTCGAGGCTCGCGAGGGCCAGGTCCACGTGTTCCTTCCGCCGACCAGATCGCTCGAGGCCTACGCGGACCTCCTCGCCGTGATCGAAGAAGCGGCTCGCCGCGTGCCGTGCCGGATCGTACTGGAGGGCTATGCACCGCCGCCGGATTCGCGCCTGAACCAGCTGATCGTCACGCCCGACCCCGGCGTCATCGAGGTGAACGTCCAGCCGACGCAGACGTGGTCGCAGCTGCGCGATCTGACCGTCACGCTGTACGAGGATGCGCGGCAGAGCCGGCTCGCCACGGAGAAGTTCGACCTCGACGGCCTGCACACCGGCACCGGGGGCGGCAACCACATCACCCTCGGCGGCGCGCAGCCGGCCGATTCGCCGCTGCTTCGCCGGCCCGATCTGCTGGCCAGCCTGATCACGTACTGGCAGCGGCATCCGAGCCTGTCCTACCTGTTCTCGGGACGTTTCATCGGCCCGACCAGCCAGGCGCCGCGCTTCGACGAAGGCCGCCCGGAGGCGGTCTACGAGATGGAGATCGCGCTGCAGGAGGTGCGCCGACAGATGGCGCTCGCGACCGCGGAGGGGATGCATCCCTCGCCGTGGGTCGTCGACCGGGCGCTGCGGCATCTGCTGACCGACCTGACGGGCAACACCCATCGGGCCGAATTCTGCATCGACAAGCTGTACAGCCCGGATTCCAGCCGCGGCAGGCTCGGACTCCTCGAGCTGCGCGGATTCGAGATGCCGCCGCATCCGCAGCTGGCTTTGGTCCAGGCGCTGCTCGTGCGCAGCCTCGTCTCGATGTTCTGGGACGCGCCGTTGACCGCACCGCTGGTGCGGTGGGGCACGCGCCTGCATGAGGACTTCCTTCTGCCCGAGGGGGCGACCGCCGACATCGCCGAGGTCGTCGCCGATCTGCGTGCGCACGGCATCGAATTCGAGGAGGAGTGGTTCGACGCGTTCACCGAGTTCCGCTTCCCCAGGATCGGGCTGGCCTCGATCGGCGGGTCGCACAGCCCGATCACGCTCGAACTGCGACAGGCGATCGAGCCGTGGCACGTCCTGGGCGAAGAGGCGACCGCGGGCGGGACCGCCCGGTACGTCGACTCGTCGGTCGAGCGCGTGCAGGTGAAAGTGACAGGCGTCGATCGCCGAGTGCACCTCGTGACGTGCAACAGTGTTCCGATGCCTTTGACACCGACCGACGTCCCCGGCGAGTACTTCGCGGGCGTCCGCTACCGCGCCTGGCAGCCCTGGTCGGCGCTGCACCCGTCGATCGAGGTCCATGCGCCACTGACCTTCGATGTCATCGATGCCGACGCCGGGGTCAGTCTCGGCGGCGCGACGTATCACGTCGTGCATCCCGGCGGACGCTCCTACGATCACCCGCCGGTCAACGCGAACGAGGCCGAAGCCCGTCGAGCCAGCCGGTTCGAGCCGCGCGGGCACACGGCCGGTCGGATCGACGTCGCAGCCCTTCGTGAACGCGGTCGCCGTGCCGCGACGCTGGACTATCCGCACACGTTGGACCTGCGGAGGGTTCCGGCCGAGTGAGCCTCCTCCGCGATTACGCTGCCGCCATCGCGCAGCCGACACTGCCCCTGCACCTGCAGGACGGTTCCGGTGCGCGCTTCGATGAGGTCGTGGGGCCGGACGGCGCGCTGCGCCCCGCGTGGAAGGGCATGGCCGCGATCGCGGTCGAACTGACCCCGGCGGAGCTCGAGCGCATCGACATCGAGATCACCACGCTGCTGGCCGACGACGGCGTCACCTACGGGAATCCGCAGGCGGGTGCCCAGCCGTGGCGGCTGGATCCGATGCCGTTGGTGGTGGATGCTGCGACCTGGGCGCGCCTGGAGGTCGGCCTCGCGCAGCGGGCTGAGCTGCTCAACGCGATCCTCGCCGACATCTACGGGGAGCAGCGCCTGCTCTCCGAGGGGATCGTGCCGGCCGCGGTCGTGTTCGGTCACGCCGGGTTCACACGTCCGGTCGCGCGCACGACCGGGTTCGACCCGCATCCGCTCGTGCTCTCCAGCACCGACCTGGGCCGGGACGCAGCCGGAGAATGGCACGTGCTGAGCGATCGCGTCCAGGCGCCGTCCGGGCTCGGCTACGCGATGGCCAACCGCCGGGTGCTCTCCCGCGTCCTCCCCGAACTGTACGAGCAGGCGGGGCTGCATCGCATGGAGCCCTACTTCTCCGCTGTGCGTTCCGCGCTCCTGCAGGCCGCGCCGGTCGGCGTCGAGGATCCGCGGGTCGTGGTGATGTCGCCTGGCACGTTGTCCGAGACTGCGTACGACCAGGCGTTCATCGCCAACATCCTCGGCTTCCCTCTGGTCCAGGGTGAAGACCTCGTCGTGCAGGACGGCTGGGTGTGGATGAAGCCGGCCGGTTTCCCGCAGGTCGCGCCGCACGAGCGCGTCGATGTGATCCTGCGGCGCGTCGACGCGGAGTGGTGCGATCCGCTCGAACTGCGTGCGGGGTCGAAGCTCGGCGTCGCGGGGCTCACCGAGGCCGTGCGGCGCGGACGGGTCCGCCTGGTCAACGGCCTGGGTGCCGGCGTGCTGGAGAACCCCGGCCTCATGCCGTACATGCCCGCGATCTGCGAGCGGCTCCTTGGGGAGCAGCTGCGCCTGCCGTCCGTGCCGACCCGATGGTGCGGTGACCAGGACCAGCGGGCCGAGGTCCTCGAGACCCTCGCGACAGAGCCGGACGCGATCATCATCCGTCGCATCGACGGCTCGGCCGCCGATCTGGCTGCGCTTGCTTCCGACACCTTGAGCCGGCTGATCCTCGCCGAGCCGCACCGCTACGTCGGGCAGGAGCGGCTGCCCCTGTCCCAGGTGCCGTCCTGGGGCGATGCCGGACGCGCGTCGGGCCGCGCCAACCCCAGCCAGGTCGCGCTCCGTGGCTTCACGGTGCGCGACGGGTCGATTTATCGCCCGCTCGTCGGCGGACTTGCCACGCTCGTCAACGACCGCAAGGAAGCGCCCAGCACCAAAGACGTCTGGGTGCTCAAGGGCACGCCCGCCGACCCCGACCAGGGGATCGTCGAGGTGACGGCCCTGCCGCTGACCCGCGCGGTGCCGGTGCTCTCGCCCCGGGCCGTCGAGGACCTGTTCTGGTCGGGCAGGTACGCCGAACGCGCCGAAGACCTGGTCCGTCTGGTGATCACCGCGAGTACGCACGCAGAGCAGCTCGACTATGGCCCCACCACGGGCGGCGGCGCGGCGCTGCGCGCGCTCATCGGCAGCCTGCAGCGCCTCTGCGGGACGCGGTGGCTCGACTCGGATCTCGAACTGCGCTCGCTGCTGCTGGACGCGGACCGGGCCGGCTCGGCGGCGCACTCGCTGGAGCGGCTGCGCGACACGCTCGAGGGCGTGCGCGACCAGATGTCCGGTGACACGTGGCGTGCGTTCGGCAGCACCGACCGTGCCATGAGGGCGATGCGCGCGTCACGCCGGCCTCAGATCGCCGAATCCGCGAGCAGGATGCTGGGCGGCATCCTCTCCCTGCAGGGTGTGACGGCGAACATGATGCGCGACGACGGGTGGCACGCGATCGAGGCCGGCCGCCACCTCGAACGTGCGATGCAGGTGTGCACGCTGCTGGCGGCCACCGCCACGCAGTCGCTCGGTGTCGGCACCGATCGCGCCGTGCTCGGCGGCGTGCTGATGGCCGCGGAGAGCTCGGTCACCCACCGTCGCCGGTTCCGGGGCAGCGTCCGGGTCGCCGATGTCCTCGAGCTGCTCGTCGCCGACCCCGACAACCCCCGCTCGATCGCGTTCTGCCTGGCGCGCCTGCGCGACCACCTGTCGCAGCTGGCCGGCTCCACCGGTTCGACGCGGCCCGAACGCCTCCTCGAGCATCTCGAGGAGGACGTCGCGGCGGCCGACATCGCTGCGCTGGCGGTCTCCGTCGAAGGTCGCCGGCCGCAGCTGGAGGACTTCCTGGCCGGAACGCATTCGCACCTGTACCGCCTGGGCGACGCGATCGTGCACCTGCACTTCGCCGCCGGCCCGCAGCCGCAGCCCATGCTGCTGGCCGAGATCACCGGCCTGAGAGTGTGAGGGGGACGACTCCGTGAGATACCGCGTCTCCCACCGCACCACGTATTCGTACGACGACGACGTGTCCAGCAGCTTCGGGCTGGCCCGGTGCCGTCCGCGCGAGCTGCCCTGGCAGCAGGTGAGCACACCGGTGCTCTCGATCGACCCGCCGCCCGGCGATGTCGCCGACGACGTCGACCTCTACGGCAACACCGTGACGTACTTCCACGTCACCGAGCCCCACCTGCAGCTGGTGATCGACGCCGTCAGCGAAGTCTCCGTCGTGCCGACCATCTACGACGCGGAAGCGCTCTCGCAGCCGTGGGAGAACGCGCGTCCGCTGCTGAACCCGACGATCTCGCCGGGTGCGTGGGCGGCGACGGAGTTCGCCCTGGAATCCCCGAAGGCGCAGCACGTCGACGCGGCCCGCGAGTACGGGGCCATCTCGCTCACCCCCGGTCGCCCCATCGGCGAGGCGGTCACCGATCTCATGCACCGGATCAAGACCGAGTTCGACTACGACAAGACGGCCACCACCGTGACCAGCACCGTCGCAGACGTGATGGAGGCGCGCGCCGGGGTCTGTCAGGATTTCGCCCACGTGACGCTGGCCTGCCTGCGCAGTCATGGGATGGCGGCGCGCTACGTGAGCGGTTACCTGGCGACCCGGCCCCCGAAGGGCAAGCCCCGCCTCGTCGGCGCGGACGCCTCGCACGCCTGGGTCGCAGTCTGGATCCCCGGGTCCGATCAATGGCTGGCCATCGACCCCACCAACGACCAGTGGGCCTCGGACCGCCACGTCACGGTCGGCTGGGGTCGCGACTACGGCGATGTGCCGCCGGTGAAGGGCGTCATCTACACCGAGGCGAAGAAGTCGACGCTCAAGGTCGCCGTGGATGTTGCACCACTCGAGGAATACGCGCAAGGGTGAGGTCCGCTCGGCGAACTGTGCGAGCCTGAGGCGGTGAAGTCGTACCGATGCCGCGTGTGCGCCAGTCCGCTGTACTTCGAGAACTCCCTCTGCGTGGTCTGCGGGACCTCGCTCGGATACTCGCGCGGCGAGGGCGAGATCGTGCCGGTCGGGCGCGACGGCCGGTACGTCGATTCGGCCGGCTGGATCTGGCACGTCTGCCGCAACCTCAATCTCTCCGGATGCACCTGGCTGGCACCTCTCGAGGGCGGCCAGTGCTCGAGCTGCTCACTGACGCGGACGAGACCGAACGACGCGGATGCCGCGGGCATGGCCAACTACCCGCTCGCCGAGCGGGCCAAGCGCCACCTCCTCGCCGAGCTCGACGACCTCGGCTTCGCGGTGATCGGGAAGGATGCCGCCGACGGCGGCGACCCCGTGAACGGAGTGTGCTTCGACCTGCTCTCCAGCACCGACCGGCACGTCGTCATCGGTCATGACGACGGGGTGATCACGATCGACCTCGCCGAGAGCGATCCCGCCTATCGCGAACGGCTCCGCGGCGAGCTCGACGAGCCCTACCGCACGATGCTCGGACATTTCCGGCACGAGATCGGTCACTACTTCCAGTGGCAGCTCGTCGAGATCGCAGGAGATGCAGACCGCCTGGAGCGGTGCCGAGCCCTGTTCGGCGACGAGCGGGCCGACTATCAGGCCGCGATCGATCGCCACTACGCGCTGGGCGCCCCGGCGGGATGGGAGCAGTCCTTCCTCACGAACTACGCGACGATGCACCCGTACGAGGATTTCGCCGAAACCTGGGCGCACTACCTGCACATCTGCGACACGGTGCAGACGGCATCGCAGTACGGACTGACCGCGGTCGCCGGAGTCGAGGCGTTCTCCCGCTTCCGCGACCTCGTCGGCGGCGTGTGGATCCCGCTGTCCATCGCCCTCAACATGATCAACCGGTCGATGGGCAAGGACGACCTCTACCCGTTCGTGATCCCCGCACCGGTCCTCGACAAGCTCGATTTCGTCGCGGAGCTGCGCACCGTGCGCGGCCGAGGCGCTCGGGTCGCACCGCGCTGAGGACTCACCAGCTCGTGGCGGAGGCGACCTCGAAGTCCGCGGCGGACTGGTCGGCGTAGGCGCGGCACCACTGCATGATCGCCCGGGATGCGGCATCCGAGCTCCCGATGTAGCCGACCACCTGCCCTGCGGTGGGACTCTGCGCGTGCGCACGCCCCAGCAATCCCGCGCACGAGGTGACGTAGTCGGTGAATGCGGCGAGGGAGATGTCGTCGAGGTCGACGGATCCCTTCATGTCGTGGAACTGGCGCACGTAGAAGTCCCGTCCGTTCGCCTGGAAGTATCCGAGGAACGGATCCGACACCGCCTGCAGCACACGCTGCAGTCCGACGACGCGATGTCCCTGGCCGTGCACCTCCCCGCCCTCGGTGATGCGGGTGGGCTGGCGGATGCCGCCGTACCGTGCGAGGACGGATTCGCCCGCCTCCTTCACCTGCAGCAGAAGGGCGTCCTCGTCCGACCCCTGCAGCAGCTGCAGGTAGCAGCGCGTGCCGACGCTGCCGACCCCGACGACGCGGCGCGCGAGATCGGTCGGCTCGTACTGCGCCAGCACCGTGTCGATGTCGGTGTTCACGGTGTCGCGGTACTGGGCGAAGAGCGCGTGGATCGAGTCGGCCGGGTCGGCGTCGCCGATCGGCTCGCCCGCGTCGTCCAGGTGGAAGCGCACCATGGTCGGAGGATTCTCCACGAAGCGAAGCCGCCCATCGGGGTCCCGCTCCGTGGTGCGGCGCACCGCACGCGCGGTCGTGCGTCGCTCCGCGGCGGCCAGGGTCGCATTCAGCACCCGCCGGCCGTCCCGCGTGAGCGTGCGCCGCGCCGCCTCGACGTTCAGGTGCAGGAAATACCGCTCCGCCGGGCTGAGCTGCGCCATCTGCCGCAGGATCGCCACATACGCGCCGAAGGCCGTCGCCGTGAGGCGCTGGATGTCCTTCTCCGCGTAGCCGGCATGGCGGCCGCCGATGATGACACTCGTGAGCAGCCGCTTCACGTCCCACTCCCACGGTGCCACGGCTGCCTCGTCGAAGTCGTTCAGATCGAAGACGAGCTGACGCTCCGGCGACGCATAGAAGCCGAAATTGCTGATGTGCGCATCGCCGCAGGAGGCGACGAGGATGCCGGAATGCGGGTCGCCGCCGAGGTCCAGCGCCATCAGACCCGCCGTTCCGCGGTAGAACGCGAAGGGGCTCGCCAGCATGCGCTCACGACGCAGCGGCAGCAGGTCCGCGACACGCTGCGCGCCCTGCTCGCGCAGATGCACGGCCACGTCACGGTCGGCGGGACGGCGCTCTGCGAGTTCCGACCTGCCCACCACCCGGCGCAGGCTCTTGCCGAGCTCGCGGGACTCGGCGCGACTGAAATGCGCGCGCTCGGTCAGCAGGTCAGGTGCATCGAGGGGCATGTGGACATCATGCCCGAGGCGTGGCTAGTCGTTCGCGAGCGCGGGCTCGGTGACCCCGGCCTCGGTGACCACGGCGTCGTCGAAGGACATGTCCACCACGGATGAGAAGAATTCCCGCAGCTCCTGGGCCATGTCCACGACGCTGCGATCCAGCAGCCACTGCACCTGCAGCCCGTCCATGAGTGCGATCGTGGAGATCGCGGCACGGGTCGGCGTGAGCCCGGCCTGTACGCGGCCCTCCGCCACGAGGGACTCGAACGCCCCGGCGATCGTCCGGCGCGTGAACTCGTACCGATTGACGAAGTAGTCGTGGGCCGGATGATCCGGCGCCGTCGCCTCGGCGGACAGCACGCAGTACAGCTCGACGACACCGGGAACCGATGCGTTGTAGGCCGCGAGATCGACGAGTCCGCGGAGCGTGTCCGCACCGTCGGGCGCCTCGAAGGTGACCATCTCCCGCGCGTGATCGTCACGCCGATCGAGGACGGCGGCCAGGAGGGCGCTCTTGTTCGGGAAGTGATGGAGGAGTCCCGCCTCGCTCATGCCCACGCGTGCGGCGACATCGCGGAGAGAACCGGAGCGGTAGCCGGACTCGGCGAAGACCTCGAGGGCGGCGTCGAGGATGGCGATGCGCTTGGCGCTCGTCTTCGCGTACTCACCGCGTGGCTTGCGGACACGCGTCTGTGACGGGGTCTGGGTCACTGTCCCACCGTATCGTTCGGACCGTCTTCGGTCATCTGCCTGACCGTCGTCGGTCGTTCTGCTGTCATTCTTGCGCGCTCGGATCTGAAAACCAAGCGTCCACTAGAAATTTATCTCAAAAACCTAGTGCGCGCTCGTATTTGGTGTTAGCGTAACCCCTCGAAGGTGATCCGCAGTGGAATCACCCCCTACCAAGAGGACTCGAAGATGATCCGATGGAAGAAGGCCGCGGCAGCAGCGGCTATCGCCGTCACCGCCGCACTGGCCCTGTCCAGCTGTGCCGGCGGAGCCACCGACGGCGGTGGAGAAGGCGGAAGCGGAGGCACCCTCACGCTCGGCGCCATCGCCGCGCCGACCACGTTCGACCCGGCCGGCTCCGAATGGGGCAACCGCTCGCCGTTCTACCAGGCCGTCTTCGACACGCTTCTGCTCGCGACGCCCGAGGGCACGATCGAGCCGTGGCTGGCGACCGAGTGGTCGTACAACGACGACAACACTGTGCTCACCCTCACCATCCGCGACGACGTGACATTCACCGACGGCTCGGCGCTCACCGCCGATGTGGTCGTCGGCAACCTGCAGCGGTTCAAGGACGGCACCTCACCCGATGCCGGCTACTTCGCCGGGGTCGCGAGCTTCGAGGCGCCGGATGACACCACGGTCGTGATCACCCTGAGCGCGCCGGACCCCGCGATGCTGGACTACCTGACGCGCGATCCCGGTCTGGTCGGCGCAGAGGCGAACTTCGACAATCCCGATGCCGCGACCACCCCGATCGGCTCCGGTCCGTACGTGCTCGACACGGCCGCCACGGTCACCGGGACGACGTACGCCTACACGAAGAACCCCGACTACTGGAACCCTGACGTCCAGCACTACGACAACCTCGTGATCAACACGCTCACCGACCCGACCGCCGCGCTGAACGCGATCAAGGCCGGCGAGGCCAACGGCGTCAAGCTCGCCAACAACGATGCGCTCGACGAGGTCGAGGGCGCCGGCTGGACGGTCAACGCCAACGAGCTCGACTTCCAGGGTCTGCTCCTGCTCGACCGCGCCGGCACGATGGACCCAGCGCTGGCCGACGTGAAGGTCCGTCAGGCGATCAACTACGCGTTCGACCGCGAAGGACTGCTGCAGGCCACGCAGTTCGGCAACGGCACGGTCACCACGCAGGTGTTCCCGGCGACCTCGGACGCCTATGACCCCGAGCTGGACGAGTACTACACCTACGACCCGGAGAAGGCCAAGTCCCTCCTGGCCGAGGCCGGCTACGCCGATGGCCTCACGATCTCGATGCCGTCGGTGTCGGTGCTCGGTGCGACCACATACACGCTGGTTGCCCAGCAGCTGGCCGACATCGGCATCACCGTCGAACAGGTCGACGTCCCGATGGGAAACTTCATCGCCGACCTGCTCGCCCCGAAGTACCCCGCATCGTTCATGGCCCTGGAGCAGAACCCGGACTGGCAGCTCATCCAGTTCATGATCGCTCCCACGGCCGTGTTCAACCCGTTCAAGTACTCCGACCCGCAGGTCGACGAGTACATCCAGGAGATCCAGTACGGTGACGAGGCCACGCAGGCCTCCGTCGCGAAGGAGCTCAACACCTACATCGTCGAGCAGGGCTGGTTCGCCCCGTTCTTCCGGGTGCAGGGCAGCGTCGCAACCGACGCCAACACGACGGTCGAGATGCTCCCGACCAACGCGTACCCCGCGATCTACGACTTCCAGCCGAAGCAGTAGTCGCCCTCCCTGGCCCGCCCGAGTGATCGGGCGGGCCAGGCCTCCTCGCCTTCCCGTCGTCCTCCGGTCTTTCTCTACACAGGAGTGGAGCCATGCTCACATTCATCCTGCGCCGCCTGTTGTCGGGCCTGGTCCTGATCGTCGTGATCACGGTCATCGCCTTCACGCTGCTGTATCTGGGCAGTGGCAACATCGCGCGCACCATCCTCGGGCAGAACGCCAGCGAAGAGCTCGTCGCCCAGAAGGCAGCTGAGCTCGGCCTCGATCAGCCGTTGTTCGTGCAGTTCGGCACCTGGCTCTCGTCGGCCGTCACCGGCGACCTCGGCCGGTCCTGGTTCAACGGGCAGCTCGTCACGGTCCAGCTCGCGAGCCGGCTGTCGGTCACCCTGTCGCTGGTGATCGGCGCCATCATCATCACGGCGATCTTCTCGGTGGTCCTCGGGATCCTCGCGGCGCGACGCGGCGGCGCTGTCGACGGCACCGTGCAGTTCTTCTCGATCCTGGGCTTCGCCATCCCGGGCTTCCTCATCGCCCTGTTCCTCGTGCTGATCTTCGCAATCAACCTGCACTGGTTCAAAGCGACCGGCTACATCCCCATCACGACCTCGTTCACCGGCTGGCTGACCAGCGTCACCCTGCCGATCATCGCTCTCGCCATCGGCGGCATCGCGACGATCTCCCAGCAGGTTCGCGGCTCGGTGCTTGACGGACTGTCCCGCGACTATGTGCGTACGCTCCGCAGTCGAGGACTCAGCTCGAACCGCGTCGTCTACAAGCACGTGCTGCGAAACGCCGGGGGCCCCGCCCTCGCGCTCCTGGCGGTGCAGTTCATCGGCATGATCGGCGGCGCCGTCATCGTCGAGCAGATCTTCGCCCTCCCCGGCATCGGCTCCTTGACGGTGACCGCCACGACCTCCGGCGACGTGCCGGTGGTGATGGGCGTGGTCATCGTGACCGCGATCATCGCCGTGGTCGTCAACCTCCTGATCGACCTCGCGCAGGCCGCGCTCAACCCGAAGGTGAGACTGTCATGACCGCCGTCGAAGTCCCTGCCGCGGTTCCCACGTCCGGAGCGCGCGCCGACCATCTGTTCCGCCGCCTCCTGCGCAACCCGCTCGCGCTCGTGTCGATGATCTTCCTGGCCCTCGTCGGCATCATCGCCATCATCGGGCCGCTCATCGCACCGTACGATCCGAACCTCGCCTCGCTCCAGCTCATCCTGGCGCCGCCGAGTCCCGAACACCTCCTCGGCGGGGACAGCGCCGGCCGCGACGTGTTCTCACGACTGCTGGCCGCGACCCAGGTCAGCATCGCCGCCGCGCTGCTGGCGGTCGTCACCGCCCTGGTGCTCGGCGTGATCACGGGTCTGATCGCGGGCTACTACCAGGGCTGGTTCGACACGGTGGCCTCGTGGTTCACGGCTCTCGTGATGGCGCTTCCCGCCATGGTCGTGCTGCTCGCCGCCCGCGCCGTCCTCGGACCCTCGGTCTGGATCGCGATGCTGATCTTCGGCGTCGTGCTGGCCCCGGCCTACTTCCGGCTCGTCTACACGATGGTCACCGCAGTCCGATCCGAGCTGTTCGTGGACGCCGCGCGGGTCTCCGGGCTGAGCGACCTGCGCATCATCGGTCGCCATGTGCTCTCCGTCGTCCGCGCGCCGATCATCATCCAGACCGCGATCGTCGCGATCATCGCGATCGCGATCCAGTCCGGCCTCGAGTTCCTCGGCCTGGGCGACACGTCGGTGCCGACCTGGGGCGGGATGCTCAACGACGCGTTCTCGAAGATCTACCAGGCGCCGCTGCTGATGCTCTGGCCATCGCTCGCCATCGGCCTCACGAGCATCGCGCTGATGCTGCTCGCCAACGCCATGCGGGACGTGCTCGAGCGCACGGTCGTCGTACGACGCAAGCACCGTCGCGCGGTCACCAGCCGCACCGGTTCGATCGCCGCGGTCACCACGGCGACGAGCATGAGCGACCTGGGCGACGAGGTCGACCTCGTCACCGTCGACGGTGAGCCGATCCGGCACGCCGACGACGAGCGGGCAGCCGCTCGCTCGGGCGAAGTCATCCTGAGCGTCAGGGACCTCCGCGTGGGATACGGGCAGAGCGACGGAAGCACGACGGAGGTCGTGCACGGCGTCTCGCTCGACATCCGCAAGGGCGAAGTGCACGGCCTCATCGGCGAGTCCGGTTCCGGCAAATCCCAGACGGCGTTCGCTGTGCTCGGGCTGCTGCCCAAGGGCGGCAGTGTGACCGGCGGGTCGATCGACTACGAGGGCACCCGCCTGGAGAACGGGAGCGACGCGGTGTACCGCGGCATCCGCGGGCGTCGCATCGCGTACATCCCGCAGGAGCCGATGAGCAACCTGGATGCGTCGTTCACGATCGGCAGCCAGCTGGTCGAGCCGCTGCGCGTCGGGCTCGGGATGAGCAAGAAGGATGCCACGGACAAGGCGCTCTCGCTCCTGGAACGCGTGGGCATCCCGCAGCCGTTGCGCACCTTCAAGGCGTACCCCTTCGAGGTCTCCGGCGGCATGGCCCAGCGTGTGCTGATCGCGGGGGCGGTCTCGACCGACCCCGATCTGATCATCGCCGACGAGCCGACCACCGCCCTGGATGTCACGGTGCAGGCCGAGGTCCTCGATCTGCTGCGCGATCTCCAGGCGGAGCGCCACATGGCGATGCTGCTGGTCACGCACAACTTCGGCGTCGTCGCCGATCTCTGCGACCGGGTCACCGTGATGCAGTCCGGTCTGTTCGTGGAGACCGGCCCGGTCCGTGCGATCTTCAACGATCCGAAGCATCCGTACACCAAGTCGTTGCTGGAGTCGATCCTCGACGAAGGGCCCGCACGCCCCGCGCTCTCGGGCGCGAACGAACAAGGAGCACGCCGATGAGCGAGTCGCTGTTGACCGTCGACGACCTGGTCGTCGAATATCCCGGTAAGGGATTCCGCGCCAAGCCGTTCCAGGCGCTCAAGGGCGTCTCGATCGACATCAAGCCGGGCGAGACCTTGGGGCTGGTGGGAGAGTCCGGATCGGGAAAGACCACCCTCGGCCGCGCCGTGCTCGGACTCGCGCCCGTCACCGGCGGGAAGATCACCTACGACGGGCAGGACATCAGTCACCTGAACCGCAGGGAGCGTCGCGCGCTGAGCTCCGAGATCCAGGTGGTCTTCCAGGACCCCTACTCGTCGCTGAACCCGTCCCTGACGATCGAGCAGATCCTCGCTGAGCCACTCCAGGCGCGCGGCGTCGCGAATGCGACGGCGAAGAGTCGCGTCCGAGACCTGCTCGACCAGGTCGGCCTCCCCGCCGACGCGCGGAGCCGGCTCCCCCGGGAGTTCTCCGGCGGGCAGCGGCAGCGCATCGCGATCGCACGGGCGCTCGCACTGGACCCGAAGCTGATCGTCTGCGACGAGCCGGTCTCCGCGCTGGACCTGTCCACCCAGGCGCGCGTCCTCGACCTGTTCATCGAGATCCAGAACCGCACCGGCGTCGCGTATCTGTTCATCACGCACGACCTGGCGGTGGTGCGCCACATCAGCCACCGCGTCGCGGTGATGTACCGGGGCGAGATCGTCGAGAACGGTGACGGCGATCAGGTCACCGCACGCCCGCAGCATCCGTACACGCAACGGCTGTTCATGGCCTCACCGGTCCCCGACCCGGACAAGCAGGAAGTGCGCCGCGTCGATCGCCGCGCACTGCTGGACGCCGAGAAGCTCGCGTCCTGATACCGCCGCGCCCCGCACGCCCGCACACGCACGAGCGCGCGGGCGCGGCATCCACTCGCCCTCTTCTCTTCTAGGAGCTGCCATGACGACCTCGACCGACCACCTGCGCCCGCTGCTGGAGCAGCTCAGCCTCGAGGAGAAGATCTCGCTGATCCAGGGAGCCGACTTCTGGACGACAGTCCCGCTGCCCAAGATCGGCCTGCGCGCGATGACGCTCTCGGACGGGCCCGCGGGCGTCCGCGGACCGGTGTGGGACGAGCGGGACCCGTCGCTGAATTTGCCGTCAGCCTCTGCACTGGCCGCATCGTGGGATGCGGACGTCGCGTATCGCTACGGCGCCGCCGCGGCGGCCGAGGCGCGTCGCAAGGACGTCGACGTCGTCCTCGGGCCCACCATCAACCTGCACCGCTCCCCGCTGGGCGGCCGCCACTTCGAATGCTTCAGCGAAGACCCCGAGCTGACCGCGGAACTCGCGCAGGCATACGTTCGCGGGCTGCAGGACAACGGTGTCGCGGCCACGCCCAAGCACTACGTGGCCAACGACTCGGAGACCGACCGATTCACCGTCGATGTCCACGTGGACGAGCGCGCGCTCCGTGAGCTGTACCTCGCGCCGTTCGAACGCGCGGTCGGCGCGGGTGCATGGGCGATCATGAGCGCGTACAACTCCGTCGACGGCGTCACGATGACCGAGAACGATCTGCTCGAGACGCCGCTCAACTCCGAGTGGGGCTTCGACGGCATCGTCGTCTCGGACTGGACCGCCGTCCGCAGCCTCGACTCGATACCCGCTGCGCAGGACCTCGCGATGCCCGGCCCCGCCCCTGCGTGGGCCGATGCCGTGGCGGCCGTTCGCGACGGACGGCTGAACGAGGCGGACATCGATCGCAAGGTGCTCCGGATGCTGCTGCTCGCCGCACGCGTCGGCGCCCTCGAAGGCACGCCGGCGCTGCCGGTGGCGCCGATCGACGGCGTCGCGTTCACCCGCGAGGCCGAGATCGAGGGCACGGTGCTCGTGCGCAACGACGGCATCCTGCCCCTGGATTCCTCCGCCGTCCGCTCGATCGCCGTGATCGGCCACAACGCCCGCGACGCGCGCACCCAGGGCGGCGGCAGCGCGACCGTGCTGCCGGAGCGCATCACGACCCCGCTGGACGGCATCCGTGGCGCGTTCGCCGGCGCGGAGGTCGGCTATTCACTGGGCGCCGTCGTGCAGGAGGGTGTGGCCGAGCTGCCGCTCGCGCAGATGCAGAACCCGGTGACGGGTGAACCAGGCGCACGCGTCGAGTTCCTGGATGCCGACGGCTCGGTGCTCTTCGCCGAGGACCGCCGCGCGACGGCCCTGGTGTGGTTCGGCGGCGATGCTCCGATCAACGACTCGGCGAAGCTCACGCTGCGGACCCGCTACATCCCGGAGCAGACCGGACGCATCCTGCTCGGATTCGCCGGCGGCGGTCACGCACGCGTCTTCGTGGACGACGAGCTCGTCGTGGACGACACCCCGGTGATCACCGGAACCGATCTGGGCGCCGCGTTCCTCAACCCGCCCTCGGCCACCGCGCCGGTGCAGGTCACCGCGGGCGAGCCGGTCGACATCCGCGCCGAGTTCACGATGGGGCCGACCGATTCTCCGCTGCAGGGCGTCTTCAGCGCCACGGTGGGCATCGCGCCCGATGACGCCGACCCTGACGAGCTGATCGCACGCGCGGCCGAGGCGGCTGCCGCGGCCGAGGTCGCGGTCGTCGTCGTCGGAACGAACTCGAAGGTCGAATCCGAGGGCTACGACCGCACCGATCTGAACCTCCCCGGACGCCAGGACGACCTGGTCCGTGCGGTCGTCGCTGCCAACCCGCGGACGATCGTCGTGGTGAACGCCGGGTCGCCGGTCGTGATGCCGTGGCGAGATGAGGTCGCCGCGCTCGTCCTCGGCTGGTTCGGCGGCCAGGAGTTCGGCGCCGCGCTGGCGGACGTGCTGAGCGGCGTCGCCGAACCGGGCGGCCGCCTGCCGACCTCGTGGCCCGCCACGCTCGAGGACGTTCCGGTGACCGAGGTGACTCCGACCGAGGGTGCGCTCGTCTACGAGGAGGGCATCCACATCGGCTACCGAGCATGGCTGCGTGCCGGCTCCTCGCCGGCATACCCCTTCGGCCACGGGCTCGGGTACACGAGCTGGTCGTGGGATGAGATCGAGCTCGACGGCGACGACGTGCTCGTCACGATCACCAACACCGGCGATCGCGCGGGCAAGCAGGTCGTGCAGGTGTACGCGGAGCGTCCCGACTCGGCGGTGGAGCGCCCGGTTCGCTGGCTCGTCGGCTTCGCCGTGGTGCGAGCGGATGCCGGGCAGCGCGTGACCGCACGCGTGAACGTCGCCGACCGGCGGCTCGCCCATTGGGCCGACGGCTGGGAGGTCGAGGCGGGGGAGTACACGCTGCGCGCCGGGTCGTCGGTGCGGAGCCTGCCACTGTCGGTCCAGCGCGCCGCCGCGGTGGTCGAGGCGACCGTATGACCTCCAGCGCCCTGTCGGGCCTCGCCCAGGGCGTCGCCGACGATCGTCTGGCGGGCATCGTCGAGCGCCTCGACGACATGCTCGGCGGCGACCCGGACCTGTCGTTCCAGGTCGCTGCCTATCACGACGGCGAGCTCGTGCTCGACGTCGTCGGCGGCCCGCACCTGTCCGCCGACTCGGTGCTGGTGCCCTACTCGGTCACGAAGAACACGATCGGGCTGACTGTGGGGCTGCTGATTCAGCGCGGCCTGCTCGACCTTGACGCGCCGGTCGCCTCGGCCTGGCCGGAGTTCGCCGCGAAGGACAAGCAGGGCGTCACCGTGCGTCAGCTGCTCTCGCACCAGGCGGGTCTTCCGCAGGCGACGCCCGCACTGAGCTGGGCGGAACTGCTGGATGACCATGCGGCAGCGGAGCGGCTCGCGCAGAGCCGGCCGTTCTGGCTGCCCGGCAGCGCGTTCGGCTACCACGCGGTCACGATCGGCAACCTCGCTTCCGAGCTGGTGTTCCGCTTGACCGGACGCACGCTGCGCGAGTACTACGAGCAGGAGCTGCGGCGGCCGCTGGACGTGGACTTCTTCCTCGGGCTGCCGCGCGAGCACGAGAGCCGACTCGTCAGGATTCTGCCGATGGTGCGGCCGGTATCCGACACATCCATCATCCACGGCTCCATCCTGGCTCCCGTGGTGATGGGAATGCCCGGTCCCGTTGTGGATCTGGCCAACGACCCGGTCAGCTGGCGATTCGGTCACCCGGCGGGATCGGGAACGGGTACCGCCCGCGGCATCGCGAAGCTGCTTGCGGCGACAGTGACCGGCGTGAACGGCGCCGCACCCGTGCTCAGTGCCGACACGGTCGAGGTCATCGGGCAGCAGCAGGTCCGCGGCTACGACGAGGTCCTCGGTCAGCAGGGCCGAGCGCACTCGATCGTCTTCCAGAAGCCCACCGCCGCGATGCCGTTCGGCGGGCCACGGGCGTTCGGCCACGACGGCGCCGCCGGCGCGTTCGCGAGTGTCGATCCTGATACCGGACTGTCTTTCGCGTACACGATCGCCCGCGGCCCGTGGCCCGGCGGAGGGGACCCCCGCGCGATCGCCCTCGCAGCCGACCTCGGCCGACTTCTGTCCTCATGATCTCGAGCAACGAAGAGGCACTCACATGACCACGCTGTACAACCCCGTCCTGAACGGCTTCCACCCCGATCCCAGCGTCGTCCGGGTCGGTGATGAATGGTTCCTCGCGACCTCGTCGTTCGAGTACCTGCCCGGGATCCCCATCCATCGCTCGCGCGACTTCGAGAACTGGGAGCTGATCGGCCACGTCGGCGCGACGCCCGAGGTCTTCGGCATCGCGGACGTGCCGACCGCGGGCGGCGTCTGGGCTCCGACGATCCGCCACCACGACGGCGTGTTCCACCTGGTGATCACCGTGGCGATGGGGCGGGGGATGCTGCACTTCACAGCCACCGACGCCGCCGGTCCCTGGAGCGCCGGAGACCTGATCCTCAGCGCCAACGGATCGGAGAGCATCAACGGCATCGACCCCGACATCGCATGGGATTCGGACGGAAACGTCTACATCACCTACTCCGGCCTGATCCTCAGCGGCCCCGAGCTGGGCACGCACCTGGGCATCCTCCAGGTGAAGGTGGACCTCGAGAACCACGTCGCGCTCGAGGAGCCGCGGTCACTGTGGTCGGGCACCGGGGGGCAGTTCCCCGAGGCGCCGCACCTGTACGAGGTCGGCGGCACCTGGTACCTCATGATCGCCGAGGGCGGCACGGAGCGCGGGCACGGCATCAGCATCGCCCGCAGCGCCTCCCCGGAGGGACCGTTCGAGACGGCGCCGCAGAATCCGCTGGTCTCGGCCCGCTCCACGATCCGCCCGGTGCAGAACACCGGTCACGGCGACCTCGTCATCGGGCCGGACGACGAGTGGTTCTGCATCATGCTCGGCGTGCGACCCCGCAGCGGCACCCGCGCGTTCTCGTCCCTCGGCCGGGAAACCTTCGTCTCGCGCGTCCAGTGGCACGGCAACGGCTGGCCGACCATCAATCCGGTGCTGCTCAAGGCCCGGCCGGGTACCCGCGTCGAAGTCGCGTTCTCTCCCGAGCGCGAACTCGACGGGGAGTGGCTCGCGATCAGGCGCCCGACAGCCGCGATCGCCGACCTGTCCGCTCGCCCCGGCTGGCTGACGCTGCACGGCGACGGATCGACGCTGGACGACGTGCACCCGGTCTTTCTGGGTCGTCGTCAGGAGCACCTGACCAACCGCGTATCCGTGACGGTGGATGCGGCTCGGGGCACCGGCGGGCTCGCGGTCCGCTACGACGAGCGATTCCACGTCGAGATCGAGGTCGCCGCGGACCTGCTCACCGCGCGTGCCGTGATCGGCGGACTGCGCCAGGAGTGGACGCATCCCGCACCCACCGGTCCTGTGGACCTGCACCTCGACTCTCTCAAGCCCGATTCCGACGGCGGGTTCGTGCAGACGAGCGACATCATCCATCTTGCGGCGACGATCGACGGTCGGCGGGTCGAGCTCGCGCAGGTCGACGGTCGGTTCCTCTCCTCGGAGACCACCGAGTCCTTCACGGGGCGGGTGCTCGGTCTGTACGCGGTGAGCGGCGATGTATCGTTTCAGTCCTGGATCGCCGAAGGAGACGACGAATGACGGCAACGATCGCGACGCTGCGCGCGGAACTCCGAGACGACACGGCCCTGGTCGCCACTGCGCGACCGCGCCTGACCTGGACCGTCGACTCCGACGAAGCAGGCTGGGTGCAGGCATCCGTGGATCTGCGCGCCGTCTCCGGCGCGAACGCCGAGGAGGTCACGCTCGACATTCGAGACAGCGTCCTCGTCGACTGGCCGTTCAGCGACCTCGGCGTCGGCGAGTCGCGCGAGGTGACGGTTCGCGCACGTTCGGCCGGGGGCACCCAGACCGATTGGAGCGCTCCGGCACGCGTGACTGCGGCGTTCCTCGCGGACGACGAATGGATCGCGCAGCCGATCGGGCTCGCGCACGCCGAACGACCCGCCCAGCCGGTGCTGCTGCGCACGCGGTTCACCCTCGATCGCCCCGTGCGTCGCGTCACGCTGCTGTGGACCGCGCTGGGATCGGCTGAGCCGGAGATCAACGGCCGCCCGGTCTCGGACGATGTCCTCGCGCCCGGCTGGACGAGCTACCGCGACCGTCTGATCCACGAAACCGTCGATGTCACCGACCTCGTGCACGAGGGTGAGAACGTCCTCGCGGCGGCGCTGGCCGGGGCGTGGTACACCGAGAAGTACGGCTTCTTCGTCTTCACCGACCAGGTGTACGGCGACCAGCCGAGCCTGCTGGCCCAGCTGCGCGTCGAGTACGCCGACGGGTCCTTCGACACCCTCGCGTCCACCGGCGACGGGTGGCGTGCCCTCGGTGACGGACCGATCGTCGACAGTGGAATCTACGCCGGCGAGCATCAGGACCTCCGCCGGGCCATCGCAGGCTGGTCGACCCCCGAGTTCGACGACTCGGCCTGGCCCCCGGCGCGCGTCGGCGCCGTCGCGCGCCCGGGCTACGAGAACGTGCCACGGCCGGAGGCGCGCATCGCACCACCCGTGCGCCGCATCGAGACCAGTCCGGTCGTGGAGGTCTTCACGTCGCCGTCCGGCGCACGGATCCTCGACTTCGGTCAGAACCTCGTCGGACGACTCCGGCTGCGCGTCACCGGCGCCGAGGGCGATCGGATCACGGTCCGCCACGCCGAGGTGCTCGACGAGGGCGAACTGGCTCTGCGACCGCTGCGCAACTCGGCATCCACCGCGACGTTCGACCTCGCCGGTGGCGAGGAGACCCTGGAGTCGCGGTTCACGTTCCACGGCTTCCGCTACGCCCAGATCGACGGCTGGCCGGGCGAATTCGATCCCGCATCCGTCGAGGCGGTCGTGCTGCACACCGACATGACCCGCACCGGCTGGTTCGAGAGCTCGGATCCGATGGTCAACCGCCTGCACGAGAACGTCGTGTGGGGCATGCGCGGCAACTTCCTGTCGATTCCGACCGACTGCCCGCAGCGCGATGAGCGACTGGGCTGGACCGGTGACATCCAGGTCTTCAGCCCCACCGCGGCATACCTGTACGACAGCGACGCGTTCCTGACCTCATGGCTGCGAGACCTCGCTCTCGAGCAGACGCGCAACGACGGCGACGTGCCGGTCGTGGTGCCGCAGGCGCTCACCGGCTTCGGCGGGCCGGGTTCCCTGGCTGCGTGGGGGGATGCCGCAACCGTCGTCCCAGCGGTGCTGCACCAGTCCTACGGGGATCTGGGCGTGCTGCGAGTGCAGTATCCGAGCATGCGGGCCTGGGTCGAGTGCGTGTCGGCACAGGCCGGCGACACCGGCCTGTGGGCCGGGCAGATGCAGCTCGGCGACTGGCTGGACCCGTCCGCCCCACCCGACAAGCCCGGCGATGCGAAGGTCGACGGCGACATCGTCGCCACGGCCTACTTCGCCCGTTCGCTGCGGATCGTCGCCGAGAGCGCAGCGCTCCTCGGCGAGACCGAGGACGCCGCACGCTACACCGGGCTGGCCGATCGTGCCCGCGACGCGTTCGTGGCCGAGTACGTCACGCCGGCCGGTCGCATGATGAGCGATGCGCCGACCGCATACGCACTGGCGCTGGAGTTCGGCCTCGTCACGCGCCCGAAACTGCGCGACGCACTCGCGCAGCGACTGGCCGACGTCGTCCGCGAAGGCGGCTACCGGATCGCGACCGGCTTCGTCGGCACGCCCCTCGTCACCGATGCGCTCACCAAGGGCGGGCACAAGGATGCCGCGGAGCGGCTCCTGCTGCAGACCGAGAACCCCTCGTGGCTGTACCCCGTCACGATGGGCGCGACGACGATCTGGGAACGGTGGGACAGCCTGCTGCCGGACGGCTCGGTCAACCCGGGCGAGATGACCTCGTTCAATCACTACGCGCTCGGTGCCGTCGCCGACTGGCTGCACCGCACGGTTGCGGGGCTCGCGCCCGAGGAGCCGGGCTATCGCGTGCTGCGGATCGCCCCGCGTCCGCTGTCGTCGTTCGATTCCGCGTCGGCGACACTGCGCTCGCCGTACGGTCACGCGTCGGTCGCCTGGCGACGTGACGGCGACGACGTCGTCGTCACCGCCCGCGTCCCGGCCAACACGACCGCGATCGTCGACCTTCCGGATCGCGAGATCGACGAGGTCGGCTCGGGCGCGCACGAATGGCGCTTCCGCGACGAAGCGGCGGCGGACCGCGGCATCCGCTTCGATCTCTCCTCGTCCCTGGCCGATGTGATCGACGAGCCGCGCGCCTACCGCGCGCTGCTGGACACGATCGCGGCCGTCGACCCCGGGAAGGCCGAGGCCGTGCGCGCGGAGACGAAATGGGCCGCTGGCCGAACCGTGCGCAGCGCCCTGATGTTCACACCACCCGATCTGATCGCAGCCGTCGACGAAGCGCTGGCCGCTGTGTCCTCGGACGCATCGACCGCCTGAGGAGAATCCATGTTCGACCGTCGCTCCACCTTCGGCGAGGCTCTCGACAATCCCGGAGCGCGGGCAATCCTGGAACGCCTGATGCCCGGCATCGCCGCCTCCCCGATGGCCACGCAGTTCCGCGAGGGCCGCTTGGGATCACTGATCGCCCTGGTGCCCGCGCTCGAGGACGCGTCAGCCCGCGAGCAGTTGTGGGCGGAGCTCGCGGAGGTCGGCGACGACCTCGAGCGTCCGCCCTACGCGCCGGCGATCGACCCCGACCCCGCCTACGAGACCGACGACGTGGCCGAGGCGTCCGCTCGACTCACCCTCCCCGAGCCGACGCCCCGATGGGGTGTCGTCGAGGTGCGGTTGGACGGCCCGAGCCACGGCAACCCTTTCGTGGACGTCGAGTTGGACGCGGTGTTCACGCTCGGCGATCGCGAGGTGCGCGTCGGCGGCTTCTACGACGACGGGGGCGTGTACCTGCTGCGGCTGCTTGCCGAAGAAGAGGGGGAGTGGTCGTTCACCACGCGCTCCACCGCGCGATCGCTGCACGGGATCTCGGGGACGGTGGAGGTCGTCGCTGCGCGGGAGGGCGACCACGGACCGGTGCGCGTGGACGGATTCCATTTCCGGCATGCGGACGGCACGCGGCATCGCCCTCTCGGGACGACCGCGTACGCGTGGACGCACCAGCCGGCCGACCTGCAGGAGCGCACGCTGCGGACGCTCGCCGAGAGCCCGTTCACGAAGATGCGGATGTGCGTCTTCCCGAAGTCGTACCTCTACAACGCGAACGAGCCGGCCGACTTCCCGTTCCCAGGCTCGCTGGCGGACGGCTTCGATCTGGAGCGGTTCGATGCCGCGCACTTCCGCAACCTCGAGACGCGGATCGCACAGCTCGGCGACCTCGGCATCGAGGCCGACCTGATCCTTTTCCACGCCTACGACCGGTGGGGGTTCGCCGACCTCGGTCCGGCCGTCGACGAGCGCTACCTGCGGTATGTCGTGCGGCGACTGTCCGCCTACGCGAACGTCTGGTGGTCGATGGCCAACGAGTACGACCTGCTGTGGGCGAAGGACGAGGCGGACTGGGAGCGCCTGGCCGCGGTCGTCGGTGCGGAGGATCCGCACGGACACCTCAACTCGATCCACAACTGCCGTCCGTTCTACGACTACACGCGTCCCTGGATCACCCATTGCAGCGTGCAGCGCGTGGACGTCTACCGCACCGCGGAGAACACCGACGAGTGGCGTGAGCGGTGGGGCAAGCCGATCGTGATCGACGAGTGCGCGTATGAGGGCGACATCGATCAGGGCTGGGGCAACGTCACGGGCGAGGAGCTCACCCGGCGGTTCTGGGAGGGGGCCGTGCGCGGCGGCTACGTCGGCCACGGAGAGACCTATCTCAACGAGCGAGAGGAGCTCTGGTGGTCCAAGGGCGGCGTGCTCGAGGGGACATCTCCCGACCGGATCGGGTTCCTCGAGCAGATCCTCGCCGAGGCGCCCGACGGCGTCCTGGACCCGCTTCCTTCGGACTGGGACGTGCCGTGGGGCGGTGTAGCCGGCGAGCATCTGATCGCGTACTTCGGGTTCAACCGGCCGCGGTTCCGCAACGTGGTGCTGCCGGCGGGCGGCACGTTCGAGGTCGACGTGATCGACACCTGGAACATGACCGTCGATACGCTTCCCGGCACGTACGCCGACACGGTGCGGGTCGACCTCCCTGCTCGTCAGTTCATGGCGGTGCGCCTGCGCCGCATCGAGGACTGAGCGGGGGTTAACCCGAATCGATCCTTCGGGACGACCGGGGGGCGGCGCGCGAGACGCGACCGTAGCGTGGGAGCATGACCTCCCAGACTGCGACGCCGACGACCGCCGTGGCGGCCGTGCCATCCTCCTCGGCCCTTCCCCGTCCCCTGATCGTCGCCGGTGCGGCCGCGCAGCTGGCCGCGCTCGGCGTGGTCGGGCCGATCGCGTTCACGATCCTGATCACGCTGCTCGGCGTCGGGGTCGGACTGCTGCCGGTCCTGGGCATCGGGCTCATCCTCCTCCTCGGCTTCGTGTACGCCCTCTACGGGCTGGCCTGGCTCGAGACCGCCCGCGTGGACGGCCTCTACGCCCTCGGGCTTCCAGGCCTGCGGCCGCGCACCCGCACGACGCCCGGTTTCGGCGGATTCCTCCGGGTCATCTGGCACCAGTTCATCGACCCCTCGATGTGGCGAGCGGTCGCCAGCATCGCCATCGCGACGATCCTCGGCATGGTCGTGCTTCCGCTGATCTCGGTGTTCGCCTCCGGCATCGTGCTGGTCTTCGCCCCCCTGTTCGCCGGCGCCGGGCCTCTCCCGCTCGGGGTGACCGGCATCGCCGTCCCGGTCGGCTGGGCCGTTGTCGTCGGACTCCTGGCCGCCATCGTCGCACTGGCGGCGATCGTCGGTCTCGCGATCCTGCACGGTGTGATCACCCGCGCACTCCTCGTTCCGACCCGCGAGGCGCAGTACGCCGAGCAGGCGCGCACGTCCGACGTGCGCCGCGCCGGCGCCATCCGCGCCTCCGAGGTCGAGCGCACGCGCATCGAACGCGACCTCCATGACGGCGTCCAGCCGCGGCTCGTCTCGGTCGGCATGACGCTGGGCCTGGCACAGCAGAAGATCGACGACGACCCGGCCGCCGCCAAGGAGCTTCTCGCCGAAGCGCACACCTCCACGAAGGCGGCGATCACCGAGCTGCGCCAGCTGGCCCGGGGCATTCACGCGTCGGTGCTCGATGACCGCGGACTGGACGCCGCTCTCTCGGCGCTCGCCGGCCGCTCGCACATCCCCGTGCACCTGGACGTGCGCCTGGACACGCGGTGCGATCGCAACGCCGAAGCGGCCGTGTACTTCGCGATCGCGGAGTCGCTGACCAACGCGGCGAAGCACTCCAGAGCGACCGGATGCCGCGTGCTCGTCCGCCGACGCGAGGACGGCGCACTCTGGGCCCGCGTCGAAGACGACGGCATCGGCGGGGCCCGGGTGATCGCGGGCGGAGGCCTGGACGGCATCACCAACCGCGTGCTGGCCGCAGGCGGGACAGTCCGCCTGGACAGCCCGCAGGGCGGACCCACCTCGCTGGAGGTGAGCGTCCCGTGCGCATCCTGATCTGCGAGGACTCCGTCCTGCTGCGCGCCGGCCTGGTGCGTCTGCTGGAAGACGCCGGACACGAGATCACCGCCGCACTGCCGGATGCCACGGCCCTCGACGACACCGTCGAGGCGACAGCACCCGACCTGTGCATCCTGGACGTGCGCCTGCCGCCCACCTTCACCGACGAAGGGATCCGTGCGGCGCTGCGCCTGCGCCGCGCACACCCCGTGCTGCCCGTGCTCGTGCTCTCGCAGTACGTCGAGGAGCGCTACGCGACCGAGCTCATCACCGGCGAAGGCGGCGCGATCGGCTACCTGCTCAAGGATCGGGTCGCCGACGTGACGGACTTCCTCGCGGCGATCGAGCGGATCGGCCAGGGTGCCACCGTGCTCGACCCCGAGGTGGTCGCCCAGCTCCTCAGCCGCCGGCCCAGAGATGACCGGATGCAGCGGCTCAGCGACCGGGAGGCATCCGTCCTCTCGCTCATCGCGGAAGGCAAGTCGAACCAGGCCATCGCCGCAGCCCTCTTCGTCTCCGAGGGAAGCGTCGAGAAGTACATCACCACGATCTTCCAGAAGCTCGATCTCGAGCAGGACGAGTCCGGCAACCGCCGGGTGCTCGCCACCCTGGTCCACCTCGAATACGGCGGCGACCGGCCGCAGACAGGAGCCTGACATGAGCACGACGATGATGCCCCCGGGCGCGCAGACCCCGCCGCCCCCGCCCGTTCCGCCGATGGCGCAGCCCGCGGGCGGTCCTGCAGGCGAACCTCCGCGGCAGACGCGTTCGGCCTCGAGGGTGATCGCGATCCTCACGATCGCCCTCGGCGCGGCGATCGTGCTGGGCACGATCCTGACGGCGGTGTTCTCGACCGTCGCCACGGCGGCAGTGCGCACCGAGAGCAGATCCGTCGACGCGTCGGGTGTCCGCGACCTGGACGTCGAGGTGGGCGGATCCTCCGTGCGAATCGAGTTCGCCGATGTCACCGAGGCGACACTTGAGGTCACGAGCGGTCGCGGCGCGAGCGACTGGACGCTCGAGCGCGACGGCGATGAGCTGAACGTCTCTTCGCCGGAGGACTCCTGGTTCGACTGGCGCTGGTCGTGGGGCGATGACAGCCGCGCCACCCTCACGCTGCCGGAGTCGCTGCGCGGACCGGGGCTGGATGCCTCGCTCGGCCTGTCTGCCGGCGATCTGTCCGTCGACGGCGACTTCGGCGAGCTGGAGATCGAGATCGGCGCGGGGTCGCTGACCGTGAGCGGATCCGCTCGAACGCTCTCGGCGGACCTGAGCGCCGGCGATGCCGACATCGACCTCGCCGACGTCGAGGAGGCGCAGTTCCAGGTGAGCGCAGGATCGGTCGACTCGCGGCTCACCGGCGATGCGCCGCGGACCGTCGTGGTGGAGGTGAGCGCGGGCGGGTTGGACCTGACCCTGCCCTCGGGCGTGTACGACGTGCGCTCCGACGTGTCGGCAGGCGAATTCGACAACGGACTGAGCACCGAGATGGGTGCCCGCAACTCGGTCGACGTCTCGGTCTCGGCGGGCTCGGTCACGATCCGCAGCCCGCGATAGCGGCGGTGGGCGAGGATGGATGCATGGCCAGCATCCATCCCCCCATCCCCACCGTCACCCTCAACGACGGGACCTGGTTCCCCGAACTCGGACTCGGCACGTACGGCCTCCGCGGCGAAGACGGCATCGCGTCCGTCGACGCTGCGATCGAGTCCGGCTACCGGCTTGTTGACACCGCGGTCAACTACGAGAACGAGCGCGAGATCGGCGAGGCCGTCCGGCGCACGTCGGCCGATCGCGACGACCTGCTCGTCACGACGAAGATCCCGGGCCGCAACCATGGGTACGACGAGGCGATCGAGAGCACGAACGGCTCGCTGTCGGTGCTCGGTCTGGATCGCATCGACCTGTCGCTGATCCACTGGCCCAACCCCAGCGTCGACAGGTACGTCGACAGCTGGCGGGCCATGATCGACCTGCGGGAGCAGGGGAAGATCCGCTCGATCGGCGTCTCGAACTTCACCGAGGCGATGCTCACCCGTCTGATCGCCGAGACCGGCGTCGTCCCGGCGGTCAACCAGATCGAGCTGCACCCGTACTTCCCGCAGGCCGCGATGCGCGCCTTCCACGCCGAGCACGGCATCCGCACCGAGAGCTGGAGCCCGCTGGCCAAGCGCAGCGAACTGCTCACCGAGCAGGTGCTGCGGGAGCTGGCCGTCATCCACGACGTCACGCCGTCGCAGGTGGTGCTGCGCTGGCACATCGAACTCGGCAGCACGCCGATCCCGAAGTCCGCTGACGCCGATCGTCAGCGCGAGAACGCCGGCGTCTTCGGCTTCTCGCTCACGCCCGAGCAGGTCGATGCCATCTCGGCGCTCGAGCGCGGGCGTCTCTTCGACGGCGACCCGAACACGCACGAGGAGATGTAGCCGCAGGACTGCTCCGCCGTCGCTAACCGGCCTCGCCGCCGCCCGCAGCGCCGCCTCGCGACGGGGGAGCGATCCCGGCGGCGAGCCACTCGGCGAACGTCTGGCTCCCGAGCATCGCCCCGGGTCCGGGCAGGAGCGATCCGTCGCGCTGTGCGCGACCGCCGGCACCGGGAAGCGGGATGCCGGGGATCCAGGCGCGGGATCCCCGAGCGCGCGCGTAGCCGCGCACCATCGCGACCAGGCTCTCCTCGCGAGGCCCGGCCAGCTCCGGGACGCGGCCGCCCGGCCCGTCCTCGGCCAGGCCGACGAGGTGCTCGGCGACCTCACGGGCGGCGATCGGCTGCGTGCGCATGCGCGGGGCGATGTGGAACGGACCGACGGTCGCGCGGTCGTAGATCTGCGCCGCGAACTCGTGGAACTGGGTCGCGCGCAGGATCGTCCAGGGCACGTCGCCCGCCTCGACGAGCCGCTCCTGCGCGACCTTCCCGGCGTAGTAGCCCTCGGGTGCACGGTCGATCCCGACGATGGACAGCGCGAGATGGTGCCCGGTGCCCGCGGCGAGCTCCGCGTCGAGCAGTGTGCGGGTCACGGCCTCGAAGAACGCCGTCGACTCCTCGCCGTCCAGCGTGCTGACACTGGTGACATCGATCACCGCGTCCACACCGGTCAGGGCGTTCGCCACGCCTTGTCCGGCGACGAGGTCGACGCCCCGGCCACGGGTGAGCACGACGACCTGGTGCCCGCGTTCGCGGGCGACGTCCACGACGTGCGCACCGACCTGCCCGGTTCCTCCGGCCACTGCGATCTTCATCGGACACGCTCCTTCTCCTGCGATTCCGGTTGCGAGGACATCGAGCTGGGTCCCGGCAGGATCAGCACGATCCCCAGGAGCAGACTCGCTCCGAGGCTGACGACGTTGCCGATGACATCGGCGGGGGCCATGTGCGCGAAGTGGGCGGCATGGTAAGCGAAATGGGGGATGCCGAGAACCGCCCAGGCGACGCCGACGACGCGTCCGGCATCGGGCGTCCGGGAGAACGTCGCGGCCGCGCTCGCCGCTGCCAGGGCGAGGTAGAGCGAGCCGACGTCGCGGATCAGATGTTCGTTGAACGGGCCGTCCACCGATATCCAGACGAACCCGAAGCCCGGGAAGGAGTCATAGAAGGACTGCGGGAAGCCGGCCGCCCAGACGCCCACGAAGGCGCCGATCGCGGCAGTCAGCCAGAGGATCACTCGTCGTATCGTCATGCTCACACCGATCCGACGATGCGGCCGCCCGGAATGTGAGGCGGCACGCTCACGATCCGGGATGCCGCGTCGTCGTACAGTGCAGAGCGAGGCGAATCGGGGAGGGCTGACGTGACGGACGGCATCGAGGTGCTCGAGGGCGAGCGGCGCCAGCTGATGGGGCTCGCCTACCGGATGCTGGGCACCGTCGCCGACGCCGAGGATGCCGTGCAGGAGACCTACGTCCGCTGGTATCGCCTCACCGACGCCGAGCGGGAGGCGATCGACAACCCGGGCGCCTGGCTCATGCGGGTGGCAGGTCGCATCTGCCTGGACATGCTCGGCTCGGCGCGGGCTCGGCGCGAGCGCTACGTCGGGGAGTGGCTGCCCGAACCGCTCCCGGGATCGTCGGAGCTCGCGGCATCCGCGACGACCGACCCGCTCGCGCGGGTGACGCTCGACGACACGATCAGCACGGCGCTCCTCGTCGTCCTCGAGTCGCTGACCCCCGCTGAGCGCGTCGCCTTCGTGCTGCACGACGTCTTCGGGATGCCGTTCGCCGAGATCGCTGAGACCGTCGGCCGCACGCCGGACGCGTGCCGCCAGCTCGCCTCACAGGCGCGCAGGCACATCCGCGAGCGGCGGGCGGGCGCAGCATCCCGCGAGACCCACGATGCTCTCGCGCAGGCGTTCGCGAACGCCTGCGCCCACGGCGATCTGCAGGCGCTGATCGCGGTGCTCGATCCCGACGTCGTGCTCCACAGCGATGGGGGCGGGTTCGTCTCCGCCGCCCGCCGTCCGGTGTCCGGCGCGGACCGGGTCGCGCGGTTCCTGCTCGGCGTTCCTCGGCTGGCGCCCGCCGCCCAGGTCGCGCCGACCATCACCCCGGACGGGCTGGGCTTCGTCGTCACGCTCGACGGAGCCGCCCACAGTGTGATCACCCTCGACGTCCGCGGTGGACGGATCGCGGACGTGTGGATCATGCGCAACCCGCAGAAGCTGACGCTCTGGGCGTGAGGGCGCGGTTACAGCTGGGCGCCGTTGTCGTCGGGGTCTTCGAGGTCGCCGGTGCGGCCGCGCCACGATTCGTACGCGATCAACCACCCGATCGACAGCGCGGCCGCGATCACCAGGCCGAGCCACAGGCTGCCCCAGATCGCGCCGAACAGCGCCCCGCCGGCGAAGAGAAGGATCGTGCCGAAGATCCAGCCCAGACGGCCCCTGGGGAAGCCGGTGCGGCGCTCGTCAGTCATGGTCTCAGCATAGAGCCGCAGCGCGCGGCGCCCGGGTTTCTCAGCGGTCGCGGTGGTCTTCGGGGTGCAGCCGCGGCGCGCGGCGAGGCTCGCGCACGCCGCTGGCCTCCATGAGCCGGATGACCCGTTGCCGCTGACCCGCCCAGGGGGCGAGGAGCTCCAGCATCCCGTCGTCGTCCACGCGCGTGCCGGTGAGCGCATAACCGACCTCGTGCGCCAGATGGAAGTCGCCGACGCTCACCGCGTCGGGATCGCCCAGCGCACGGATGCGCGTCTCGGCCGAGGTCCATGCGCCGATGCCCCGCTGGCTGATCAGCACGCGGTCGCGCGCCTCGCCGTCCGGCGCGGACATGAACACGCGGCCGATCGCCTCGCCTCGCCGCGCGGTCTCGACGATGGTCCGGGCTTGCGGGGGCTCGAGGCCGGCGCGATGCCACGACCAGGACGGCACGCGCCGCCAGCCATCGATGCTCGGGGGCGCGTACATCGGTCGCGGCGTCGGGCCGGGCGCCCGTTCGCCGTGCCAGGTGACGATCCGCCGCCAGGCGGCGAACGCCTGCATGCCGGTCACCTTCTGCTCGATGATCGCGCTGGCCAGCGACTCGAAGAACAGGTCGGTGCGGCCGATCCGCACGCCGGGATTGCGGTGGTGCGAGGCGGCGATGAGCGGATGCCGGCTGGCGTCGAACCCTTCCGGATCATCCAGCGCCCCGCAGAGGGCGGGCAGCTGCGCGAGCGCCCAGCCGGCGCCGGGTCCCCATGCGGCGCCGCGGATCACACCGCGCGAGACCTCGCGCAGCGCGAGCGTCGCAACGCCTGCCGGAGTGCGGCTCGCGCGCCAGATCACGGATCCGGCGGTAACCATCGTGGGGTCACCGCCGCCGTGCCGCTGGTACAGGACGGTGCGGCGGAAATCGAGGGGGTGTCGCGGCCGGTACTCGGTCTCCAGCGGCCTCGCGGAATCGCGGTGCAGCGCCGGCTGGACCTCCGCGATCGTCATGCGACAACCCTACGCGGCGGGGTCCGACATCGGCCCTGCGGGGTCGGCGATGCCCGGGTGCGCAACTCAGGAAAAGCGGTCGATCCGACGGCGGTATCCCACGACGACTGCAGGAACTCCTGAGTTGTGAACGGGGTCCCGCTCAGAAGCGGTCGGGGGAAGGCGTGCCGTGGCCGTAGCGGATCGACACGTCGGCGTGCCGGTCGAACCGGTAGCCGACGCCGCGCACCGTGCGGACGATGTCCTCGTAGCGGCCGAGCTTGGCGCGCAGGCGCCGCACGTGCACATCGATCGTGCGCTCGCCCGGCGATTCCTCTTCGGTGGCGCCGTTCCACAGCGACGAGACCAGTTCGGCGCGCTCGATCGTGCGGCCCTCGCGCAGCACCAGGTACTGCAGCAGCTCGAACTCCTTGAAGGTGAACGCCGCCGACTCGCCGTCGATCAGGACGCGCTTGCGAGAGATGTCGACCACGACGCCGCCGGGCGCGCGGTCCTCGTTCTCGGGCTCGTCCTGCTTGGTGCGGGCGACGGCCGAGGGCTCGTGCAGCGCGAGGCGCACGACGTCGACGTCGCGACCGCCCGAGCCGACCGGAGCCAGCGCCACGGTCGCGTAGGTCTCGGCTTCGGGAGCGAGATCGGCGAGCGTGCGACGCAGGGCGTCCACCAGCACGCCGAGGGTCACACCGGAGGCGGCGACCTTCGCCTCGTCGATGCCGACGTAGAGGGCGAACCCGCGCGGGGCGGTGCCGGCCGGCAGGTGCCGGGCGCCCGGCTGTTCGGCAGGGGCGGGTTCGGCGACCGCCGGGATGGCAGGCACGGCGCTCAGGTGACGCGCAGCGGCGGTGGCCTGGGCGGGACGATTCAGAAGCGCGGTGTTCGACATGATGGATCCTTGCGGGAGGAACCCGGGCTCATGGCCGGAAGCGGGTTCGGTGTGTGCTGCGTGGCGGTCCGACTGCGGACCTGGGTGCGAACGTTGCGGGAGTGCGTGATCGACGCACGAACCTGGCGTTCGGGGATTCTCGCGGCGTTTCAGAAGCTGCGCACGAATCCGGCGGGGGTCACCGTGTCAGCGACACATTCGACAGGGCATGACGACGCGACCGGCCATCATCATGCCGGCAGTCCCGTTCGCCTCCAGGGCGGACAGAGAGCGTGCGTTGTCAGTCATGAGGCTGATTATTGCCGATCGTGTCGCAATGCGTCAAATCGCACGCATGCTGCGCCCCGGCGATGACGAAATGTTGCAGATTGCTCAATCCGGCGAAGGTCCGTCGATGTCAGCGAGGCGCTTCATAAGTTGGACCTCACCACAAATTGCTTGCGTTCGGGACCGAATGTGTTTAGTGTCGTCGTCGAAGCGGTTCCGCGAAGCGCTTCGACAGTACATTCAGTCTGACGACGGAGTCCGCATGGCGAAGATCGACGAGGTGGCCAAGGCCGCCGGGGTGTCCATCAGCACCGTGTCGTACGCGCTCAGCGGCAAGCGCCCGATCTCGGCAGACACTCGCGCGCGCATCGACGCGGCGGTTCGGGAGCTCGACTACCGACCGAACGCCGGCGCACGCATGCTGGCGGGCAGCCGGACGAGCATCTTCGCGCTGACGGAGCCGTTCCGTCCAGATACGCACGCACCGACGCACATGTCATTCGTGCTCGCAGCCTCCATCGCTGCGCGCCGCAACGACTACGACATCCTGCTCCTCACCGAAGAGGAGGCATCCAGCGGGATGCGCCGTGTCGCCTCGAGCGGGCTCGTCGACGGAGTGCTCGTCCTGGACGTGGCGCCGGACGATGAGCGCGTCGCGCTCGCCCGGCGAATCGCCATCCCGACCGTCTTCATCGGGGTGCCCGATGACCATGCGGGTCTCACCTGCGTCGACCTCGACTTCGAGCGGGCGGCCACGCTTGCGGTCCGCCGTCTCGCCGATGCGCAGCATCGCGTCGTGGGGCTGGTCGGCCAGCCTGCGATCGCCTACGAGAACTCGAACTTCCCGCCGCGAGTACGCCGAGGCTTCGACGCAGCCGCTCGCGAACTCGGTCTCGACGCGCACTTCCGTTCGACCGGATCGAACCGGCCCGATGCCGCGACCACTCGCCGAGGGATCGCAGAGATGATCGATGCCGGGGTGACCGGATTCCTCGTCCATGCCTCGGAAGAGGCGACTGCTGCAGTGCTCGCGGAGGTGACAGCTCGTGGTCTGTCGATTCCGGCAGATGTGTCCCTCATCTCGGTCGCTTCGAGTTTCGATGCGTCCGCGCTGGCGATCGCAGTCGATGACATCCCTCTCGTGCCGCAGCGCTCGTGCGATCTCGCCGTGGATCTCGCCCTGCGTGCGCTCGAGGACGACCCTCCGAAGCCCCGGGTGCACCTCATCGAGCCGCAGTACCACTCGCGGGGCTCCGTCGGTCCCGTCAGGCCGACATCAGGCGAGCGAACCGACTGATGCACGCCTTCATCCCTATCTTCCCACGTCCGCTGTCGAAGCGCTTCGACAACATCGACAGGCGGGCATCCGCACCACCACCACCCCTGTCCCGTCCGCCGGGACACCTCAGAAAGGAGTGCCGATGATGGCACAGCACCACAGCAGGAAGTTCATGCGCCTCAGCGCGGCGGTTGCCGGGATCACGGTCGCCGGGCTCGCCCTCGCCGGCTGCGCAGGCGGGAGCGGCGACGACGCGAGCTCATCCGACACCCTCAAGCTCTGGCACTACGAGGGCGCCGACAGCGCGATGGGCATCGCCTGGGCCGAGGCGATCAAGGTCTTCGAAGAGGAGACCGGCGCGACCGTCGAGTTCGAGGAGAAGAGCTTCGAACAGATCCGTTCGACAGCCAGCCAGGTGCTCAACTCCGACGAGGCACCCGATCTGATGGAGTTCAACAAGGGCAACGCCACCGCGGGGCTGCTGGCCAGCCAGGGACTCCTGGCGGACATCAGCGACGCCGTCGACGAGTACGGGTGGGACGACAAGCTCGCCCCTGCGCTGCAGACCACCGCGAAGTACAGCGAAGACGGGGTGATGGGCTCGGGCGCCTGGTACGGCATCCCGAACTACGGCGAGTTCGTGACGGTGTACTACAACAAGGATGCGTTCGCTGCGGCGGGCATCGAGATCCCGACCACCTACGAGGAGTTCACCGCCGCCCTCGACGCGTTCGCCGCGCAGGGGGTCACGCCCCTCGCCGAGGCAGGGCTGGAATACCCGCTGGGTCAGCTCTGGTATCAGCTCGCACTGAGCCAGGCCGACCGGCAGTTCGTGAACGACTACCAGCTGTACGAGAACCCGGTCGACTGGCAGGGCGACGAGATCACCTACGCGACCGAGACGCTGCTGGACTACGTCGACAAGGGCTACATCTCGCCGGACGTCTCGGGCGTGAAGGCCGAAGACGCAGGAGTGTCGTTCATCAACGGCTCCGCTCCGATCTTCGTGTCGGGCAGTTGGTGGTACGGACGCTTCGTCAACGAGATCACCGACTTCGATTTCGGCATCTTCCCGTTCCCGGACAGCGACCTGAGCCTCGGGTCCTCCGGAAACCTCTGGGTCGTCCCCGAGCGCGCCGCCAACAAGGAGCTCGCCTACGAATTCATCGACATCACGATGCGGCCCGAGATCCAGGCTCTCATCGGCAACAACGGCGGCCTTCCGGTCGCCGCCGAGACCGCAGACATCACCGACGCCAAGAGCCTCGAACTCATCGAGGCCTTCAACGCGGTGAATGAGAAGGACGGGCTGTCGTTCTACCCGGACTGGCCGACCCCGACGTTCTACGACACCCTCGTCGCAGAACTGCAGGAGCTGGTCAACGGCACGAAGACGGCTGCCGAGGTCCAGCAGTCCCTCGGGGACGAGTACGAGTCCTACGTCGCGGACTTCCGCTGATTCCTCGCCGGGCGGCCGCGCCTGCGGCCGCCCGGCAACGGCGGATGCCGGCATCCGCCTTCGTTCCCCATCGATCAGGAGCAGGCCATGACCGCCGTCCCCTTCGTGCGACCCGCCAAGGCGCCGCGCGCGAAACTTCCCCCCGAAGAGCCGCTGATCCCGCAGCGCGGCCGCGGCAGTTCGGCCGCCTACTGGCTCTACCTGATCCCGGGGCTCGTGCTGCTGACGATCGTGGTCGTCATCCCTCTGGTCTGGAACTTCTATCTGACCTTCACCGAGTGGCGCGGCATCAAGCCGCCGGAGTTCATCGGCCTCGACAACTGGATCGAGCTGATGGGCGACGCGAAGTTCTGGACGTCGTTCGGCAACAGTGTCTGGATGATCGTCGCGATGGTGATCGTGCCCACCGTGGTCGGACTCGTCCTCGCGGCGCTCCTGTTCGATGTGATCGGGCGCAAGTACGGCGGCCGCCTGGCGAGCTTCTTGCGTGCGACCTACTACCTGCCCCAGATCCTCCCGGCCGTTATCGCGGGCATCGTGATCGGGTGGATTCTGCGACCGGGCGACGGCGCGCTCAATGAGATTCTCGAGAACATCGGACTCGGCGCGCTCGCACACAATTGGCTGGGCAGCCCGGACACGGCGCTGGCGAGCATCATGGTGGTCCTGATCTGGATCCAGATCGGATATCCGGTCGTGGTGTTCATGGCCGCCCTGCAGCGTGTCGACCCCGAACTCTACGAGGCCGCGGAACTCGACGGTGCGAACTGGTTCCAACGGTTCCGCGCGATCACGGTGAGCATCATCCGCCCCGAGATCTACGTCGTCACCCTGACCTGCACGATCGCCGCGCTCAAGGTCTTCGGCCCGGTGTACGTGTTGACGCGCGGCGGCCCGGGCACGTCGACGATCGTCCCGGCCTACTACGCGTACAGCGAGTTCTTCCAGGCCCAGCAGGTCGGCTACGGCGCCACCATCGCGACCGCCCTCACCATCGTGATCGCGATCGTGTCGATCCTCTTCATCCGCGCCCAGAACGCGTCGGAGCGCAAAGAAAGGGCGGGTCTGTGATGGTCGCCTCAACAATGGTCGTCCTCGACGAACCGACGACCGTGCCCCCGAAAAGGGTGCGCAGCCGCCCTCGCGGCGGGATGTCACGCCCGCGAGGCATCGACTGGCTCATGCTCGCCTTCGTCATCGTCGCCGCCCTGCTGATCATCGCGCCGTTCTATCTGATTCTGGTCAACTCGTTCAAGTCGCCCACCGACTACTCCAACGGTGGCCCGCTGTCGCTGCCCACGAGCATCTACCTCGATGGCATCGCCACGTTCTGGGAACGCGTGAATTTCCCCGAGAAGGTCTGGAACTCGATCTTCATCTCGGGGATGGTCGCCGTGTTGGCGGTACTCATCTCGGTGCTGAACGCATTCGCCATCGGCATCGGCCGCATCAAGGGTCGATCGTGGATCGTGCTGCTGTTCCTGCTCGCGAATCTGCTCCCGCAGGAAGCGCTGCTGTACCCGCTCTATTACATGTTCAAGGCCGTCGGACTGTACAACAACGTCTGGTCGGTCATCATCATCTTCACCGTGATCCAGGCGGCGTTCGGCACCTACCTCCTTTCAGCGGTGTACGGCACGTTCCCGAAGGAAGTGCTGGAGGCTGCGGCGATCGATGGGGCATCGCGCTGGCAGATCCTCTGGCGGGTGATCTTCCCGATCAGTCGCCCGACGCTGTCAGTCCTGCTGATCTTCTTCTTCATCTGGACGTGGAACGAGTTCCTGATCCCGCTGACCTTCCTCGTCTCCAACGCGAACCAGACGGTGCCAGTGGCGATCAGCGTGCTGCAGGGTGACCGGCTGATGGACGTCACCACGACCAGCGCGTCGGCTCTGCTCGGCCTGATCCCCACGCTCATCTTCTTCCTCATCTTCCAGCGCACCCTCACCCGGGGCATCACGGCAGGAGCAGTCAAGTAATGAAGTTCACCGACGGGTTCTGGCAGCTGCGCCCCGGCGTCACCGCCCTCTACGGCCAGGAGGCCTACGACATCCAGCGGACGGATGCCACCGCGGACGGCCCCGGCCTGATCGTCACCGCGCCGACCTCGGTGATCACACGGCGTGGTGACACGCTGAACCGCCCCGTGCTCACGGTGACGCTCTCCTCGCCCCTGAACGGTGTGATCCGCGTGCGGATCGCGCACCACGAGGGTCGCCCGTGGCATGGCGGGTTCGCGCTCCCCGGCGCGGTCGAGGGTGGGGCGGCAGCGGCATCCGTCACCGAAACGGGCGGCGAGCTGACCACCGGCAGGCTGACGGCGCGCATCGCGCCTGGGGCACCGTGGTCCCTGTCGTTCGAGGTCGACGGTCAGCGCGTGACCGGCAGCGGCTCCCGCGCACAGGGCTATGTCCGCCTGGCGGCGGACGCCGCGACCGACCACGGCATCGTCGGCAACGCCCGTGCCGACAGCGGTGTCCCCGACGAGCGCGCCTTCGTCCACGAGCAGCTCGACCTCGGCGTCGGTGAGCTGATCTACGGCCTCGGCGAGCGGTTCGGGCCTCTGGTCAAGAACGGTCAGAGCGTCGAGATCTGGAACGCCGACGGCGGCACCTCGAGCGAGCAGGCCTATAAGAGCGTGCCGTTGCACGTCTCCAGCCGCGGCTACGGGGTGCTCGTGAACGATCCCGGCCATGTCTCGTACGAGATCGGTTCGGAGGCGGTCGAGCGGGTGCAGTTCTCCGTTCCAGGCGAGGTGCTCGAGTACTTCGTGCTGGCCGGCCCCACCCCGAAGGACGTCCTCGAGCGCTACACCGCGCTGACCGGTCGCCCGCCGGTCGTGCCGGCGTGGTCGTACGGCCTGTGGCTGTCGACGTCGTTCACGACCGACTACGACGAGGCGACCGTCACCGGTTTCATCGACGAGATGGCGCGGCGCGAACTGCCCGTCTCGGTGTTCCACTTCGACTGCTTCTGGATGCGCGAGTTCCAGTGGTGCGACTTCGAGTGGGATCCGCGCGTGTTCCCGGACCCCGACGGCATGCTCGCGCGGCTCCACGAGCGCGACCTGCGCGTCTGTGTGTGGATCAACCCGTACATCGCGCAGCGCTCGGCGCTGTTCGCCGAGGCCGCGGCATCCGGATTCCTGGTGACGCGCCCCGACGGCTCGATCTGGCAATGGGATCTCTGGCAGGCGGGCATGGGCCTGGTCGACTTCACCAACCCCGACGCGACCGCCTGGTACCAGGGCAAGCTGCGCGCCCTGATCGATCAGGGCGTGGACTGCTTCAAGACCGACTTCGGCGAGCGGATCCCGACCGACGTGGTCTGGGCCGACGGCGCCGACCCCTCGCGGATGCACAATCTCTATGCGCAGCTCTACAACGCGGCTGTGCACGAGGTGCTCGTCGAGGCGCGCGGCGAAGGGGACGCGGTGCTGTTCGCGCGATCGGCGACGGCCGGCGGCCAGACCATGCCCGTGCACTGGGGCGGGGATTCCACCTCGACCTTCCCCTCGATGGCCGAGACGCTGCGCGGCGGCCTGTCGCTGGCGATGAGCGGGTTCGCGTATTGGAGCCACGACATCGGGGGATTCGAGGGAACACCGGATGCCGCGGTGTTCAAGCGCTGGACGGCGTTCGGGCTCCTGGGCAGCCACAGCCGGTTCCACGGATCGCAGTCGTACCGTGTGCCGTGGATGTTCGACGAAGAAGCGGTGGAGGTCACCCGCATCTTCACGCACCTCAAGATGCGCCTCATGCCGTACCTCTACGCCGCCGGGATCGAGGCGACGCGCACGGGCGTGCCGCTGATGCGCCCGATGGTGCTCGAGTTCCCGGGCGACCCGGCGATGGGCTACCTCGACCGCCAGTACATGCTCGGATCCGACATCCTCGTCGCGCCGGTCTTCAGCGCGGACGGCGAGGTCGAGTTCTACCTGCCGCCGGGTCCGTGGACGCACCTGCTCAGCGGCGAGGTGGTCGAGGGCGGCGCCTGGCGCCGTGAGCGGCACGGCTTCGACACTCTGCCGATCTACGTGCGGCCCGGCGCGGTGATCCCCTGGGGCGCCCGCAGCGACCGCCCGGACTACGACTACCTGGACGGGCTCGAACTTCGGGTCTTCCCCGGCGGATCCGGGATCGCCGATGTGACGATCACGGCCCCCGACGGGCGTTCGCAGCGCTTCGAGGTGGATCGGAGCGCGGTCACCGGCTGACAGGGACGTGGTGTGCGTTCGCTGGGACTCGCCGCCGGGTGGGCCCGGAGGATGTATGCAGGCGTACCCTATCCGGGTGAGCACGCTGCACTTCACCAACGAACCGGATGCCTCCCGCTACACCCTCCGCAAGGGCGACGACCTCGTGAGTGTGCTGGACTACCGAGACGACGGACACACCGTCGCGATGACCCGCGCCTACACGATCCCGACCTTCCGAGGTCACGGGTACGCGGGTGAGCTCACCGACCGGGCGGTGGCCGAACTCGAGCGCGCCGGCGACCGTCAGGTGCTGCCCGTCTGCTGGTACGTCGCCGACTGGTTCGCCGCGCACCCCGAGCGGGCCGGCATCCTGAAGAACCGCCAGTCGGCGTAGCGGTCGCACTGCGCGCCCTACACTGAGCGCGTGCACTTCGAGACCGTCTTCGTCTCCATCGCCGTCGCCTTCGAGGCGATCGGCGCGACCGCGATGGTCATCGGCTTCATCATCGCGGTGGTCCTCGGCGCCCGCGCCCTGCAGCGCGGTGACGGCGGCACGGCGGCGTTCTCGGTGCTTCGCACCACGCTCGGCTCGGCGATCCTGCTGGGCCTGGAAGTCCTGGTGGCCGCCGACCTGATCCGCACCATCACCTCCAAGCCGTCGATGGAGGACGCGCTGATCCTCGGCGTGATCGTGCTCATCCGGACCGTCCTGTCGATGTCGATCCAGATCGAGATCGAAGGAACGCTGCCGTGGCGCCGTGCGCTCACCACCAGCGGCGCGCAGCTGATCGGTCGGGCAGTGGCGAAGGATCGGGCGGCATCGACCGCGGCCACGGCCGTCCGCCGTGGCGATTCGTCCGACGCGCTGTAGCGGCATCCGTCCCGTAGGGGCGATGCGCCATCGCGTCAACCCCTTGGCGGGCGGGCGGGCGCGGGAGAGCGTTGACGTACCGAGAGGAGACGTCATGATCACGAACGAATACCTTCCCGAGGCTGCGATCAACGCGGACCCGGCAGGCGGCTGGGAGAGCGGAGAGGTCGCCGACGGCGAGACCGCGGAGCGCAACGCGGATGCCGCCGGCTCGTCCGGCCTCACCGAGTCCGGGCTGCCGCCGCTGACTCCGGATGGGGCCGATGCCACGGCCGACACGAATTCGGAGGGCGTCGAGGGCGCGAAAGCCGACGCGGACCCCGATCTGATCGCCGATGACGACCTCGACGCGGAGGACCCGGCCTGATGTCGGGCAGCGAGAGCGCGGATCCGGGCGGCGCTCAGGATCCGCAGACCGATCAGGCCGCGTTTCGCGAGAATGATGTCGTCGGCGGTGCCGTGCACCCGGACGCCGTCGCTGCCGATGCGGAATCGGACGTTCCGGCCGACGCGACGCCGTCCAACGCGGCCGAGCCTCCGCCGGAGTCGTCGACGGGAACGCAGGACGGTCCGTTGCTGGCCCAGCACGAGACGACCACGACCGAGCAGATCGACGGGATCCTCGCGCAGACCCGTGCCGATCTCGGTGACGAATCGGCCGCGCGCTACGCCGAGGTGCTCCGCCAGCGGTTCACCGATTCCGGCATGGCGATCACGGACGAGCAGATCGCCGATCTCGCGAAGCGGGGGAGCGGCGAAGGAGCGTAAGTCAGCCTGCGGCGACGAATTCCAGAATGGCGCGCGCCGCAGGAGCGGAATCGCGGATCATCGTCTCGTGACCGTGGCCGGGCACCTCCACCAGGCGCGCCTCGGGCAGTCGCGCGGTGACGGACCGGCACCAGTCACTCCGGGCGACGTAATCCTTCTCGCCGCGCAGGACGAGCGCGCGAGCCGCGACCCTGGGGTATGTGTCCTCGGGGCGGTGCACGAGCATGGCGCGGAACTTCCCCCGGAAGTTGGGGCCTGCCCGCACGTACTCGCGCGCCCCGACGGCGATCACGCGCGGACTCTCGACGAGCAGGTCCTGCGCGAGACGCAGGACCTGCTGCACCGCGGTCCGCTCGCGGGGGTCCACGGTGGGCGCGACCAGGACGATCCCGCGGACCAGGAGCGGATGCCGCGCCGCCACCTCGACCGCGACCTGCGTGCCCATCGAATGCCCGACGATCACCGCCGGCGCGGCGTGCAGGTGCCGGAGGTAGGCGGCGATCAGGTCGGCGGTCCGCTCGATCGTGAGCGTGCGGACCGGCTCGGGTGCCTCGCCGTACCCCGGGAGGTCGACAGCGATCACGGTGCTGTCGGAGCCGTCGACGTCACCGGCGGTCAGGTGGGTGGTGAGGTCGCCGAAGATGGTGCGCCCCATCCCGATCCCGTGGATCAAGAGGTACACGAGTGGACCCGTGCCGACGGTCTCGGCAACCAGGGTCGCCCCGGCGTAGCTGAACCGCGTTCCGTCACTCACCCGGCGAGGCTAGCCGAGCCGGGCCCCGCTGCAGAACTCGCGACGCAGCGCAAGGCCCGCCCGCGGTATCCGATCGCCGGATAGCCTGACAGCGATGTCGGAATCCGCCCCCGCAACCAGCCCGAACGCCACCCTCCCTCCGAAGGGGCCGGCCGGCGATCCGCATCCGCCCACCACCGACATCGTCCTGAGCACCCCGCAGCGCTGGCGCGCATTCTGGGTGTGCGTCACGGTCGCGGCGATCACGATCCTCGACCTGTCGAAGGTGAACGTCGCGCTTCCGTCGATCGAATCGGCGCTGGGTGCGGGCTCGACCGAACTGCAGCTCATCGTGTCGGGCTACGTGCTCACCTTCGGCCTGGTGCTGGTTCCCATGGGACGGCTCGGCGACCAGCGCTCGCGACGGACGCTGTTCATCGTCGGCCTGTCGCTGTTCACCGTGATGAGCCTCGTCTGCGCGATCGCGATCAACCCGATCATGCTGCTTGTCGCGCGACTGCTGCAGGGCGTCGCGGCGGGCATTCAGATGCCGCAGGTGCTGGGACTGATCCAGCAGCTGTTCCAGGGCAAGGAGCGCGGTCGCGCGTTCGGTCTCTTCGGCGCGACCATCGGCGTCGCGACGGCGTTCGGCCCGACGCTCGGCGGCCTGCTCATCGCTCTGGGCGGACCCACCGACGGCTGGCGCTGGATCTTCTGGATGAACGTGCCACTCGGGCTTCTGGCCATCGCGCTCGCGGTCTGGGTGCTGCCGAGCACGCGCACCCGCTCGCGCAGGCCGCTGTCGTTCGACTCGTTCGGCGTCGTCCTGTTCGGTCTCGCGGTGCTCTCGCTGATGTGGCCGTTCCTGTTCACGACCGGCTCGCCCGACGATGACCCGCGGCGGTGGTGGCTGCTGGTCGGTTTCGTGCTCTTCGCCGGCGCGTTCGTCGCGTGGGAGCGCCACTACGAGTCGCAGGACAAGCAGCCACTCATCCGGTTCGCGCTGTTCAAGACGACCTCCTACCGCAACGGGACGCTGCTCATGGCGGCGTACTTCACCGCGCTGCCTGCGCTGTTCCTCCTGACGACCCTGTTCCTGCAGACGGGCGTCGGGCTTCCGCCCGTCTTCGCCGGTATGGTGACCATCGGGTTCGCGTTGGCGAGCGCGATCTTCTCGTGGATCGGCGGCAACATCGTCGGCACCTACGGCCGGCCGGTCGTGGTGTGGGGGCTGGCTGCTGTTCTCCTGTGCGTGGTCGGTCTCGCCGCGGCGGCGCTGTTCGTCCCAGAGCAATGGGTCGCCTGGGTGATGGCGGGCGTGATGGTGATCGGCGGCATCGGGGGCGGCCTCGTGATCTCGCCCAACCAGACGCTGACCCTCCAGGACATCCCCGTCAAGCACGGCGGCGTCGCGGGATCGATCGGTCAGCTCGGACAGCGGATCGGTACCGCGGTCGGCACGGCCGTCGCGCTGTCGCTGTTCTACGCGACGATCTACCGCGAGGGCGGCGGCAACCCCGACATCGTCGTCTATCACGACGCCTACGCCTACGGCATGATCGCCGTCGCGCTGTTCATCGCGCTGGCCTTCCTGATCTCGATCGTGGATCTGAGCTCGCGGCGTCGCAAGAAGAAGCGGTGACGGCGCGGCGCGGCATCCGCTGATCTCGGCTGCCTGATTCGCGATCAGCGAACCGCCCGCCCGCCTCGGGAAGGATGTCGCACGTCGCGCTTAGCGTGTGAGCATGCGCATCCTGCACACCTCGGACTGGCACATCGGGCGGTCGTTCCACGGCCACGCCACGCTCGATGCGCTCCGCGGCGTGCTCGAAGCCCTCACCGCCCAGGTGCGCGAGAACGAGGTCGATCTGGTGATCGTCGCCGGTGACATCTTCGACTCCGCGACGCCGGCCGCAGCCTGCTACACCCTGCTGACCGACACCCTCGTGGCCCTGCGCGAGACCGGCGCGCGTGTGGTGGTCACCAGCGGGAACCACGATTCGGCGGCCCGACTGGGCTTCCAGTCCGCCCTGCTGCGCGAGGGCATCTGGGTCCTGACCGATCCTCGCGCCGTCGGCATCCCGCTCACCCTCGAAGACGAGCATGGGCCGGTGCACATCTACGGCATCCCGTACCTCGAGCCGGCGATCGTGCGGCACACCTGGCGCGGGGTCGAACTGCGCACGCAGGCACAGGCCCTCACCCATGCCATGGAGCTCGTCCGCGCCGACCTCGGGGCGCGCAGCGGGCGATCGATCGCGATCGCGCACTGCTTCGCAGCGGGTGTGGAGGCCACGCCGCACCTCGAGCGCGACATCCAGCAGGGCGGCCTCGACGTCGTGCCGCTGTCGGCGTTCGACGGGATGGACTATGTCGCGCTGGGGCACATCCACGGGCGTCAGCGGCTTGCCGAGGGCGTCCGCTATGCGGGTGCCCCGCTGCACTACAGCTTCGGCGAGGAGCGCAAGCCCCGCGGGTCGTGGCTGGTCGAGCTGGATGCCGCGGGGCTCGGGTCGGTCGAATGGCTCGAGTTGCCGGTGCCCCGGCCGCTCGTGACGCTCACCGCCACCCTTGCCGAGCTGCTGGAGGATGCGCGGTTCGCCGACGCCGAGCAGTCGTGGGTGCGTGCCAGGTATACGGATGCCGCGCCGCAGAGCGATCCGATGCGCCGACTGCAGGCCCGCTTCGGCTGGTGCGCGCAGGTCGCGCACGCTCCGGATGTGCGCCACGTGCCTGCGGAGCAGACCTACGCGGGCCGTGTCCGCGAGACCCGCAATGACGCCGAACTCGTCGACGCGTTCCTCGTGCACGTGCGCAACGGCGTGGGAGCGAACGACGCCGAGCGGGAACTGATCGGCGACGTGCTCGACGAGAAGGTCGTCGCCGAGGTGACGGCGTGAGCGCCGCGGGCCGCGGGATTCAGCCGTGAAGCTGCACCGCCTCGACCTGGAGGGCTTCGGTCCATTCCGCGACGCGCAGCGCGTCGACTTCGACGCGTTCGACGACGACGGCATCTTCCTGATCGCGGGCCGCACCGGGTCGGGCAAGTCCAGCATCCTCGATGGGGTGTGCTTCGCGCTGTTCGGCAGTGTGCCGCGGTACGAGGCGTCCGAGAAGCGCGTCCGCAGCGATCACAGCACCCCCGAGGACGCGACGCGAGTCGCCCTCGAGTTCACCACGGGCGGGAGCCGGTGGCGGGTGACCCGCTCACCCGACTACGAGCGTCCGAAGGCACGCGGCGCCGGACTCACGACGGTGCCGCACGCGGCGCAGCTCGATGAGCTCGTCGACGGAGAGTGGCGGACGCGCGCGGCGAAGCCCCGCGAGGTCGCGCACCTGCTCGATGAGATCGTCGGACTCAACCAGCAGCAGTTCCTGCAGGTGATCCTGCTGGCGCAGGGGCGCTTCGCGCAGTTCCTTCTTGCGAAGAACGACGAGCGGCAGAGTGTGCTGCGCACGCTGTTCGGCACGCGCGTCTACCAGGACCACCAGGTCGCCTTCGAGGAGCGCCGCAAGGTCGCTGCCCGAGCCTTGGACCGCGGTGACGACGGTGTGCGGATGCTGCTGGCCGAAGCCCGACTGCTGATCGACGAGCACGGCGTCGGTGGCGAGAGTGATCCCGGGAGTGCCGGTGCGCAGGAGCCGATCGGTGATCCCGGCCCGGTCGAGATCGAAGGCACCACCGCAGCGCAGGCGGCCGTGGAGCGGGCGGTCGAACGGGCCGCGTATCGAGCCGACACACTCGGCCGCGAGGCGGACGCCGCCGAAGATGCACATGCGATCGCAGCGACCGAACTGGCCGCCCTGACCGCACTCCGGGCGCGTCAGGGCGAGCGCGCACGATCGCGAGCCGCGCTGCGTGAACTCGAGCGCGCCGAGGCCCTTGTCGCCGCCGACCGGATCGAGCTCGCGCAGGCCACCGCCGCCGAGGCTCTCCGCGCCACGATCGAGACGGCGGATCGCGCGCGAGACGACGCGGAGCGCGCGATCCACGCCGAAGAGGCCGCGCGAGCGGTCTGGAGCATGGGCGAATCCGCGGCCGGACCGGCCGGTGCGTCCGGTCCTGATGCGTCCGGATCCGACACCGCCGCACTCCGGACGCTGATCGACGACCTCACGGGCGATCTGACGCTGTGGCAGGCCGCGGCCGATCAGGAGCCGGCGCTGCGCGATGCGCGCGAGGCTGCGGCACGCTCCCGCATCGACGTGGCGGAGGCCGAGTCCGCTCTGGCCCAGCTCGCCGCGCAGCGGGCGGCGATGCCCGAACAGCGCGCGGCGATCGAGGCCGAGACGGGCCGTCTCGACGGTGCCGAAATCACCCTCGAGTCGGCGCGAGCCGCGGAGCTGACCCTTGGGCAGCGGCTCGTGGCCGCACACGACGCTGCCGGCCGCGCCGCCGAACTGCGGGACGCCGAGAAGGCGCATGCGGCCGCCCTCGCCGCGCTCGAGAAGGCGATCGCCGAGGTGACGAGCCTCCTCCGGCGACGGTTGTCCGGCTTCGCCGGTGAGCTGGCCGAATCTCTGGTGGACGGGGAGCCGTGTGCCGTGTGCGGTGCACTCGAGCACCCGCAGCCCGCCCGGCACGACGACGAGCCTGTGACGGCCGAGATGATCGCCGACGCCGAGAAGCGCAAGGAGGAGTCCGCTGCGCGCGAATCGACGGCCTCGGCGGCAGCCCGCGCGGCCCGCACGCTGCACGCTGACGCCGATGTGAAGGCCGGGGGTGCGTCGATCGACGACCTCGAGGCCGCCCTGATCGACGCGACGGCCGCGACCCTCCGTGCGCGGGCCGCGGTCGCCAGACGCGCAGAGTTCATCGAGTTGCGCGACGCGCTCGCGGAACTGCAGTCCGCCGTGCAGGAGGAGTTCGAGGCACTCAGTGCGCACCTCGCCACCGCTCGGGAGGGCGTCGCGGTGGCCGACGAGCGGGTCGCCACCCTCCAGGCGCTGATCGACGGCGCCCGCGGCGAGCACGCGTCGGTCGCCGCACGGATCGAGGCGGTCACCCGTCGCCGCCGCCTCGCCCGCGAACTGGCGGACGCGCTCGAGGTGCGGCTCGTCCGCGACGCCGCCGCGCAGGCCGCTCAGGACGATCTGAACGCCAGGGTCGCGGCATCCGACTTCTCACACCCAGACGAGGCGACCGCCGCCCTGCGTGACGCCGCGACGCGCGAGGCGCTCACCAGCAGCATCCGCCGGCACGACGTGAGCCTGGCGACCGAGCGCGACCGGTTGCGCGACCTCGAACTCGAGCTCGCCGGGGCGCCCGAAGAGCTCATCGACGTCGAGATCGTGGGAGCCTCCGTGGCTGCGGCGCGAGCCGTGTGGCGGGACGCCGCAGCCGCTGCCGCACGCGCTGCCGAGGCCGCGACGCGGCTCGATCAGCTCGCGCGGCGGATCGCGAGGGCGCACGCCGAGACCGCGACCCTCAGCGCCGCGTACGACCTGGTCTCGGGCCTCGCGAACGCGATCGCCGGTCGCACCGCGAGCCGGATGGATCTGGAGACCTTCGTGCTCGCCGCTGAGCTCGAGGAGATCGTCTCAGCGGCCAACCTCCGGCTCGACGAGATGTCGTCGGGCCGGTACCGCCTGCAGCACAGCGACGCCGTGGCGGTCCGCAACGGCGCGTCCGGACTCGGCCTCGAGGTGCTCGACGCGTACACCGGCCGCACTCGGCCGCCGCAGTCCCTATCCGGTGGGGAGACGTTCCTGGCCTCACTCGCCCTGGCCCTGGGGCTTGCCGAAGTCGTGACCGCGCGCGCCGGCGGCATCCGCCTCGACACCCTCTTCGTCGATGAGGGGTTCGGCTCGCTGGATGCCGAGACGCTGGATCTGGCCATGCGCACGCTCGACGAGCTGCGCCAGGGCGGGCGCACCGTCGGCGTGATCAGCCACGTCGAGGCGATGAAGGAGCAGCTGCCCGCGCAACTGCGGGTCGAGGCCACGGCATCCGGCCCGAGCGTGATCCGGCAGGGGATGCTGGCCTCGGTCGAAGCGGTTGGATCGCCCGCTTAGGCTGGAACGGTGAACAAGAGCTCGATCTGGACCGTCGTCGGAGTCATCGTCGCGATCGTCATCGCGTGGTTCCTGGTGAACATCCTGTTCTCGCTGCTCTGGTTCATCGGCAAGCTGCTGGTGGTCGCGGTCGTGGCGGTGATCGTCTTCTTCGTCCTGCGCATGCTCTTCACGCGCGGCGACGACGCCTCGTAGCGGCGTCTCAGACGCCGTACTCCTCGAGGACCCATTCGCGCAGCTGCTCGCTGCACGCGGCGACGGTGGCACGCCAGTCGGTGATCGCATCGTTCTGCGCACGGTCGGAGATCGACTTGAGCACTCGGATGGGGACGCCGAACTGCTCCGCGACCCACAGGTACGAATAGGTCTCCATGTCGACCAGCCCCGCACCGAGCGGACGGATGACACCGACTGCGGTGGCGTCATCGACAAAGTGGTCGCCGGTCGCGATCGTGACGCCCTCGCGGCCCGACGCCACCCGCGACGGCAGCGAGACATGCTGTCCGACGATGCCGTCGATGTCGGTGACATCGTGCTGGATGGCCGCTTCGATCTCGTAGACGGTGCCGTCCAGAAGCGGATCGATCGCCCCGGCAGTGCCGACCACGACGATCTCGTCGTACGGTGCGGCATCCAGCGCGCGGGTCAGGGCGTAGGTGGCCTGCATCTTCCCGGGACCGGTGATGAGGCGGTCGAAGCCTTCGAGGTCGGCCGGGAACGCGACGAGTTCGGCCTCGAGGGCCGCGACGAGGAGCTTCATGCCTCCATTGTCCCAGGTGCCTGCGGTGCGCCGCGGCGTGGCGAGCTCACCGCCGCAGTCCGATGGGCCCCAGCACGTCCCGCCGCCGGTCGCGCACCCACCGCCGGCGGTTTCGGCGGTACTCGGCGCGGGTACTGAACCTGTAGTGGTACGAGACGGCGCGCACCCAGCGCGGCCGCTCACCGTCGAACGGGTCATCGGCCAGCAGGCGCAGCGTCGGCCGGTCGGCCTCCAGGAGCGCCACGAGGAAGGTCGTGAACCAGTCGTCGAGCGAATGGCCAAGCGGAAGGAACCACATCAGCCAGTCCAGGCGCAGATGGTACGGCGCGAACTGCCGGGGGATGCGTCGCAGGTCGCCGGGCTTGCCTTTTAACCCGTATTCACGCCAGGACGCGGCATCCGGCTCCTCGTCCATCGTGCCTTCCACGACGATCTCGATCCGCTCCCTCGTCACCGTGCCGAACGCGCCGTAGGCGTTCGCCAGCTGCCACCGATTGAAGCTCGCGTTCATGAGCTGGCGGTGCGCGAACAGGTTCCGAAGCGCCGGCCAGCTGAGCACGACGTACAGCACACCGACGGCGCTCGTGACGATCAGCCAGTACAGCGGCAACGCGGCCGCGGGACCGGAGGGGGTGCCGATGCCCGGAATCCCGATCGCGGAGACGGCGATGACCACCGTCGCCCAGTTCAGCCAGGCAAAGTTGCCCGTGGCGATCAGCCACAGCTGCGTCGCGATCACGACGGCCGCCGCGGTGGCGCCGATGACGGCGGGTACGGGTCCGGGGATCCACAGCCCGAGGATCGGAGCGAAGAGGAACCACGGCACGATCAGCTGGGCGACATGGTTGCCGACGACCTCCGCGCGGTGGAACCAGCGGGGCAGCAGGTGCGCCTGGCGACTGAGCGGCCCTGGCATCGGCTGGGTCTCGTGGTGGTACATCAGCGCCGTGAGGTCGCGCCATTCACGACCGCCGCGGATCTTGATCATCCCCGCGCCGAATTCCAACCGGAAGACCAGCCACCAGAACAGCACGATCACCACGGTCGGCGGAGGCTGCGAGTCCGAGCCGAGGAACGCCGCGAGGAAGCCGGCTTCCAGCAGCAGCATCTCCCAGCCGAAGGCGTAGAAGGTCTGACCGATGTTCGTGATCGACATGTACGCCAGCCACAGGAGCAGGAACGCGATCATCGGCACCACCGGCGGACCGAGTTGCGGCAGCCCCGCCAGCAGTGCGGCAGCGACGGTGATCCCGCCGATGCAGAGCGCCGTGAGGCGCCGATCGGTGTAGCGCACCCAGCGGAACAGCGTCGGGCGGAGCAGCCGTCCGGCGCGAGCCTTGCCGTCGCTGCGCACCTCGACGCGTCGGGCCCACGCCAGCAGCTCCGGAGCGGGAAGCAGCCCGCGTTCGCCCAGGAGCGGCCGGAACTGGTTCAACGTCGAGACGAAGGCGACGAGGTAGAGGATCGCGATGCCTCGCTGCAGCACCTGCCGCGCGAACTCGAAGTCTCCAGCGCTGAAGCCGTCCATCTGCGCTCCGCCGCTAGGACCCGAACAGGTCCGTCGGCTCGAGTCGCATCCCGATGCCGTCCTCGAGGGCCTGACGGGCGGCGTACCAGCCGGGCATCCCCGTCACGCCCGGGCCGGGCGGTGTCGCGGCCGAGGCGAGGTAGATGCCGCGCAACGGCGTCCGCCACGGCGTCGTCGAGACGACCGGGCGGCGGATCGCCTGTGCGAAGGTGAACGCACCGGCCAGGATGTCGCCGCCGATGTCGCTTGGATTGAACAACGCCCGCTGCATGGCCGTCATCGCCTGCGAGGCGAGGATGCGATCGCGGAAGCCGGGCGCGAACCGCTCGACCTGGCGGGTCACGAGCTCGGTCGGATCCAGCGTCGAATTTGCGGGCACGTGGATGTACGCCCAGAGCACCGCCTTGCCCGCCGGCGCGCGGGTGGCATCGAGGACCGACGGCTGCACGGCCAGGACGTACGGTCGATCGGTCATCCGGCCGCGGGCGACCGCGTTCTCGCTCGCCTCGACCTCCTCCCGCGTACCGCCGAGGTGCACCGTTGGGGAGCGGGCGACCTCCGCGTTGCTCCACGGGATCGGGCCGTCCAGGGCGAAGTCGACCTTCGCCGCGGCCGGCCCGTAGCGGTAGCGGCGGATCGCGCCGGCATAACCCGCCGGCACGTCGGGGTGGGTCAGGACGAGCCGCGGCGAGGTGTCCAGGAGCAGGAGGTCTCCCTCGGCGGGATCCCCCCAGTCCAGGTCGACGAGGGTGGTGACCGCTGCGTCGGTCACGACCTCGCCGCCGTGCGCGACGAGGTCGGCGATCAGCGCGTCCGCGATCGACTGGGCGCCGCCGCGGGGGTAGGCCCAACCCGCGCCGGCGTGTCCGTGCGCGGCCAGGAACAGCCCTGAGGCGGCCCCGCCGATCGAGGGCTGCGGAGTGTTCGCGTGCGCGAGCACCCCCGACAGCAGTGCAGCGCCCTCCTCGGTGGCGAGCGTGCGCCGTCCGAGTCGGGTGCCCACCTGGAGGGCGCGAAGGCCGAAGCGGAGGGTCGTGATCGGATGCCGGGGCACCCGCAGCAGCTGTGATCCGGTGAACTCGACCACCGCGTCCAGGTGCGCGCTGAGCGGGCGCACGAGCGCGAGCCACGCGTTCCGGTCGCGGCCGAGGTCGTGCGCGGTCCGCTCGATGTCCCGCCAGGCGATGGCGGCGCGACCGCCGTCGAGCGGGTGGGCGTAGGAGATCTCCGGCTCGATCCACTCGACGCGCTCGCGGAGGCCGAAGGCGCGGAGGAAGGGAGAGGTGAGCGCAGCCGGGTGCACCGCCGATCCGACGTCGTGGCGGAAGCCGGGGAGGGTGGACTCCGCAGTGCGCACGCCGCCGCCCGCGGTGCCGGACGCCTCGAGCACCCGCACCTGGTAGCCTGCGCGCGCGAGTGCGACCGCGGCCGCGAGCCCGTTGGGGCCGCTGCCGACGACGGTCGCGCGTCTGGCCATGGGCTCATCCTTGCACTGCTGCCCCGCGACGTCAGCCGCGCGCCGGGACGAGGCATCCGATCGTCTGAGCATGTCGCGAATGTCGGAGCATCCGCGGGGAATCCTCCGACGTTCGTGCAATCCTCCGACGCTCGAAGCCCGGCAGGAGCAGGATGAGACCAGGCGGGACGCGCCCGCGCGACGAGGTGAGACCATGCAATCCGTGCTGCTCGACACTCCTGACGGCATCGCCGCCCGACTCGGCTGGGATCCTCAGGATGCGAGGTCGGGAAGCGCCGCATCCAGCTCGGCCAGCCACGCGCTCGCGTTGCCGTCCGATGGTGCCCGCCAGTCTCCGCGCGGCGAGAGCGACCCGGCCGGCGACACCTTCGGCCCGTTCGGGATCGCAGAACGCTTGAACTGCGCGAACGCGAAGTACCGCTGCAGGAACACCCGCAGCCACTTCGCGACGGTCGGCAGGTCGTATGCGAACCGCTCGTCCTCGGGGAATCCGGGCGGCCAGGCTCCGGCATCCGCGTCCGCCCACGCCCGCGATGCGAGGAAGGCGATCTTTGACGGCCGGATTCCGAACCGCAGGATGTGGAACAGCGTGAAGTCGTGGAGGGCGTACGGTCCGATGCGCGTCTCCGTGGACTGCATCTGCCCGTCCTGACCCGCCGGCACCAGCTCCGGGCTGATCTCGGTGTCCAGGACCGATTGGAGGACGGATGCCGTGCCCTCGGCCACCTGCCCGTCCGCGATCACCCACCGGATGACGTGCTGGATGAGTGTCTTGGGCACGCCCGTGTTGACGGCGTAGTGGCTCATCTGGTCGCCGACGCCGTACGTCGCCCAGCCCAGTGCGAGCTCGGACAGATCGGACGTGCCGATCACCAGTCCACCGTTGTGACCTGCCAGGCGGAAGAGGAAATCGGTCCGCAGGCCCGCCTGCACGTTCTCGAACGTGACGTCGTGCACCGGCTCGCCGTCGGCGAACGGGTGACCGATCTTGGAGAGCAGCTCGGTCGCGGCGTCCCGGATGTCGATCGTCTCGATGGAGGCCCCGATCGCCTCCGACAGGGCGATGGCGTTGGATTTCGTGTGATCCGAGGTCGCGAATCCGGGCATCGTGTACGCGAGGATGTCGCTGCGCGGGCGGCCCATCCGATCCATCGCGCGGGCGATCACCAGCAGTGCGTGGGTGGAGTCGAGACCGCCGCTCACACCGATCACCGGCTTGGGTCGACCGATCGCCTCGAGGCGCTGGACGAGCCCGGAGACCTGGATGTTGAACGCCTCGTAGCAGTCCTGAGCAAGGCGGGCCGGGTCGTCGGGCACGAACGGGAACCGGTCCAGTGCCCTGCGCAGGCCGATGTCGCGCGTCGGGGGAGCCAGCTCGAAGTGGACGGTGCGGAACATCGCGTCGGAGTGCTCGGCGCGACGATTGTCATCGAACGTCCCCTGGCGGAGCCGGTCCTGGCGCAGCCGGTCGAGGTCGACGTCGGCGATCGAGGACCGCGGGCCGTCCGGGAACCGCTCGGTCTCGGCCAGGAGCGTGCCGCCCTCGTAGATCATCGTCTGACCGTCCCACGACAGGTCGTTCGTCGACTCTCCGATTCCGGCGGCGGCATACGCGTATGCGGCGAGGCAGCGCAGCGACTGCGACTGGCACAGGATCTTGCGATCCTCCGCCCGGGCGATCGTGATCGGGCTGCCGGAGAGGTTCACCAGCACCGTCGCCCCGGCCAGCGCCGCGGACGAGGACGGCGGGATCGGCACCCAGACGTCTTCGCAGACCTCGGCATGCACGACCAGGCCAGGGACGTCCAGCGCCTCGAAGATCAGATCCGGACCGAACGGGGCTTCGAGCGCACCGATGCGGATGTCCTGCCCGACCTGGTCGTCGCCTGGGGCGTACCAGCGGCGTTCGTAGAACTCGCGGTAGGTGGGAAGGTACGACTTGGGGGCGACCCCGAGCAGCTCGCCGCGGTGGATCACGACGGCGCAGTTGTAGAGGCGGCTGCGATGGCGAAGCGGCGCGCCCACCACGAGGACCGGAAGCAGGTCCGCGGATGCCTCGACGAGGCGTTCGATGCCGGTCACGACCGCATCCAGCACGGCGTCCTGCAGGACGAGGTCGTCGATCGCGTAGCCGGTCAGGCACAGCTCCGGGAAGACGGCCACCGCGACCGCGTCGATGTCGCACTGCCGCGCCGCCTTCAGGACGGTCTCGGTGTTCGTGGCCGGATCGGCGATGGCGACCGGGACGGTGCAGGCCGCGATCCGCGCGAAGCCGTGCCGGTACGCACTTTCGAACGGGAGACTCATGGGCCCAGTCTGTCAGCACCCGCTCGTCGAGTGCACGGCTTCGCCCCGAGTGCACGAGGTGGCGCCGTCGGTGAACCCGTGCAATCGCCGACAGGTCGTGCACTCGCGGCGCGCATCGCGCTGGGCCGACCGGTGTCGGTGAGCGCGGCTATGGTCGTGAGGGGAAGGCGGGCATGCGATACATCGAAGGTGAAGGTCGGATCGTCTGGAGTGCCAGCGATCTGAAGGCCGCCGCCGAATGCGAGTTCGCATGGCTGCGTGCGATCGACGCGCGTCTGGGCCGGGTGGCCGCCGTGGAGGAGCCGGTCGACGAGACCCTCGAGCGAGCCGGCAGGCTCGGCGGCGAGCACGAGCTGCGGGTCCTGGTCGCCTATCGCGAGCGTTTCGGCGGCGGAGTGGTCGAGATCTCGGAGACCCGTTCATCCGATGTCGCGGGGCTTGCCGCCGCGGTGGCCCAGACGGACGCAGCACTGGCCTCCGACGCCGATGTGATCTTCCAGGCGGCCTTCTCCACCGCCGAGTTCGTCGGCTTCGCCGACTTCCTGGTGCGCGACGAGGCCGGGAGGTGGATCGTCCAGGACTCCAAGCTCGCCCGTTCCGCGCGCGTGACCGCGCTCATGCAGCTCGCGGCATACGCCGATCAGCTGGACCGGCTCGGCGTGCCCCGCGCCGACCGGGTGGAGCTCCTGCTGGGCGACGGCAGCGTGAGCGTACATGCCGTCGACGACTTGATGCCGGTGTTCACCCTGCGTCGCGAGCGTCTGCAGGCGCTCATCGCCGACCGCCGGCTCGATCTCGGGACGCAGTGGCCCGCGATCGCCTGGGGCGATGACCGGGGTGAGCTGAGCGTCGTCGCCTGCGGCAGGTGTGCGACCTGCGACGCCGAGGTCGTTGCATCGCGTGATCTGCTGCTGGTGGCCGGCATGCGTCCGATCCAGCGCGAGCGGCTTCGTGCGGCAGGAACGACGACCATCGACGAGCTCGCCGATCTCGAAGCGCCACCCAGAGGCATGAACCCCGATGTGGTCGAGATGCTCAGCACACAGGCCCGGCTGCAGCTCAGCGCGCCGGCCGGCACCGGAAGCATCATCGGTGCGCATCCCGACGAGGCTCCGGCCGTGCCACCGTACGTGGTCGTCGCGCCGCAGGCCCTTGGTGCGCTGCCTCGCCCCGACCACGGCGACCTCTTCTTCGACTTCGAGGGCGACCCGCTTTATACCGAGCTGCCCGGCGCGGGCGAGACGACCGTGTGGGGGATCGACTATCTGTTCGGCTGGGTGGACGAGCGCGAGCAGTACAGCGCACTGTGGGCGCATTCCTTCGCCGAGGAGCGGGTGGCGCTCGAGACCTTCCTCGACTTCGTCGCCGTGCACCGAAGCGCCCACCCCGACATGCACATCTACCACTACGCGCCGTACGAGCCGACCCATCTGCTCACGATGGCGGCGCGTTACGGCACCCGCGAGGCTGAAGTGGATCGCCTGCTGCGCGACGGCGTGTTCGTCGACCTGTACCCGGTCGTGCGGCGCGCCCTTCGGGTCGGATCCCGCTCGTACTCCATCAAGAAGCTCGAGCCGCTCTACATGGGCGAGGACGTGCGCACGAGTGATGTGCAGAAGGGCGACGACTCGATCGTGCGCTATGTGGAGGCGCGTGCGCTGCAGGATGAGGGGGCGGATGCCGCGGCCGCCGCGATCCTCGACGACCTGGCCGACTACAACCGGTACGACTGCGTGTCCACGCGACGCCTGCGTGACTGGCTCGTCGAGCGCGCGCGGGAGACGGGCATGCGCCCGACGCCGAATCAGGATCCGGATGAGCGCTCGTATGAGCCGTCGCCGCGCGCCGTCGCGCTCGCCGACCTGGCCCAGGCATGGCCGGCCGAGGCTGCCGAGTCGGCCTGTCTGCGCCTCGGCGCGGCCGCGATCGACTACTACCCGCGCGAGGCGAAATCCTTCTGGGCGACGCACTTCCTCCGCCTGCGCGAGCCCATGTCGCTCTGGGAGGAGACCCGCGACGTCGTGGCCGTCGACCAGGCGCGTTCGCGTGTCCTCGAGGACTGGCACCACCCGGAGGGCAGGAGCGAGCGCCGGCTGGTGCAGCTGCGCGGCGAGCTCGCGCCGGGCACGCGGCTGAGCGAAGGATCCAACCCCTTCGCGCTCTACGAGCTGCCCGCCCCGTTCCCGTTCGAGGCGAAGCCGCGCTGGATCCACGGGACTCGAACTGTGACCGTGGTCGACGTCCTCGACGACGGCGCGATCGTCGAAGAGCTCGCCGTCGACGGCAACACGTGGGACGAGCTGCCGATCGCGCTGAGTCCGCAGGCTCCGCCCAGTGCCGGCCGCCAGCAGGCCGCCATCGACGAGTGGGCGGACGGGATTCTCGCCGCGGCGCCGGAACTGCCACCCGGGGCCGCGACCGACATCCTGCTGCGACGCCCACCGCGCACCCTCCCCTCGGTCGGTACGTCCAACCCGGCCGGCGCTCTGCCGCCGTCGGGTGGCGACGACGTCGACGCGATCGTCCGTGCAGTGCTGCGCCTGGACCACAGCTATCTCGCCGTGCAGGGCCCTCCGGGTACCGGCAAGACGTACGTCGGGTCGCACGTCATCGCTCGGCTCGTCGCCGAGCACGGCTACCGGGTCGGCGTCGTCGCGCAGTCCCACGCCGTCGTCGAGCACATGCTCGGCCGTATCGTGGCCGCAGGCGTCGCGCCTGCACAGGTGGGAAAGGCGCCGAAGGATCCGACGGCGCCTGGCATCCCGTACACCGCGATCGCCAAGAACGGCATGGCCGGCTTCACCGCCGAGCACGCGGCGAGCGGCTTCGTCGTCGGCGGGACCGCGTGGGACTTCGCGCACGAGGCGCGGATCCCGCGACAGAGTCTCGACCTGCTGGTGATCGACGAGGCCGGGCAGTTCTCGCTCGCCTCCACGATCGCCGTCTCGCTGGCGGCGCCCCGGCTGCTGCTGCTCGGAGATCCGCAGCAGCTGCCGCAGGTGAGCCAGGGGACCCACCCCGAACCGGTCGACACGTCGGCGCTGGGCTGGGTGATGGACGGCTCCGACGTCGTTCCGCCCGAGTTCGGCTACTTCCTCGCCCGCACCTGGCGCATGCATCCGGAGGTCGCGGCGCCCGTCTCGACGCTGTCGTACCGGGGGGAGCTGGCATCACACCCCGCGACTGCACGCCGGGCGCTGGTCGGCGTGCAGCCCGGACTGCTCGCCCGGCCGGTGCGTCACACGGGCAACGCCACGCAGTCGGCCGAGGAGGCCGCGGCGGTGGTCGACATCGTGCGCGACCTTCTGGGGCGCGAGTGGACCGGCATCCGCATCGGCGACGCCGGCGAATCCGAACCTCTCCGGCCCCGCCCGCTCGCACAGGCCGACATCATCGTGGTGACGCCGTACAACGCGCAGCAGGTCGCCGTCGAAGAGGCCCTCGCCGCGGCGGGGTTGCCCGAGATCCCGGTGGGGACGGTCGATCGCTTCCAGGGACAGGAAGCGGCAGTGGCGATCGTGTCGCTGGCGGCGTCGTCCGGCCGCGACGCACCCCGCGGCCTCGAGTTCCTGCTGCTGCGCAACCGCCTCAATGTCGCCATCTCGCGGGCCATGCACACGGCATATCTGATCTACTCACCGGGGCTGCTCGATGACCTCCCGCGCACTCCCGAAGGGGTGGCACGACTGAGCGGATTCGCGCGTCTGGTCGGCCGGGCCTGAGCGGAAACGGCGCGTCGTAGACTCGCCGAAACGAAGGAGCACCATGGCCGACGAGCGTCAATTCGAGATCGATCTGCCGCCTGAACTGATCGGCGGCGCCTACGCCGACTTCGCCAACGTGTGGCATACGCCGACGGTCTTCGTGATGGACTTCCTCACGCTGGCCAAGCCGCCCGCCGAGGTGGTCGATCCCGAGACGGGTGAGCGGCGCACGGTCGTGCCTGCGCGCGTGGTCAGCCGCATCCGCATTCCTCCCGAGCAGGTCTTCGAACTGGCCAAGGCCCTCACCCAGCAGCTGGAGTTCTGGGAGCAGGAGACCGGGCGCAAGCCCCCGCAGGCCCCCGTCCTCGGTGACGGTTCCTAGATGTACTCAGCAGTCACGTGGGTAACACTCTGCTGAGGGGTGTGCCGTTGATGGCGGTGTGGTGGCGTTCGGTGTTGTAGTGCTCAATGAAGGGTGCGAGGGCGTTGGTGCGGGCGGTGTTTGAGGGGAAGACCTGCCGGTAGGCCCACTCGGTTTGCAGAGTGCGGTTCAGGCGTTCTACCTTCCCGTTCTGCCAGGGGCAGTGCGGGCGGATGAGGACGTGTTTCGCGCCGAGCGTGCGGAGCACGGCCTGGACGTCGTGTGAGAGCCGGTAGCTGAAATGGTTGTCGGTCATGACCTGTTCGATGCGGGGGATGCCGTGCACGGCGAAGTACGCGGCAGCGCGGGCAAGGAACCCAGCGCAGGTTGGCCCCTTCTCGTCCGGGTGGATCTCGGAGTACGCAAGCCTGGAGTGGTCATCGATGATCGAGTGGACGTAGTCGAAGCCGATCCGAGCCTTCTTGTGAGCGGCGGTATCGCCGGCCGCTCTGCCGTGGGCGCGCCACCCGCCGCCGTCGGGGATACGGCCCAGCTTCTTCACGTCCATATGCACCAGCTCACCGGGGCGGGAGCGTTCATATCGGACGGCGGTCTGTTTCGAGGCGCGGATGATCTGCCCGGTCAACGGGTCGCATTCCGATAACCGTGGGACGCCGTGGCGGCGCAGGATCGCTCCGACCGTGCGGGCTGGAACCCCAGCGACCGGCCCGATCCGGTCCTGACCTTGCCGCAGCTGAGCGCGTAACGCGAGCACCCGCTGCTCGATCTCGACTGGCGTGCGCCGCGGCATCGACCGTGGCCGGGACGACCGATCCACCAACCCGGCCGCGCCCTCCAGCCGGAACCTGGACACCCACCGATGCGCGCACTGACGCGAGAGCCCGAGCTCTCGGGAGACATGAGCGAGAGGGCGCCCATCATGAATGACCCGAGTTATCAACAGGGTCCGTCCGTGGATATTCAACCGAGCATTACCGTGGGCCATGGGAACCTCCGGGGAGACTAGGGAACGTAAGCACTTCCACTAAGCCCCGGAGGTTCTCCTCACCGCAAGTCCCGAACCGTCACCAACGTCACAGCCGGGTACACCTAGACGCCGCGATAGCGCCTGTCAACCCCGTCGGCCCGAGTCGACCTGCGCCGTAGCCTAGGCAGAGCGTCCCACCATAGACGCGGGCCGTGGCATCCGTTCGGCGAGGGGTGGATGCCGCGGCCGCTCCATTCCCGGGGTGTCGCCGGGCTCCCGGCCGCGCCGGTCGCGACTGCACGTATCACTGCGCCTGCCGCGCACTCCTTTCTGCGGACAGGAGTGTGACATGAGCAGCATCGCCGCCGGAACCGGATCAGGCCTCGAAGAAGGCGCCGACCCCGCCGCGGATTCCCGCGAGCCGGCGGGCGCGCCGACCCTGCCGGCACGGCGTCGTCGGGGGATCGTCTTCTGGATCGTCCGCTACCTGCCCGCCGAGATCGTCGGGACGGCGGCGATGATCCTCGCCGGGCTCACGGTCACCATCTGGACGGACTCGTCGGCGCTGATCGCGATCGCGGCGCTGCTCGGAGAGACCGTCGGGTTCTACGTCGTGCTGGCGATCACGATCTACGCCGAGCAGGCGCCGATCTCGTCGAACTGGCGTCGTGCGGCAGGTCGCACGTTCCTGCTGCTGGTGGCCGAGTTCGGTGCGGCCGAACTGCTGGACACGCTGCTCATCCGTCCCGCCGCTCTGATGGTCGGCGTCTGGCTGCTTCCCGACCCGTTGTGGGGGCTGCTGGCGGGCAAGGTGTTCGCCGACATCATCTTCTATGCGATCGCCGCAGGCGCCTTCACGATCACCGCGAAGACCGGTCTGCGGGATCGGCGATCCGCCGAGGAGAAGCCGTGACCGAGCGAACCCGGACGCGCGCACAGGCACGCCGCGAACGCACCCTCGACCAGGTCCGTCGTGCCGAGACCGCCGCCCTCGTCCGCTCCGACATCGCGCATGCCGCGATCGCACTGCACGGCACGCCGGTGCTGCTGCTGGACCCCGAGCGGGTGCGCCGCCAGTACCGGCGCCTCGAGGCCGCACTGCCGTTCGTGGCCTTCCACTACGCGGTCAAGGCGCTCTCGCATCCCGCGGTGATCGACGCGCTCGCCGAGGAGGGCTGCGGTTTCGATGTCGCCACCGGCGAGGAATTGACGCTCGTGTCAGGCGTGCCGCGTGACCGCATCATTCACACGCATCCGATCAAGAAGCCGTCTGAGATCCGCGCCGCGATCGCCGACGGCATCCGAACGTTCGTGGTCGACAATGAGACCGAGCTCGAGAAGTTCGCCGGCGCACCCGAAGACGTCCGTCTGCTGGTGCGGCTCGCGTACCGCAGCCCGAATGCCAAGAGCGACCTGTCCAGCAAGTTCGGACTGGGCCCGTTCGAGGCGGAGCGCCTCGTGATCCGCGCGCTCGAACGCGGCATCCGCGTCTGTGGTTTCAGCTTCCACGTTGGCAGTCAACTCGATGATCCCGGTCGCTTCGTCACGGCGATCGAACGAACGCTGCGCCTTCTGGACCGGCTGGAGGCGATACTGCCGGTGCGCTTGGACACGCTGGACATCGGCGGGGGATTCCCGGTCGCCTATGACGCCGCCGTCACGGACCTCGAGACGCTGGCTGATCGCATCCGGTCCGTCCTGGAACCACGCGCCGACCGGCTGCGGATCCTCGCCGAGCCGGGGCGCATCCTCGCGGCGGAGGCGATGACGCTCGTCACGAGTGTGGTCGGCGTCGCCGAGCGGCCGGATGGGCGCTGGTACTACCTCGACGACGGCGTCTACGGCTCGTACTCGAACGTGATCGCCGAGGACGTGCATCCGCTCGTCTTCGCGCTGCGCGACCTCGACGCGTGCCCCCCGGCGGACGCAGCCCATCGCTGGGCGACCCTGGCCGGCCCGACGTGCGACTCCGCCGACGTCATCGCCCGCGAAGTGCTGCTGCCCGATCTCCGAGTGGGCGACCTGCTCGCCAGCCCCGCGATGGGTGCCTACACGTCGGTGACCGCCACCCGCTTCAACGGGCGCGAGGCGACGCCCATCGCGATCGTCGGCACCGGCGTTCGCACCGGCGAGGTGAGGACGGCTTCCTCGCTTCAGACCGTGCCGTAGAGCCGGTCGCCCGCGTCGCCGAGGCCGGGCACGATGTAGCCCTTCTCGTTCAGCCGCTCATCCAGCGCGCCAAGCACGAGGGTGACGTCGCGCCCCTCCACCTGCTTCTCGATCGCGGCGACGCCTTCCGGGGCGCCGAGGAGGCAGATCGCCGTGACATCGCGCGCGCCCCGCTGGAACAGGAACTCCATCGCCGCTCCGAGCGAGCCCCCGGTGGCCAGCATCGGATCCAGGACGAAGCACTGCCGATCGCTGAGGTCTTCGGGGAGGCGCTCGGCGTACGTCGTCGGCTCGAGCGTCTCCTCGTTGCGCGCCATGCCGAGGAAGCCGACCTCAGCGCTGGGCAGCAGCTTCACCATGCCGTCGAGCATGCCGAGACCTGCCCGCAGGATCGGCACCACGAGGGGCCGCGGCTCGCTGATCTTCACTCCCACGGTCGTCGTGATCGGAGTCTGGATCTCGTGAGGGCTCACCCGCACGCTCCGTGTGGCCTCGTAGGCCAGTAGGGTGACCAGTTCCTCGGTCAGCTGACGGAACACCGGCGAAGGGGTGTTCCGATCGCGCAGAACGGTGAGCTTATGGGTGATGAGCGGGTGGTCGGCGACGTGCAGGCGCATACGCACAGGTTATGGCACGCGTCGAGGTGCGTCCTACGCTGGGGCGGTGGCACTCCCGGCATCCGATTCCGACGACGCGGTGATGGAGCGCGCGCTGTCGCTGGCTGCGCGCGCCGCCGCCGTGGGCGAGATCCCCGTCGGCGCGGTGGTGACGGATGCCGCGGGCACGGTGATCGGCGAAGGCCGCAACCGCCGCGAGCTCGAGCACGATCCGACCGCCCACGCCGAGGTCGTCGCGCTGCGCCAGGCGGCGCTCGCACGGGGCGGCTGGAACCTCGAGGGCTGCACCCTGACCGTCACGCTCGAGCCGTGCGTGATGTGCGCTGGCGCGGTGCTGCAGTCCCGCATCTCGCGGCTGGTCTTCGGCGCGTGGGACGAGAAGGCCGGAGCCGCGGGTTCGATGTACGACGTCGTCCGGGATCGACGGCTGCCCTACCGGGCCGAGGTGGTCGCGGGAGTGCGCGGGGATGAGGCATCCGCTCTGCTTCGTGCGTTCTTCTCGACGCGCCGCTGACGCGATCCGCGAGCGCCGGGTCAGCGGGGCAGGTGCGGAAGGACCTCCGCGCCGAGGTAGGCGATCTGATCGAGGTCACGCATGTCCACGGTCTGGAAGTAGATGCGCTGCGCGCCGATCTCGATGAGCCGGTGGACCCGTTCGAGGATCTCTCCTGCGTTCCCGGCGAGATTGGTCCCGTCGCGGAATTCGTCCAACGAGCGTCCGGTCGCCCCGGCCCGGCGAGCGAGCTGCGCCTCGTCCGGGGCGGCGATGGTCGGCAGCGCGACCGAGCGCTTGAGGGTGCCGGGGTCCCGATCCACCCGCTCGCACGCCGCGGCCACGCGGGCGAACGCGGCGACGATGTCGGCTTCGGGGCGGAAGCCGATGTTGTACTCGGTGGCGTAGCGCGCTGCGAGATCCGGCGTGCGGCGCGGGCCCGCGCCGCCGATGATGATCGGCACGCGGTGCTGCACCGGCTTGGGAAGGGCCGGCGATTCTGACAGCGTGTAGGCGGCGCCGTCGAAGTCGAACGTCTCGCCGACCGGCGTCCGCCAGAGGCCGGAGATGATCTGCAGCTGCTCTTCGAACAGGTCGAACCGCTTCTCCGGGAAGGGGATGCCATAGGCGCGGTGCTCGGCTTCGAACCAGCCGGTGCCCAGCCCGAGCTCGACGCGGCCGCCCGACATCGCGTCGACCTGCGCGACCTGGATCGCCAGGACCGCGGGAAGCCGGTGCGTCGCTGAGGAGACCAGGGTGCCCAGGCGGATCCGCGAGGTCTCGCGGGCGAGGCCCGCCAGCGTCGTCCAGGCGTCGGTGGGGCCGGGGAGCGGATCGCCGGCGCCCATCCGCATGTAGTGGTCGGAGCGGAAGAACCCGTCGAACCCGGCGGCCTCCGTTGCGCGGGCGAAGGCCAGCTGCTCGTCGTAGGTGGAGCCCTGCTGAGGCTCGGTGAAGGTGCAGTACTCGATCGGCATCGCTGCGCGCCGCCTCAGTTCTCGGACTGCACGACGATGGCGTCGGTGCTCGGCGTGGGTCCGCCGTCGTCGTGGTAGACGTCGGGCTCGAGATAGATCGGGCCCACGGTGCTCACCGCGGCGCGCACCCGTGCTTCGATGATGTCGATCTCGGCGGCGACCTCGGCGAGCGACTTCTCCGGCGCGAAGCCGAGCTTCGCGGCGACCATCAGCTCATCGGGGCCGAGATAGAGCGTCTTGATGTGGATCAGCTTCTCGACCTCGGGACCCGTCTGGATCGCCGTCACGATCAGGTCGTAGTCGGCGTCGGTCGCGCCTTCGCCGACCAGCAGGCTCTTCGTCTCGATGCCCAGGGTGACCGCCACCAGGATCAGCAGCGTGCCGATCGCCAGGGTTCCGACGGCGTCCCAGACCGAATCGCCCGTGATCACGGTGAGTCCGACGCCCAGCAGCGCGAAGGTGAGACCGGTGAGCGCGGCGATGTCCTCCAGCAGCACGACCGGCAGTTCCGGCGCCTTCGCGTGGCGGACGAACGAGACCCACGACTGGCCCTTGCCGCGGATGTGGTTGCTCTCCTTGACCGCGGTCCGCAGGGAGAAGCTCTCCAGCCCGATCGCGATCACCAGCACCGTGAGCGGGATCCACGCGTTCTCGAGCTCGTGCGGGTGGGTCAGCTTGTCGACGCCCTCGTAGATCGAGAAGAGGCCGCCGACGCTGAAGAGGATGATCGAGACCACGAAGGCGTAGACGTAGCGCTCCCGGCCGTGCCCGAACGGATGCTCCTTGTCGGCCGCCTTCTTGGCTTTGCGTCCGCCGAGCAGGAGCAGCAGCTGGTTGCCGGAATCGGCGACGGAGTGGATCGCCTCCGCGAGCATCGAGGCCGACCCGGACAGGAACCACGCGAGGAACTTCGCCAGGGCGATGCCCATGTTCGCGAGGAACGCCGCGATGATCGCTTTGCCGCCGCCTGATGCACTCATGAGATCGAGTGTAGGGCGCGCGACGCACGCCAGGAGTGGGGCGAACCCCGTGGGGTGGCCCGTCAGTCGGCCGACGGGATGATGATCGCCTCCGTCGGCGGAGCGGGATCGGCAGGTGCGCCGACATACCCGATCACCCGCAGGAGGGCATGGCGGAATTCGGCCGGACGCTCCAGGTGCGGGGAGTGCCCGACGCCCTCCAGGACGATCTCGGTGACCTCGCCGCCGGCGGCCGCATACGCATCGAGGACATCGCGGGTCTGCGACACCATCTCCTGGGGCGGAGCGACGTCCGCGCCCGGCCAGCCGGGAACGATGCCGAGTTGACCGAGGAAGTTCAGGTCGTAGAAGGATCCGTCGGAGACGATCGCGTCGACGGTGCCGTGGATCCAGAGGATCGGGGGTTTCGCGGCGAGGTCGACGATTCCCGATGTGTCGAAGTAACGGGGGACCATCGTGTTGAGGACGCCGATCGTCCCGGCCGCGAAGCCCGGCCAGTTGGGGCTGGCCGTGCTGTCGCCGGGGTAGTTCCCAGTCGCCGTCGAGGTCGTCAACATCGAATCGACCCAGACGTCCTCGTGGTCTGTCGTGTATCCCTCGGCGACGTACCCCGAGCGGAACACGCTGCGCGGCGAGGTCTGCGCGTCGGCTGTGGCGTCGTGGTCGATCAGTCGCTGAACGAAGTCGGGGTTGGCCCCTCCGCCACCGGAGCCCGCATCATCATCGGTCAGTCGCGTGCCGTCGCGTCGTGTCCCGCCGAAGCCGTAGGGGGAGACCGGTGCCTGGAGCGTGAGGCTTTCCACCGGGTGATCCAACGCGTACTGCATGGCGACGCCGCCACCCATCGACCAGCCCACAAGGTGGGCTGTGGGGATGCCGAGCTCGTCGAGGGTCGCGAACACGTCGTCGCTGAAGTCGCGGACGCCTCGTGTGGCATCGATCGGCGAGTGCTCGGTTCCGCCGAAGCCGCGCAGGTCGATCGCGATCACGCGGAGGTCGGCGGGGAGGTCCTGCATCAGCTCCTGCCAGAACAGCGCCGACGACACGTTCCCGTGCAGGAGCACCACCGTGCGATCGGTCGGCGTCGCGGGGTCGTCCCCGGCGCGCTCGAGGATCTGCACGCTCAGCCGCGGGGTGTCCACGAGGCGCGCGGTGATGCCGTCGAAGAGGGTCATGGGCTTCCTCCGCTGTCCACTCGGGCGCGGCAGCGCGCCGGTTCTCCGACTATATCCCCGCCCGCCGATGCCTCTCCTATGGCGCGGAGCGACCGGTGAAGAACGCCCAGGTCGCATCGGCCGATCGTCGCGCTGCGACCGGATCGCCGCCCGCGGAGATGTGGGCCTGCGCCCACCCGTCAGCGGACTCGCGCGCGAACGCACTGCCCTCGTCTCCGATCGCCCACGCTTCGGCCTCGTCCGGAGCCATGCCGACACCGGTGCCGAGGTAGAGCGCGAGACCGAGCAGGCTGAGATCCCATCCGACTCCGGTCGCGCCGGGTCCGTAGGTCTCCCAGAACTCGGGCGGCAGGTCACCGACACGGGCGGTGTGGATCAGTTCGAGCCGCGTGTGGGCGTCGTCGACCGATTGCAGGACGATCGCGACCCATGAGGTGCCGCCGCCGAACTCCCAGGTGATGCGGTAACCGGCGGAACCGCCGACCGGCGGATCGCAGGCCAGGATCGTCCCGCCGGCGTTGCCCTCTATCTGGTACCGACCGCCGAGTTCGAGATCACCCGTCACCGGACTGAACCAGCGAGCGATGCGATCTGCAGTCGTGACCGCCTCCCACACATCCGCGAGCGTCGACGGGTAGGTCTGGGCCAGCGTCTGTACGTTCTCGCGTTCGCCGTCGCGCTCGGTGGCGGTCAGCGAGCGCGTCACCGCGTCGAGCTGGGTGCGGATGTCGACCATGTCATTGCTCCTTGTCTGATTGCGTCCTCAAGCGCTCGGCGCGACGACCGCGCGCGAGCTCGGTGCCGAGCGCGTCGAGTTTGGGCTGCCAAAAGCGGCGGAAGGGCTCGAACCACGCGTCGGCCGCCTCGAGCGTCGAAGGGTCCACCGCGTAGAGGCGACGCGTGCCCTGCGAGCGGACCGTGGTGAAAGCGGAGTCGCGCAGCACGCGCAGATGCTGCGAGACGGCCGGCTGGGAGATGGCGAACTCGGCGGAGACGACCCCTCCGATCTCGCCCGCGCTGCGCTCGCCGTCGGCGAGCAGTTCGAGGATGCGTCGACGAACCGGGTCTCCGAGGACGTCCAACGCGTGCATGACACCATGATTGCGTGCTTGCTTATATAAGTCAATGCTGATGTTGTATCTCCGGAAGACCGAGAGCGTCGATGCAAGGATGTTGCGATGATCTCCACGCACCCCCTGCCTTCGATCGCGATCCTCGGTGCCGGCTCGATGGGCGGTGCGGTCCTGCAGGGCATCGTCGCCTCCGGGCTCGCCACGCACGGAGTGACGGCGACCAACCGCACGCGGGGAAAGGCCGACGAGCTGGCGGATCTTGCGGGGGTGACCAGCGTCGCGCTGGAGGTCGAGCCGTCCGGCAACGTCCGAGCCGCGGCATCCGCCTCGATCGTGCTGGTCGGCGTGAAGCCCGCGATGGTGCCCGACCTGTTGCGCGAGATCGCGCCCGCACTGCGCGCGGGGACGATCGTGGTCAGCCTGGCGGCCGGCGTGACGATCGCGACGTTCGAACAGCTCCTCGGCCCGGACGTCGCGGTGGTGCGGTCGATGCCGAACACGCCGGCGGTCGTGGGCAAAGCGGTCACCGGACTTGCAGCCGGTTCGTCCGCGACGGCGGCCGACGTGGCGGTCGTGCGTCGCCTGTTCGAGACCTGCGGCGCTGTGATCGAGGTCGGCGAGGACCAGATCGATCCGCTGTCGACGATCTCGGGGTCGGGCCCCGCCTACGTCTTCCTCCTCATCGAAGAACTCACCAAAGCCGCGATCGGCAAAGGGTTCGACGAGGCCGACGCCCGGCTGATGGCCGAGCAGACCTTCATCGGAGCGGCGGCGCTGCTGGATTCGTCGGGGGAGCGGCCGGCAGAGCTACGCCGCCGGGTCACGAGTCCGAAGGGCACCACCGAGCGGGCGATCGCGGTGCTCCAGGCGGCGCACCTGGACGAGGTGTTCGCCGAGGCCACCGATGCCGCGCTCGCCCGGGCGAGAGAGCTCGCCCAGGGCGGCTGACTCAGCTGGGGTTCGACTGGTCCATGAACCACTCGGTCAACGATCGGGCGCGGTGTCCGGCGTCGTCCAGGCGGATCATCCACAGGTTGCTGTAGGTGACACCTCGGTCGTAGGTCGTCACGCCTTCGACGAAGACGAGGTCGCCGTCGATCGCAGCGACATCCCACTCGAACCGGTAGCTGCCCGCATCGTCGCGACGCTCCAGCCAGTGGCGCACGATCTCGTCGGGCCCGATGGCCGGCGCGGTCCACGGCTCGAAGCGGTAGGACGCGTCGTCGGTGAAGAGGACTCGGATGTCGTCGGGGTCATTCGACCCCCACGCGCGCAGATAGCCCTCGATCCAGCGCCGGGCCGCGGCATCCGCTGCAGATCGATCCATCTTCGCTACCTGTCCAGCGCAGCGAACCGCTCGATGTCGCTGTTGGTGCCGGACACGATGATCAGATCGTGATTGGTGACGACCGTGTTCGCCTCCGCGTACCGGAAAGGCTTGCCGGGGGACTTCACGCCCACGACGGTCACGTTGTACTTCGTGCGCACGCCGGATTCGTTCAGACCCACACCGCGGATGAACTTCGGGGGGTACATCTTCGCGATCGCGAAATCGTCGTCGAAACGGATGAAGTCCAGCATCCGCCCGCTGACCAGGTGCGCGACGCGCTCGCCGGCCTCCCGTTCTGGGTAGATGACGTGGTTGGCGCCCACCCGGGAGAGGATCTTGCCGTGCGACTGCGAGACGGCCTTCGCCCAGATCTGCGGCACTTTGAGGTCGACGAGGTTGGCGGTGATGAGAACGGATGCCTCGATCGAGGATCCGACCGCCACGACGCCCACCGAGAAGTCCTGCGCGCCGATCTGCTTGAGCGCGTCGATGTTGCGGGCGTCGGCCTGCACGGTGTGCGTGACGCGCTCAGACCACTTCTGGACGAGCTCGAGGCTCTCGTCGATCGCGAGCACCTCGCGGTCGAGGCGATCGAGTTCTCCGGCGCAGGCTGCGCCGAAGCGACCCAGCCCGATCACGAGGACGGGTGCGTCGTTGCGGATCCGCTCAACCAACGATGGGCCTTTCCACGGGCAGCGAGTACAGCTGCGAACGGCTTGACGCGGCCACGGCCGCGGCGAGAGTCACTGTACCAACGCGACCCATGATGATCGTGATCGCCATCACGTAGATGCCGGGGTCGGGAAGCTCCGCGGTGAGCCCCGTCGACAGGCCGACGGTGGCGAAGCCCGAGATGACGTCGAAGAGGACCCGACCGAGGTCGGCCTTGGTGAGCTGGGTGATCACGATCGTCGACAGCGCGACGATCGTCGCGCCCCAGGCGACGACCGACAGCGCGACTCGGAGCACGTCGCTCGGGATGCGGCGGCCGAACACCTGGTTCGACTGACGACCCTTCGCCTCGGACCAGACTGCCAGGGCGATCACCGCCAGGGTCGTCACTTTGATGCCGCCGGCGGTGGAGGCCGAGCCGCCGCCGACGAACATCAGCATGCAGCCCACGAGCAGGCTGGAGCCGTTCAGCTCGCCGACGTCGAGGATGGCGAAGCCGCCGGAGCGTGTCATGGCCGACAGGAAGAACGCCTGGAACGTCGTGTCCCACGCGTCCTGGGTGCCCAGGGTGAGCAGGTTGTCGTACTCGAGGATCAGGAACACCACGCCGCCCGCGAAGAAGAGCGCGATCGTGGTGATCAGGGTGAGCTTCACGTGCAGCGACCATTTGCGCACCGAGAACAAGTGCTGGCGCAGCGCGTAGATGACCGGGAAGCCGATGGAGCCGAGGAAGACCCCGGCCATCAGGATCGTCAGGAAGTAGTAGTTGTGCTCGAAGGGGACCAGTCCCTCCGGGTTCGGCGTGAACCCGGTGTTCGTGAACGACATCGCCGCGTAGTAGGGGGCCTCCCAGAGGGCGACGTGCCACTCGACGCCGGCGATGAGCAGGCCCGGATACAGCAGGACGGCGATGATCGCCTCGATGACGAGCGTCGAGAGCGCGACCGTTGCGAGCAGCCCGCCGATCTGCCCGAGTTGCACCGTCTGGCCCTCGTTGACCGGGCCCCCGTGGGTGCGCAGCGGGTTGGTGTCGCCCGCCGCGATGAGCTTGGCCCGCAGTCCCAGCCGGCGGGAGATCACGAGCCCGAGGATCGAGGCGAGGGTCAGCACGCCCAAGGCTCCGATCTGCACGCCGATGAACACCAGGACGTGCCCGAACGGCGACCAGTGCGTGGCCATGTCGACGGTCGCGAGACCGGTCACGCAGATCGTGGAGACGGCGGTGAAGAACGCGTCGGCGAAGGGCGTCACGCGTCCGTCCTCGGCGGCGAAGGGGAGTGAGAAGAGTCCCGTGAAGACCAGGATGAGTGAGAGGTAGATCAGGATCGCGAATCGCGCGGGCGAGCGCTGGGTCAGATCACGGAAGAACTCCATGAACTCGTGGCCGATGCCGCGCAGGCGTGCCGCTGGAGTTGCGCGGACGGCATCCGTCATGCACGTCCTCCCTGCTGCGGTCGTTCGGCGGAACGCCCCTCATGGTACTCCGGCGCATCCGCGGGCTAACCTAAGCACATGGCGGACATCTTCGACGTGATCGCGGACGGCACTCGCCGCGACATCCTGCAGCTGTTGCTCGATCGGTCCGCCTCGGGCGAGCGAGGTACGAGCGTTTCGCACATCGTGCAGCAGCTCGGAGTGAGCCAGCCGACGGTCTCCAAGCACCTCAAGGTGCTGCGCGAGGCACAGCTCGTATCGGTCCGCGAAGAAGGTCAGCACCGCTACTACAGCCTTTCCTCGGCGCCGTTGGACGAGATCGACGATTGGCTGATCCCCTTCCTCGACGACGCCGACGACAACGCCGATGACGGCGGTTCGACGCTGACCGAGTCCGCCGCCCACGCCGCCGATGTGGTGGGGCGTGCTGCCGCGACGGCCAAGCACGCCGTCACCAACGCCTTCAAGAAGAAGTCCGGCGCCCGCTAGGAGCCGAATTCCGCGACTCGGCGAGGCGACCTGGCAGAGTAGGGCCTCGTGACTACATCGACGACATCCCCGCTCCGCGTCACCGTCTGGGGCGAGAACCATCATGAGACCAGCGAGGGCGACCGGTCGGCGATGGCCGAGCGGTACCCCGAGGGCATGCACGGCGCGATCGCCGCGGGGCTGCGCGAGCTGCTGGGGGACGAGGTGGCGGTGCGCACCGCCACGCGCGACCAGCCGGACCACGGACTCACCGACGAGGTGCTCGACAGCACCGACGTCCTGACCTGGTGGGGCCACCTGCGTCACGACGACATCCACGACGAGATCGTCGAGAAGGTCTCCCAGCGTGTGCTGGATGGCATGGGGCTCCTCGTGCTGCACTCCGCCCACTTCTCCAAGATCTTCAAGAAGCTGATGGGCACCTCCTGCGCCCTGGCCTGGCGCAGTACCGATGACGCCGAGCTGGTGTGGACGGTCTCGCCCGGGCATCCGATCGCCGAAGGGATCCCGCATCCCATCGTGATCGGTGCGCAGGAGATGTACGGCGAGTTCTTCGACGTCCCTGCGCCAGACGAGCTGATCTTCATCTCGAGCTTCACTGGAGGCGAGGTGTTCCGCTCCGGCTGCACGTGGCAGCGCGGCAAAGGCCGGATCTTCTACTTCAGCCCCGGCGACCAGGACTTCCCCGTCTACCACCACCCCGACATCAAGCGGGTGCTGGCCAACGGCGTGCGATGGGCCGCCCCCAGACCGGGCGCCGCCGGAGCCGCCCAGGGAGTCGTCTCGATGCCGAGACCCTACTTCGACGGGGCGAGGCTCACCGGGGGCTGGACCGAGGGCCAGGTGGACGCATGAGCACCACGAACAGGGCGCTGCGGGCGGGCGTGGTCGGCCTCGGCTGGGCGGGTCAACAGCACATGCAGGCCTATGCCGCCCATCCCGACGTCGAACTGGTCGCTCTGGCCGGCCGTGAGGCCGACCTGATGCTGCAGTCGGGCGACGAGTACGGCATCGAGCAGAGCGACCGCTATGCGGACTACCGGGATCTGTTCGAGGGCACCGATCTCGACGTCGTCAGCATCGCCACTCCCACTGCGTTGCACGCGCCGATCGCGATCGACGCGCTGAACCACGGCGTGCACACCCTCTCGGAGAAGCCGATGGCCGAGAACGCGCAGAAGGCGCGCGAGATGGTGGCGGCCGCCGAGGCGAACGACAGGGTGCTGGATGTCTCGTTCAACCACCGTCGCCGTGGCGACGTGAAGGCGCTGAAGCAGATCATCGACGATGGTGTCCTCGGCGAGATCTACTACGCCAAGGCGGGCTGGCTGCGCCGCTCGGGCATCCCGGGTCTGGGCACCTGGTTCACCAAGAGCGCCATGGCCGGTGGCGGACCCATGATGGACATCGGCATCCACATGCTGGACATGGCGCTGCACCTGCTCGGCGAACCCGAGGTGGAGACCGTCTCGGCCTCCACCTACGCCGAGTTCGGCCCGCTCGGCCGCGGCGGCAGCGTGTACGGCGCCGGCATCCTTCCCGCGCCCGACGAGTCGGTGTTCGAGGTCGAGGACCTGGCCACCGCGTTCGTGCGGCTGAACGGCGGCGCCACGCTGCTGCTCGAGACGAGCTGGGCGTCGTACATCCAGACCGATCAGATCTCCGTCACCCTCTACGGCTCCGAGGGCGGCGCGGTCCTGGGCAACAGCCCCGATGGACCATACGAGCAGGCGCTGACCGTCTTCACCGACGTCAAGGGCCAGCCGGCCGAGATCACCCCGCTGCTGCTGCCCGGCGGCGGCCACGGCGAGGCGGTCGACGACTTCCTCGCGAAGGTGCAGAGCCGCGCGTGGGCGTCGTACCGCGGAGCCGAGTACGTCACCCGCGCGGCAGTCGTCGACGCCGCGTACGAGTCGGCCGCCCGCCGGCGGGAGGTCGTGCTGCGCCCGGGCGGCTAGCCGATCGCGCGGCGGGAGCGGTCAGCGCCGCCCCGCCTTGCGCCGGAAGCGCCACGCGCCCCGGGATGCGCACAAGCTCGAGCGGATCGCGCTGCGGGATGCACGGGTCCGTGCCGCGCGGCATCCGTCTCGCTGACCCGCCACCTCCCCAGTAGTCACACAGGTTTACACGCGTCGCAGCAACCCCATAGAGTAGCCACAGCACGATCCAGGGGAGGAGAGAAATGGCCGAGCTGCCCGATGTGCGGTTTCTCACCGTCGCCGAAGTCGCCGACATCATGCGCGTTTCCAAGATGACGGTATACCGGCTCGTCCACGCCGGCGAGCTGCCCGCGGTCCGCTTCGGCCGCAGCTATCGTGTGCCCGAATCGGCCGTCACCGAGGCCCTGCGGCGACCGATCGCCGACGTCGGCTGATCCCGCCTGAAGCGGCGTTGCACGCCTGGTAGACTGCGAGAAGGCATTTTTCCGTTTCTGCCGTTCCCGGGCCTGAGTGCACACCTGTGCAGTCTGCCCAGACCCCGACTTAGTGAGGTTTTCCGTGGGTTCAGTCATCAAGAAGCGCCGCAAGCGCATGGCGAAGAAGAAGCACCGCAAGCTGCTTCGCAAGACCCGCCACCAGCGCCGCAACAAGAAGTAGCGGCATCCACAAGCGCCGGTCCCGTTGGGGGTCGGCGCTTTCTGGTCGCCGCCGCTGGAGAGCTTCCGCGTGGTTGTCGAATCCTCGGGTGAATCCGTCGACATGGGCGGTGCGCCGTCGCCGGCCGCGTCGCCCGAGTCCCTGCCGGGCCCGCCGCGCCGCCGCAGATGGGTGCTGGCGTCCTGCCTGACCATCGCGGTGCTCGTCGTCGCCGCGATCGTCGCCTTCACGCTCGTTTCGGCGAACCGCGCGTTCGACGGGGCCGCTGCCGACCTCAGCGCCGCTGATGAGTCGGCGGCGGATGCCGACGCATCGCTCCGTGCCGCGGCGGACGAGACCACGGACGCCGCGGAGCGTGCGGGCCAGATCCTCGCCCTGGCGACGGACGACCTGGTGGACGCGGGTACCCGAACGAGCTTCGCCGAAGCGACGACCGCCGCCCTCGCCGCGACCGCCGAGGCTGACGCACTCCTGGGCGAACCTCTCGAAACGGAGCCCCTCGGCAAACAGCTGCTGCCGTGGGACCTGCTCGCGGAGGCGGATGCCATGCGGGAGGACGCCTCAGCGCTCGAGGAGCGGAAGGCCGACGCCGACGCAACCCGTCGATCCGTCGCAGAGTCGGAGCAGACGATGACGACGGCCGCCGAGGCGATGTTCGCCTCGGCAGGTCCTGCCGCTGCAGCGCTGGAGGCGATGAACGTCTCGGCGGTGTCGCTGGTGGTGCTCGACTTCCGCGACGCGAGCGAGGCCGTCGCCGGGCAGCAAGGGCTGGGCTCCGGCGCGCTGACCGCCTTCACCGCGTATGCGGCGGCGGGCGGCAACCTGAAGCAGTCGCAGCAGTCCGAGCTCGCCGAGAAGGCCGGACCGCTGTTGACGACGCGGCTCGAGATCGAGGAGTACGCCCGGTCCATCGCCGGCGGGGTGGTGCTCGACTTCGACTGGGCTCCGCTCGTGAACGGCCTCGGCGGCGATCGGGGCCTGTCCGGCATGGCGACCTGGAACACCGCGCGCGGTGGCTTCTCCACCATCACCCTGTCGGACTCGATCGCCGAGACGTGGCCCTCGCCCGACTCGCGCGCCATCGTCACGCACGAGGTGGGTCACTCGATCACGTCGAAGTGCAGCGCGCTGTTCGATTCGACCAGCGGCCCCGCCAACGAGGAGTGGGCCACGGCGTGGGCGATCAGCATGGGACAGACCGCCGAGGGCAACGGCGTCCAGGCATACGGGTATCCGTCGCAGTCGATGATCGACGCCGCGTCGGGATGCCGCTGACACAATGGTCGTATGAAGTCGATCAGCGTCCAGGAACTGCGCAGCCGCGAGGGCGTGCCCCTCATCGATGTCCGCGAACCGGATGAGTACGCTGCGGGCCACGTCCCCGGCGCGGTCAACATCCCGATGTCCTCGATCGGCACGCGTCTGGACGAGCTCCCGGACGGGGCGTTCGACGTGATCTGCCAGGTCGGCGGACGCTCGGGCCGCGTGGTGGAGGCACTGGAGCCGCGGGGCTACGACGCCACGAACGTCGACGGCGGGACAGGCGGCTGGATCGCCGCAGGCTTCCCGATCGAGAAGTGACCGGGAGGAACCCGTCGTCGGGAGAACCCATGACCACCCTCACACTGATCAGCAAGCCGGACTGCCACCTGTGCGACGTCGCGCGCGACGTCGTCGAGGTGGTGATCGCGGATCTGCCCGAGGGCCGGGTGGAGGTGCAGGAGCTGTCGATCCTCGACGATCAGGCTCTGTACGAACTGTGGTGGGAGAAGATCCCCGTGGTGCTCCTGGACGGACAGCTCCACGCCCACTGGCGGGTCTCGCCCGACCGGTTGCGCGCCGCACTGTCGTAGCGGGCGCGTTCCCTCACAGTTCGACGATGAGGGCTAGGGGGCGAGGCGCGTCGGGCCCCGGAAGAGGAACGTGACCTCGCGGATGGAGGACTCGCCGAGCATCAGCATGAGGACGCGCGCCAGGCCCATCCCGAAGCCGCCGTGGGGCGGGACGCCGTAGCGGAAGAAGTCGAAGTAGAACTCGAGGTGCTCGGGGTCGAGCCCCTTCTGCGCAGCCTGCTCGATCAGGATGTCGACGCGGTGCTCGCGCTGCGCGCCGGTGGTGATCTCGACGCCGTTGTAGAGGAGGTCGTAACTCTTGGTGAGCCCGGTCTCGGCATCGCGCATGTGATAGAACGCGCGGATCTCGTGCGGGTAGTCGGTGATGAAGACGAAGTCGTGTCCGAACGCCTCTTTGACGTGCGCAGAGATCTGACGTTCGCCCTCGGGGTCGAGGTCGCCGTCCGTGCGCGGGATGTCGTAGCCGCGCGCGGTGACGATCTCGTGTGCCTCGGCGAGGGGAATCCGCGGGAACGGCACGGTCGGCGCGACGACGGTCACGCCGAACAGCTCCTCGATCTCCGCACCGTGCTTGTCGGCGACGGCGCCGATCGCGAAGGCGAGCAGCTCCTCCTGCATCCGCGCGACGTCGTCGTAGGAGTCGATCCAGCTGATCTCCGCGTCGACGCTGGTGAACTCGGTCGCGTGCCGGCTCGTGAAGCTGGGGTCGGCCCGGTAGACGTCGCCGATCTCGAAGATCTTGCCGAAGCCGGCGGACTGCGCCATCTGCTTGAAGAACTGCGGGCTCTGGGCGAGGTAGGCGGTCTTGTCCTCGAAGTAGGGCACCTCGAAAAGCTCGGCGCTGGACTCGGATGCCGAGGCCATCAGCTTGGGGGAGTGGATCTCGATGAAGTCGCGCTCGATCCACCAGGTGCGCATCGCGTGCTCGAGCGTCGTCGAGACGCGGAAGATCAGGTTGTTCCGGCGCTGACGCAGGTCGAGGAAGCGCCAGTCCATGCGCTTGTCCAGACCGCTGTCCGCCGCGATCGGAGTCTCGGCGAGGGCGGCCGCGGCGATCTCGAGCCCGCCGACCTTGACCTCGACGCCGCCGAGCTTGACGCGCTCGTCGTGCTTGAGCTCGCCGGTCACGGTCAGGAACGTCCCCGTCGAGAGACCGGAGATCGTCTCGGTGAGCGCGAGCGCTGCGGCATCCTGCTCTTCTCCGGCACCCGAGGCCGTCGCAGGATCGATCGGACGCGTCGCCGGGTTCACGAGCTGCACGGCGCCGGTCTCATCGCGGAGGATGACGAACTGCACCTTCTTCTGATCGCGGACGGTTTCGACCCATCCGGAGACCGAAACGGGACCGTCGGGGAGGGACTGCAGCTGCTGGACCAGAACGCGTGTACTCACGAGGAGTCAGTCTAGGCCGCCCGCGGGGACCTCTAGGATGAGCGCGTGACGACAGCACCGATGCGCCGAGCGGCCAAGCGACCGCTCATCGTCTGGGATGCGGTGGTCACATCGATCCTGCTGGGGTTGCTGGGCGTGCTCACCTTCGGCGTCTCCGTCTTCGGCGCATTCCTCGCGATGGCATCGGACCCCTGCGGTGCCCGGGACTGCAACACCGATCTGATCGGGCTCGGGGTGCTCGCCGCGATGGGGCTGCCGTGGCTGGTCCTGGTGGGCACGATCGTCGTGGCGATCCTGTTCCTCGTCAAGCGCTGGATCGCGTTCTGGGTGCCGCTGGCCGGCGCACCGGTCATCGTCGCCACGTGGTTCATCGGCGCGGCGATCGCCGCAGCAGGCGTGCCCGGCGGCTGAGACGGCAAGAGGTCCGCGCCCGATCCCGAACGGACGCTCAGGTGCCGTCACCGGCGTCCAGGTTCTGGTAACCCGCGCCTCGTAGCGTCGAAGGGTGACCGATACCGCAGCAGATGGATCCTGGCTGACCTCGCTCGCGGAGTGGACCGTCTCGCTGATGGACGTGATCGGCCCTGTGGGTGCGGGCATCGCGATCGCCCTCGAGAACCTGTTCCCGCCGCTTCCGAGCGAGGTGATCCTGCCGATGGCGGGGCTCGCCGCCAGTCGCGGCGGCTTCACGCTGTTCGAAGCGCTGTTCTGGACAACCGCGGGGTCGGTCGTGGGCGCGTTCGTCCTCTACGGTCTCGGCGCCTGGCTCGGCGTGGATCGGCTTCGTGCCATCGCGACGAGACTGCCGCTGGTGGACGCGGCGGACATCGATCGCACCATCGCGTGGTTCCACACGCACGGCGGCGCGGCAGTGTTCTTCGGGCGCATGCTGCCGATCTTCCGCAGCCTCATCTCGATCCCGGCCGGGATCACCCGCATGCCGCTGTGGAAGTTCGGGCTGCTGACGCTGGCCGGAAGTCTCATCTGGAACACGATCTTCGTGCTGGCCGGATTCCTGCTGGGCGAGAACTGGCCGCTCGTGGAGCGGTACGCCGACATCCTGCAGTACGTGGTCATCGGCGTCGTCGTGCTCGCCGTCGCGTGGTTCCTGTTCACCCGCATCCGCGCCCGCCTCGCCGCGCGAGAGGGACGTGACCGGACAGCGCCGGAAGCGGACTGATCCTCCCGGCGGCAGGCCGTCAGTGCCCGTCGCACCGGAGGCGCCCCGTTCAGCCACCCCACAGATCGCGCCGCCGTAGACTGGGACGGTGCCCGCCGACCGCCTTCATCTCGTGCGCCACGGTGAGGTCGACAACCCTCGCCGCGTGCTCTACGGCCGGTTGCCGGGGTACGTGCTGAGCGACGAGGGTCACCGCATGGCGGGAGCCGCGGCACTGCACGTCAAGACCCTCGGGCGCCCCGTCTCATCCCTGATCTGCTCTCCGCTGGAGCGCACGCGTCAGTCCGCGCAGCCCTTCGCCGAGATCTTCGGGTTGGAGCCCGTCATCGACGAGCGGGTCATCGAGCCCACCAATATCTTCGAGGGCCGTCGCATGCGTCGCGCGCTCGCGAACCCCTGGAACTGGCAGTACCTGGCGCGGCCGAGCGTTCCCAGCTGGGGCGAGCCGTACGCCGCCATCGTGGCGAGGATGCGCGACGCGATGGATGAGGCGTGGGATGCCGCACCCCGCGGTGATGTCGTGATCGTGTCGCACCAGGCGCCGATCTGGCTCACGCACCTCGCCGTGGCCGGCGAGCCGCTTCGCCACGACCCGCGGTCGCGGCGCTGTGCCCTCTCCAGCGTGACCTCGTTCGAACGCGGCCAGGACGGCTGGGTCGAGGTCGAGTACGCCGAGCCGGTGCCCACGAGCGGCGCCGTCGATGTCGGGGCCGTGTGATGCGAAGCATCCGCTCTCGTCTCCCGGCCGTCGGCGCAGCCGCGCTGACCGTCGTCCTCGCATTGGGGCTCGCGGCGTGCTCCGACGATCCGCTGGCCGACCAGTACCGCGCCGGTGACAACAAGGGGTACATCGCCGGTGACCGCAGCGTCGTGGAGATCGCGGCCGACCGGCGCGGCGAGCCGGTGGAATTCGCAGCGACCACCGAGACCGGCGCGCCCGTCAGCAGCGAGGACTACGTCGGCGGCGTCCTGGTCGTGAACTTCTGGTACGCCGGATGCGGACCGTGCCGCGCCGAAGCGGGCGACCTGGAAGAGGCGTACACGTCGTTCGACGGCGAGGACGTGGCGTTCCTCGGCATCAACACCATCGACTCCGCTGCCGCGGCGACCGCCTTCGCCGAGACGTACGGCGTGACCTACCCGAGCGTCATCGCGTCGGAGACGCCGGCGGTCAAGCTCGCGTTCGCCGAGAAGACGCCGATCCAGGCGACGCCGACGACCCTCGTGCTGGACGCGCAGGGGCGCGTCGCCGCCCGGATCATCGGCCAACTGCCGGACACCTCGATCCTGAAGACCCTCATCCGCGACACCCTCGCCGAGTCCGCGCCGGAGTCGGGATCGTGAACCCCGGCGCCATCGTCGTGGACGGTGCGCTCTGGCTCGCGCTGCCGATCGCGCTGCTGGCGGGGCTCGTCTCCTTCCTGTCGCCGTGCGTGCTGCCGCTCGTGCCGGGCTACCTGGGGTTCATCGCGGGTGCCGCGGCGCCCCGCGGGGCGTCGGAGCGTCGGACGATCGCACGAACGTCGGAGGATTCGGCGGAAATCCTCCGACGAAGCGCCGATTCTCCGACGATCGTGAGCGCACCAGAGCAGCCGGCCCCCACCCGCGGGCGCCTGCTGCTGGGCGTGCTGCTGTTCATCGCCGGATTCACGGTCGTCTTCATGTCGGTGAACATCCTCGGCGGCACCGTGGGGCGCTTCTTCCTCGAGTACGCCGATGCCATCACGCGCGTCATGGGCGTGGTCATCATCCTGCTCGGCCTGGTGTTCATCGGGCTGTTCGGCTTCGCGCAGCGGATCTACAAGCCGCAGGTGCGCAGCAACCTCGGCCTGATCGGTGCGCCGCTGCTTGGGCTCGCCCTCGGCGTCGGCTGGGCGCCGTGCATCGGCCCGACGCTCGGTGCGATCCTGGCGATGTCGTGGAACTTCGGCGACCCGCTGCGGGCGGGCCTGCTCGGACTCGCGTATTCGCTGGGCCTCGGCATCCCGTTCGTCCTGCTCACCCTCGGCTTCGGATGGGCCACCCGTTCGGTGACGTTCCTGCGCCGGCACATCCGCACCGTGAACATCGTCGGCGGCGCGCTGCTGGTGGTTCTCGGTGTGCTGATGGTCTCGGGCGTCTGGACGTCGATCATGGCGCAGCTGCAGGGGGTGGTCGCCGGTGTCCCGCTCCCGCTCTGAGGATCCGAAGGGCTCGCCCTCGGCGAGCGCTCCGGTCGAGGGGACCCTGCGGCCCGCGGACCATGCCGACTCCGCAGTGGCCACCGACACCTCCGGTGACATCACCCAGCCGGCGCTCGGTGTCGTCGGCTGGCTGCGTTGGGGCTGGCGCCAGCTCACGAGCATGCGGACCGCCCTGGTCCTGCTGCTCCTGCTCGCGATCGCCGCGGTGCCGGGCTCGATCGTGCCGCAGCGCAGCGCAGATCCGAACGGCGTCACCCAGTACTTCACTGACAACCCGGACATCGCACCGGTGCTGGACACGCTGCAGCTGTTCGACGTCTATTCGTCGGCCTGGTTCTCGGCGATCTACATCCTGCTGTTCATCTCCCTGATCGGCTGCGTGATCCCGCGCACCAAGCACCACTGGAAGGCGCTGCGCGCGCGACCGCCGCGTACCCCGGCACGGCTGCAGCGTCTCGAGGACCACCGCGAGACGACTCTCGAACTCGCCGCGGACGCCGACGGCGCGGCATCCGCTCGTACCGCCGTCGACCTGGCGGCCGACCAGCTGAAACGCAGCGGCTACCGCGTCGAGCGCTACGACTCCCGCGGTGCGCTGTCGGTATCGGCCGAACGCGGATACGCCCGCGAGACCGGCAACCTCGTGTTCCACACCGCGCTGATCGGCGTCCTGATCGCCGTCGGCGTCGGCGGCGGATTCACGTACACCGGCCAGGGCGTGATCGTCGAGGGCGGCACGTTCGTCAACACGATGCTGGACTACACCTCCTTCAATCCCGGCCGGTTCGTCGACGAGGAGAACCTCGCTCCGTACTCGATGACCCTCGACGAGTTCGAGGTGACGTACCAGCCGTCCGGCACGCAGGGCGCCGGCCAGGCGGGCGACTTCGTCGCGAACCTCACGACCCAGATGGCAGGGGAGAACCCGCAGGAAGGCGAGGTGCGGGTCAACCACCCGCTGGAGATGGCCGGCGATCGCGTCTACCTGATGGGCAACGGGTACGCGCCGACGATCACGATCCGGAACGCCGACGATGTCGTGGTGTTCTCGGAGTCGGTGCCGTTCCTTCCGCAGGACACGAACATGACATCGCTCGGGGTCATCAAGGTGCCAGACGGGATGCCGGAACAGCTCGGCCTCGTCGGCTTCTTCTATCCCACCCAGGCGCCGCTTCGCACCGGTGCGTTCACGTCGGCCTACCCCGCGCTCGTGAACCCCGTCCTCTCGCTCAGCGTGTACGAGGGCGACCTGGGCATCGATGACGGAACGCCTCGCTCGGTGTACACCCTCGATACCGGTGACATGACCGCCCTCGCAGGACGCGGCACCGACATCGACGCGCTCGAGATCGCACCCGGTGAGACGGTCGACCTGCCCGACGGGCTCGGCACGATCACGTTCGAGAACGTGTCGCCGGCCGGCGCCGAGGGCTACGAGCAGTCGGTGAAGCGGTTCGTCTCGCTCTCCATCCACCGCGACGCCGCCGCGACCTGGGTGCTCGTCTTCGCCGTCCTGGCGCTGCTGGGTCTGCTGGCTGCCCTGTTCATCCCGCGCCGACGGATCTGGGTGCAGGCGTCGGTGCAGGACACCTCCGACGGCCGGATGCTGCGGCTCGAGTACGCGGGACTCGCCCGCGGCGAGGATCCGACCCTCGGCGGCGCGGTGGAGCAGATCGCGCAGCGCCACGGCGCGGCGCTGGAGCCGCTGCTGCGTGAGCAGCTGCCGGCATCCGGATCCCCGGCCGAGGAATCCGGCCGCGGGTAGACTGAGCGCATGCCCGCAGACGCCCCGTTCTCGCTCGATTCGGTCTCGGTGCTCCTGGTGTGGACCGCCATCACGATCTACGCGCTGGCGTTCATCGCCTACGCCGTCGACCTGTCGCGCCGCTCGGCTGTCGCGGTGGATGCGAAGGATGCCGCGGAGCGCCGTTCCGAGCTCGTTCCGGTCGGCGCCTCCGGCACGCTGACCCGCACCGCGGGCGCCGCTGGGTCGACTGCCTCGGGTGCGGGAGCGTCGGGCGCCGGCGGAGAGACGATCGCCCAGGTGCGCGCCTCGGAGCGTGCCGCCGAGGCGTCGATGAACGCGTCGCCGGGTTCGCGGCCCCGATACCTGTGGGCTCGGATCGGCACGTCGCTGACGGTGCTGGCGTTCCTGTTCCACGTCGCCGGAGACGTCACCCGGGGTATCGCCGCGGGCCGCGTGCCGTGGTCGAACATGTACGAGTTCGCCCTCACCGGGACGATGCTCATCGTCGCCGTGTACCTCGTGGTGCTCTTCCGCTACGACCTGCGCTTCCTCGGCACGTTCATCACCGGCCTCGTCGTCGTCCTGCTCGGTGCGTCGGCGCTGGCGTTCTACGTGGAGATCACGCCGCTGATGGATCCGCTCAAGAGCGTGTGGCTCGTGATCCATGTGTTCGTCGCGTCATTGGCCACGGCATTGTTCGCGCTCGCGTTCGGCCTCTCGGTGCTGCAGCTGATGCAGGTGCGACGGGAGCGCCGGACGATCGCGGCCGCCGAGGCCGCAGCATCCGGCACCGCTCTGCAGACGGGCCCCGGCTTCCTGCGCACCCTCCCCGGGAGCGAAGCGCTCGAGTCGCTCGCCTACCGCTTCGCGATCCTCGGATTCATCTTCTGGACCTTCACGCTGATCGCCGGTTCCATCTGGGCCAACGACGCGTGGGGACGCTACTGGGGCTTCGACACCAAGGAAGTCTGGACGTTCGTCATCTGGGTGCTCTACGCCGGATACATCCACGCCCGTGCGACGCGCGGGTGGCGGGGGAGCCGGTCGGCGTGGCTGTCGATCATCGGCTTCAGCGCGGTGCTGTTCAACTTCACGATCGTCAACATGTTCTTCAAGGGTCTGCACGCCTATAGCGGCCTGAGCTAGATCGCGCCCGGGGTTCGGGGCGCATTTGTGCGTTCGGGGCGTGGATCGCAAGCCCCGAGCACAGATCGACACCCCCGAACAACTCGAGGCCGAGCTGCGTATCACTCATGCGTCGAGCCGCGGGCGGGCTACGCCGGAACCGGCGACGCCGCCAGCAGGTCGCGCGCGGATGCCACGCGGCGACGAGCCACCGCCAGAGTCGTCGCGAGGAACGCCAGCACCGACCAGATCGCCAGTCCCGCGATCGCGGCACCCAGTCCCGACGAATCGGTGAGTGCGGCGAGCATGCCGGTGTAGGCGGGCGAAGTCGGCATCAGCCCGGCGATGCTGGAGAGCACTCCCGGGACCGTCGAGACCACACCGGTCGCGACGGCCAGGACGCCGACGAGGGCGGCGAGCCAGCGCCCGGCGCCGCCGAACACGGCGACCAGCGCCTGGTTGACGGCGGCGAACGCGACGCCCGCCACGACGCACAGCGCCGCGAAGACCGACCACTGACCCCAGTCGTACGACGCGGCGATCTGCACGATGCCGGCCACGAGGAGTCCCTGCACCGCACCCAGCAGCGCCGCCGGCACGAGTGCCCGCAAGGCGAGCGCCACCGAGGGGGCACGCGAGGTCAGCGCCCGCCGCGACGCGGCCTGCAGGGCGACGAACGTTCCGAGACCGCCGAACCACAGCGCCAGCGTCGACAGCAGCGGCACTGCCGAGGCACCGAACAGCGAAGAGCCGACACCATCGGTGGTGACCGGGTCCGACACGACGCTCGCGAGGCTCGTCGCGTCGGCGTCCGAATACGACGGAACGGCAGCGGATGCCTGATCCAGGCCGTCCGCGAGGGTCGACGTGCCGGAGGCGAGCTGCGTCACGCCCTCGGCGAGCGAGGTCGCTCCGAGCCCGGCCTGCGAGATGCCGTCGCTCAGCTGCGCCGCGCCGGAACCGAGCTGCCGCGCGCCGGAAGCCGACTGGTCGGTGCCGCCGGCGAGCTGATCCAATCCGGCCGCGAGCGACGTCGCGCTGCCGCCGATCGTGCGGAACTGCGATGCGAATTCTGCCGTCGCGGCCGTGTCGAACTGCGAGAGCGCGCCGGATGCGTATCCCGCCGAGGTCGCTGCGGCCCCTGCGCTCTGCGCGGCCGCTGCGGCATCGTCGGCCGCCTGGTCGATCGCGGGGCACAGCGTCTGGTCCGGCCCGGCGGCGCACTGCGCCGACAGGGCGCCCAGCGAGGCGGCGAGCGCGCCGGCCTGGGTGGCGGATGTGATCGTCTGGGCTGCGGCATCCGTCGAATATCCGCTCACGGCCGCCGGCACCACGCCGTTCGCCGCGAGCGTGTCAGCTCCGGCGTTCACCCCGGCGGCCAGCTGCGACGCGCCCGACGAGGCGCTGCGGATTCCGCCCGCGATCGTGTCCAGTCCGGTGCCCAGCTGTCCCGCCCCGTCCGCCAGCGACGTCGCGCCGGAGCCGAGCTGCGTGGAGCCGTCGGCGAGCGCGGTGGCACCCGCTGCCGCCTGGGTGGCTCCATCGGCGAGCTGGTGTGCGCCGGAGGCGGCTTCGCCGAGCTGGTCGCCGAGCGTGGTGAATCCGAGGAAGACGTTCTCCAGATACACCTGCGAGAGCTGCTGCCCGAGGATCGATGCGGCGGCCGAGGTCACCTGCGCGGTGATCGCGTCGTCGACCACCTTCGAGTCGGGGGGAGTGTTGACCTCGATGGTGGCCTGCTCGGGCGTTCCGCCCGGGGCGGTCGAGGTCGCCGCCGCCGAGAAGTTCGACGGGATCGTGACGACGGCCTGGTAGGTGCCGTCTGCGAGACCTGCGGCGGCGTCCTGCGTGTTCGAGATCGTCCAGTCGAGATTGCTCTCCACTTCGTCGGATCCCTCCACGAGCCCCGCCGTGAGCTGTCGCCCGAGGGGGACGACCTGACCGTCGAGGGTCACCGGCTCGTCGTCGTTCACGATCGCGGCGCTCATGCTGTCGAGGCGCTCGGCGGGGTTGTACAGCGCGGCGACGAGGATGCCGCCGATCAGCACCGGCAGCAGCACCACGCCGACGATCGTGAACCAGGTGACGGGGCGGCGCGAGCGGGCGCGTTCCAGGGGAAGAGTCATGCGGATACCTCGGTGGTGCGGGGTGTGTGGGAGGAAGGATCGGATCCGGCGGGTGCAAGCGCGCCGCGCACGCTGACATCGAGTACCGCGGTGCCGGGGAACCCGGCGTCGGACAGCAGGTCGCGAGCGGCCTCGGTCTGCGTCGCGGCGGTGAGCACGGCGAGGGCAGGAGTGGCGGATGCCGCGTCCCGCAGCACCGCCGCGGCCTGATCGCGCGTGGCGCCGACGACGGCGTCGAGACCGTCGACGACGAGGATGCGCGGTCTGCCGGCCGCAGCGCGGCGCAGGTCGCGGACCGGATCCGCCGAGCCGTCCAGCAGGGCCACCCCGACGTGCGAGCGCACCCATGCCTGCCGACCGGGGAGCAGGTGCCCCGCGACCCGCGCGCGCCCCTCGAGCGGCGCCCTGCCGGCGAGGGCGAGCAGGAGCGCGCGGGGTCCGCGGGCATCCCGCGCCGTGAGGACGAGTGCGCTACCGGGCTCGACGCGCAGAGCCACCTCGTCGACCAGTCGAAGATCGCCGGCGCTCACGCGCACGCCCTCGGTGACGACGGCTGCGGTCGTCTCCGGCTCCGGCCAGTCGGTCAGGGCGATCTCGCGCTCGACCGCCTCACCCTCGATGTCGAAGTGGGGGAGCACGCGCTGCAGCCATTTCGGCAGCCACCACGCCCTGTCGCCGAGCAGCGCCATCACGGCAGGCGTGAGCGTCATCCGCACGAGGAAGGCATCGATGACGATGCCGGCGGCAAGTCCCAGTGCGATCGGCTTGAGCGAGGCATCCCCTTCGGGAACGAACGCCGCGAACACCGCGAACATGATCAGCGCGGCGGCCGTGACGACGCGTGCCGACGAGGTGAATCCCGACCGTACGGCGCCGATGGCGGTTGCCCGCGCCTCCGCCTTGGATGCGCCGGCCTTCCTCGCGTGGACGTAGTCTTCCCGCATGCGGGAGACCAGGAAGACCTCGTAGTCCATCGCCAGGCCGAACAGCACGCCCATCAGCACGATCGGCATGAAGCTGATGATGGGTCCGGTGCGTGTGACATGGAGCGCGTCGGCCAGCCATCCCCATTCGAAGACGGCGGCAACGACGCCGAACGCGGCGGCGACGGAGAGCAGGTAGCCCAGCGCCGCCTTGATCGGCACGGCGATCGATCGGAAGACGATGGTCAGCAGGATCAGCGAGAGCCCGACCACGAAGATCCCGAAGGGCAGCAGCGCCGCCCCGAGCTGATCGGAGATGTCGATCGCGACCGCCGTGAAGCCGGTCACCTGGATGTCGATGCCGAACTCGTCGAGCCACCGGTCGTGCTGGTCGCGCAGCTCGCGGACGAGATCCGCCGTGGCGGGGTCATCGGGCGCCGTGGTGGGGATGAGCTGCACGATGCCGGTGTCGGCGGTCTGGTTCGGCGATGCCAGCGCGACCATCTCGACGCCGGGGAGCGTCTCCACATCGTCGGCCAGGTCGTTCATCAGGCCGACCGGGTCGGTCGAGGTGACGATGGTGCCGGTCAGGATGATCGGGCCGTTGTAGCCGGGGCCGAACTCCTCGGCGACCAGGTCGTAGCTCTGGCGCGCCTCGTTCTCCTCGGGCAGCATCCCGGCATTCGGGAGTGCCAGGGCGAGGCTGGCGGCAGGGATGGCCATGATCCCGAGCGTGAGCACCACCGTCACGGTGGTGATGACCGGATGCCGCGCGACCAGGCCCACCCACCGCGAAGCAAATCCGGGGCGAGGGGATCGATCCTTCTTCGCGGGCCGGACGCGCTTGGGCCGACCGGCGACGCGGCCTTTCACGAATCCGAGCATGGCCGGGGTCAGCGTCACGGCAACGAGCACAGCGATGGCGACCGCCACGGCGGCGGCGATACCCATCGTGGTCAGGAACGGGATGCCCGCGAAGGACAGGCCGACCAGGGCGATGAGGACGGTGACGCCTGCGAACACGACCGCGGAGCCGGCGGTGCCGGTGGCGCGCGCCGCGGATTCCTCGACGTCCATTCCGCCGCGTACCTGATCCTGATGTCGCGCGGCGATGAACAGCGCGTAGTCGATGCCGACCGCCAATCCGAGCATCAGGGCGAGCAGGGGGGTCGTGGAGGAGATGCTCGCGAATGCTGTGGACAGGAAGATCAGCGAGATCGACAGCCCCACCCCGAGGATGGCGGTCAAGAGCGGGAGCCCCGCAACGACGAACGACCGGAAGGTCACGATGAGCACGAGGAGGGCGATGATGAGCCCGACGGCTTCGGTGAGGGTGACGCCCGGAACGGACAGGGCGAACAGGTCACCGCCCAGCGACACCTGCGAGCCGGCGGGCAGTTCGTCACGGAGGTCGGTGGCGACTTCCTGCAGGGCGGTCTTGGTGCCCGGCGGGACGTCCGTGGCCTGTCCGTCGAACTGCATCCGCACGATCGCGGCATCGCCGTCGTCGGAGACCTGCCCGCGGACCATCTCATCGAACGGATCCGTGACCGCCAGGATCCCGTCGAGGTCTTCGAACTGCGCGATCGTGTCCTGGATGTCCGACAGGTACGGGTCCTGGTCGATCGCGGCGCCGTCGGCGGAGACGATGATCATCTGCGCGCTGGTCCCGCTGGCCTGCGGGAACGTGCGGTTCAGCTGCTCGATGCCGGCCTGCGACTCGGTGCCGGGGATCGAGAACGTGTTGTCCGTACCCTGCCCGAGGGTCAGCGCGCCGCCGCCGGCGATGCCCAGGAGCAGAAGCCAGGCCATAAGGACGCGCCAGGGGTGCCGATACGACCAGCGACCGAGCGCGTAGAGAAGGGTGGACACAGCGCCTCCGGGATCGGATCAGAGTGAATGGATACAGCGCTGTATCGAATACATCACTGCATCGTAAGGCGGGGCCGCGTCCCGAAACTGAAGAAGCCGTGTGAAGATGGCAGGCGGAGGAGGATGCATGACCGATGTGCTGGGTGCGACCACGCGACGCCGCGAAGCCACCCGTCAGAAGCTTCTCGATGCCGCGGCGCAGCTGTTCGCCGAAGAGGGTCTGGACGCGGCATCCGTCGAAGCGATCTGCGAACGCGCCGGCTTCACGCGCGGCGCGTTCTACTCGAACTTCGAGACCAAGGACGAGCTGTTCCTCGAGCTGTGCGGGCGGGTCGCGCGCGCACGCGTCGCCGCGGTGCGTGGGCGGGTCGCCGCGCTCGAGGGTGACGCGCAGTTCCCGCCGCTGACGGCCGATCCGCTCGCGATCGTGCGGCAGATCCTCGAAGTCACGGCGGATGACCGTCTCGGGATCCTCCTGATGAGCGAGATCCGCATCAATGCGCTGCGCAATCCGCAACTCGGCGCGGCCTACCTCGCGCAGGACGCGGAGTTGAGCGAGGGTGTCACGCAGATCGTGACGGATGTCGCGCAGGCCGCGGGCCTGAAGTTCCGCATCCCACCCGCAGAAGCCGCGCGTCTCATGCTGACGGTGTGGGAGAGCGAAGCCACGCGAGGCGTGATGTCCGGCGCCGAGGATGCGGAACTGTCTCGGCGCACCAGCGAAGGTCTGGCGCGGGTCGCGCAGCTGATCATCGAGCCGCCGCTGGCCTGATCGGGTCGCTCTGGGCGCCGCCTGCACACTGTCGCGGATTGCGCCAGCCCCCCTCGCCGGAAGGTGCAGAGGAGTTGGCTGAGCGGACGGTCGGCGACGGAAGCGATATGCGCTCCGTTCGCCTCGAGAGGGAGCGATCTGATGGACAGGATTCACTACGCGGGCCACTCCGTGCTGACCGGCACGGCGATCGCCGAGGCGCTGCTGGATTACGCGCAGGCGCTCGCGGAGGCGGGCGGATCCTCCACCGTCCAGCTTCCGATCCTCAACGAGGACGGATCGCGTGGCCGGTCGGAGGTGCTGGTCGGTCCGTCCAGTCAGCTCATCTCCGACGCGGAGGAATCCGAGCACGAGGAGCTCACGGACGTCGGTCTGGTCAGCAGACTGCGCACCGAGGCCGAGGGACTCCGTGCCCACGGGAAGCCGTCGACACCGCTGGAGATCGCCGCATCACCCGACGCGTCCGGCTCGTCGGCCGACTTCGATCTCTGAGCGCTCGCGCGGATCGGCGAGGAGGGCGTGGCAGCGTCCGATGCGGGCTCGCCACCATTCCAGGCGTTCATCGGATGCCGCGTGCTCAGCGAGGAGCGCCGTGACCGGGGTGACGCGTCCGACCGGCAACCTGCCATCGATCGGTGCCAGCGCGGGTGAGATCACGTCCGCAGTGAGCAGTGCGGCCGTCCCGAGACCGCAGTCGTAGTCCAGTTCGGGGAGGGCCGCGGCCAGCGAAAGGCCCATCGACAGTCCGACCGAGCTGTCCAGAGCGCTGGAGACGACCGCGGGAAGCCCCGCCGCGGCGACGATCTCGAGTGCGCGATGCGTGCCGCCGAGCGGCTGGGCTTTGATCACGAGCAGGTCGGCCGCGCCCGCACGAGCGACGGCGAGCGGGTCGGACGCTTTGCGCACGCTCTCATCGGCGGCGATCGGGATCCCCATGTACTTCACGCGCGCACGCAGCTCGGCGAGTTCCTCGACGCTCGCGCACGGCTGCTCGACGTATTCGAGATCGAACTCCGCCAGCGCGTGGATCGCATGCTCGGCCTCGTCGACGTTCCAGCCGCCGTTGGCGTCGATGCGGATCCGCCCTTCGACGCCCATGGCTTCTCGTACGGCCCGGACGCGGGCGACATCCTCGGCCAGGACCTGCCCGAGCTCGGCCACCTTGACCTTCGCGGTGCGGCACCCGTCGAATCGGGCGAGGATGCCGGCGACGGCAGAGGGCCGGACCGCCGGCACCGTCGCGTTGACGGGGATCGAGTCCCGCAGCGCCTCGGGCTGCGGCATCCATCCGAAATCGATCGCGGCTGCCAGCCACGGCGCTGCCTCGGCGTCGTCGTACTCGAGGAACGGCGAGAACTCCGTCCAGCCCTCCGGGCCGGACAGGAGCGCCGCTTCGCGAACGTCGATCCCGCGGAAGCGGGCCGCGAGCGGCAGCCTCACCACGACGAGTCGATCGAGCAGGTCGGCGAGCGGAGGAAGGGATGCTGCGGCGTCGGTGCTCACGCTCCCATCATGCCCGCCACGACGTCGCTGTGCGGCCCTTTGGTTGGCCATCAATGCGTCGTTGACTATAGTGTGCGATACACAGTACAGTGTGAAGCATGAGCGAGACCGAAGCACTCGAGACCCACCTGCAGGAGTTGCGGCGCGGCACCGTCGTGCTCGCCTGTCTGCGGATGCTCGCCGAGCCGGGATACGGCTACGGACTCCTCGAAGAGCTCCAGGCGCGCGGGTTCGACACCGACGCCAACACGCTGTACCCCCTGCTCCGGCGTCTCGAGAAGCAGGGACACCTCACGAGCGAGTGGAACACCGACGAGGCCAGACCCCGCAAGTTCTACCGCACCAGCGCCGCCGGACTGCGCCTGGCCGGTGCCCTCACCACCGAATTCCGAGCGCTCGCGAACGCGATCGACGCACTCCCGAAAGACTGACCATGACCACCGCAACCCTCACCGAGCGTTACATCCACGCCGCTACCCGCAGCGTGCCGGAGAAGAGCCGCGCCGACCTGCGCGCCGAGCTCGAGGCATCCATCGACGATGCCATCGACGCACGCATGGCATCCGGCGACGGCAGGGCGGATGCCGAGCGGGCCGTCCTCACCGAGATGGGCGATCCCGACCGGCTGGCCGCCGACTACTCGGATCGGCCGGCCTTCCTGATCGGTCCGCGCTACTACTTCGAGTGGCTTCGGCTCGTGAAGCTGCTGTTCGTGATCGTCCTGCCCCTCGCGGTCGCAGGCGTCGCACTCGGACAGCTGATCGCCGGCTCGACGAGCGGCGGCATCGTGGTCGGCGGGGTCATCGGATCGACGGTGGTGGCGGCGATGACGATCGCCCTGCACCTGGCGTTCTGGCCCACCCTGATCTTCGCGATCCTCGAGCGCAGCGATCGCTCCGCGTCGCCGGCATCTCGGGCGAGCGCCCCTTGGACGCAGTGGTCGCTCGATCGCCTGCCGGAGATCCGTCCGAAGGGCATCGGCACCGCCGACCTGGTCGCCTCGCTCGTGTACGTCGCCCTCATGATCGGCGCACTGCTGTGGGATCAGTTCGTCGGATTCGTCTTCATCGACGGCGACGGGGTGCCGATCCTCGATCCCGCGCTGTGGTCGTTCTGGCTGCCCGTGCTGCTCGTCGCGCTCCTCGGCGAGGCGGTGTTCGCGGTATTGCTGTTCCGCAGCGGTCGTTGGACCGCCGGCCTGGCGATCGCCAACGCCGTCCTTGCCCTCGTGTTCGCGGTGCCGATCGTCTGGCTCGTCGCGCAGGACGCGCTGCTGAACCCGGCGTTCTTCGCCGCTGTCGCCGGTGAGGACGCCGCTGAGGTCGGCTCGATCGTGGGGATCGTGGTCGCCTGCACCGCCGCCGCGATCGCGGTGTGGGACATCGTCGACGGCATCATCAAGGCGGTGCGCGCTCGCCGCGGGTGAGAGCACTCGCGACCCGCAGGCGACCCCGGCGCGACCCGAGTCGTAGCCGAGCGAATCTAGGCTGGAGCAATGCTCACCGACACCCCCGTACGGCTCGGCGTCCAGCTCAAGCCGCAGCACGTCGCCTACACCGACATCCGCGACGCGGTGCTGCGCCTGGAAGAGATGGGCGTGGACATCCTCTTCAACTGGGATCACTTCTTCCCGCTGTCGGGTGACCCCGACGGCCTGCACCTCGAGTCGTGGACGATGCTCGCGGCGTGGGCCGAGCAGACCGAGCGCGTCGAGTTCGGCGCTCTCGTGAACTGCAACAGCTACCGCAACCCCGACCTGCAGGCCGACATGGCCCGCACGATCGATCACATCTCGGCCAAGGGCGGCGAGGGCCGGTTCATCTTCGGCACCGGATCCGGCTGGTTCGAACGCGACTACGACGAGTACGGGTACGACTTCGGCACCGCGGGATCGCGCCTGAATGACCTTGCCGGAGGCCTGGATCGCGTCACCGCTCGCTGGGACGTGCTGAACCCCCCGCCGACCCGCCGCATCCCGATCCTCATCGGGGGCAAGGGCGAGCAGAAGACGCTGCGCATCGTCGCCCGTCACGCGAACATCTGGCACAGCTTCGTCGGCGCCGACGAGCTGCCGCACAAGCTGTCGGTGATCGACGACTGGGCGCAGAAAGAGGGCCGCGACACCTCGGACCTGATCGTCTCGAACGAACTCGAGCGCCGCGATCAGCCGGACGCGGACGCCCTCCACGCCGCCGGGACCCGACTGTTCACCCTCGGCTTCGGTGGCCCGGACTGGGACTACGACCTCGTCCGGTCCTGGCTGCGGTGGCGCGACGAGAAGAACGGCTGACCGCCTCCTCGGGAGTGCGGGCTCTCCGCTGGCGCGGGCGCGCGCCGCGTAGGCTGGCCCGGTGAGCGTTTCCGAACTTTTCGACGAGGACGAGTGGATGCCGGCGCCCGGCGCTCCCGCGGACGAATACACCGACATCACCGCGCACGTGTCGACGGACGGGCGCATCGCGCGGATCGCGTTCCATCGGCCGGAGGTGCGCAACGCTTTCCGGCCGCACACGGTCGATGAGCTGTATCGAGCCTTGGACATCGCCCGGCAGGACCCGCGGATCGGCGTGGTGCTGCTGACCGGCAACGGTCCGAGCGCCAAGGACGGCGGATGGGCGTTCTGCTCGGGCGGCGATCAGCGGATCAGGGGTCGCGATGGCTACAGGTACGCCGGCGACGACGCCGCGATCGCCGATCCGGGGCGGTCGGGCCGCCTGCACATCCTCGAAGTCCAGCGTCTGATCCGCACGATGCCGAAGGTCGTGATCGCCGTGATCCCAGGCTGGGCGGCGGGCGGCGGGCATTCGCTTCATGTGGTCTGCGACTTGAGCATCGCCTCGGCCGAACACGGGCGGTTCAAGCAGACGGACGCCGATGTCGGGTCGTTCGACGCCGGTTACGGCTCGGCCTACTTCGCCCGCCAGATCGGGCAGAAGTTCGCCCGCGAAGTGTTCTTCCTCGCCGAGGAGTACTCGGCCCAGCGCGCGTACGAGATGGGGGCGGTCAACCGCGTCGTGCCGCACGCCGAACTCGAGCGCGAGGCGATCGCGACGGCGCGGACGATCCTCACGAAATCGCCGACGGCGATCCGGATGCTGAAATTCGCGTTCAACGCCGTCGACGACGGTCTCATGGGGCAGCAGGTCTTCGCAGGTGAGGCGACGCGCCTGGCATACGGCACCGACGAAGCGGTCGAGGGTCGGGACGCGTTCCTTCAGAAGCGGGAGCCCGACTGGTCGCCGTATCCGTGGCAGTACTGATGCGCGTGCGAGGTCTCGTGCATCCGGCCGGCTCGCGCACGCCGAGGCGGTCGTGAGACTCGAAGCACTGGTCGGCGACGACCCGCGCGACGTGCTCCGTGCGCTCAAGGGCGCGCTGCACGGCGCGGGCCCGGCGCTCGGGCTCGGCATGGTCAGCGATCTGCCCGCCGACGTGCGACCTGGCACCGCGGTCGTGGTGACGACCTCGGGTTCGACCGGCGTGCCCAAGAGCGTCCTGCTCAGCCGTGACGCCCTCACCGCGAGTGCGCTGGCCACCGCCGACCGCATCGGCGAAGGCGCGTGGCTGCTCGCGCTGCCGGCGAGCTACGTCGCCGGCATGCAGGTGCTCGTGCGTTCCATCGTCGCCGATCGTGAGCCCGCGGTGATGAGCGGGGCATTCACCGCGCAGGCCTTCACCGCGGCCGCCCTGATGATGGTGTCGACGGACCGCGGCATCCGGATTCCGACCTACACCTCCCTGGTGCCCGCGCAGCTGACGAAGCTGCTGGACGCGGCCGTGCACGATGGCACCGTCCTGGCGGCGCTGCGCTCGTTCGAGACGATCCTGATCGGCGGTCAGGCGCTGCCGGCCGTAACGCTCGAGCGAGCGGTGGATGCCGGTGTCCGCGTCACCCGCACCTACGGTTCGACCGAGACCAGCGGAGGATGCGTGTACGACGGACGACCACTGCGCGGCGTCTCGGTGCGGATCGCGGAGGGAGAGGTGCGCATCGCGGGTCCGACCCTCGCCGACGGATACCTCGGCGATCGCGACACGACGGACATCGTCTTCGTCCGCGATGACGCCGGCACGCGCTGGTATCGCACCGGCGACGCCGGCTTGATCGAAGACGATGTGCTCCGAGTCCGCGGCCGTATCGACAATGTGATCGTCTCCGGCGGCCTCAATGTCTCGCTGGACCGCGTGGAGCGGATCGTGCGGGGTATCGCCGGGCTGGAGTCTGCGGTCGTCGTCGGCGTTACCGACGCGCGCTGGGGCGAGGCATCCGTCGTCGTGGTCGCCCGCGGAGAGGCACTGCGCCGCAGCGAATCCGTGCAGCTCGAGGAAGCACGGGCCGCCGTCGCGGCGGAGATCGGCCCGCACGCCCGGCCCAAACGGCTGATCCTCGTGGACGATCTGGCCACCCTGCCCAGCGGCAAGCCCGACCGCGAGGCGATCAGGGCCGCGGTCAACGCGCTGCACTGAGTCGGAGGGCGTGCGGGCCTGGAACCGGACGCGGTTGGAAGCACTGAGCGTGTCTCGGCAGGGAGCCTCGGGGCGCGGCCGAGCGATCACCGCACTCGTCCTCGCCTACGCCAGTCTCGCGATCTGCTTCTTCACGACCCTGTTCCGGGTGATCACGATGGCCGTTCCGCGCTGACGGCGACGTGCCGGCGAGCGTTCATGCTCGTCGCGGACCTCAGGCAGCGGAGCGATCCCCGGTGTCGACGACGCAGAACCGATTGCCTTCGGTGTCCTCCAGCACGATCCAGTCCGCGTCCGGCGGATAGCGGTCCCAGTCCACGTCCCGCGCGCCGAGTCCCTTGAGCCGCTCGACCTCGGCTGCCTGATCGTCCGCGTACAGATCGAGATGGATGCGCGGCGGATAGTGCTGCGGATACCCGGTCACCGACAGCGCGATGCTCGCTGCGCTCGGGGCATCCCAGCTCGTCTTGTCCGGCGGGTCGAGGATCACCCAGTCATCGGACGGTTCGCCGCGGTTCACATACCCCAGCGCCGCCCGCCAGAAGTCGCCGGCGCGTTCGATGTCCTCGACGGTCAGCACGATCGTTCCGATGCGCAACATGACCCCATCATCCGCGTACCCCGCGACACGGTCCAGGGTCTGACGCCGAACCCGAGCGGGCAAGTTGCGCCCGAGCGGGCAGCGTGTGCAACGTGGCGGCGTGCCCGCTCGGGAGCAGAGTGCCCGCTCGCGAGGTTCGCATCGGCACGGGCCGTAGGATGATCCCTCGTGGCAGGCACCCCCAGTAAGAAGCGCAAGCGTCCCGGTCCGTCCAAACAGGTGCACCGGGGCAATCCGCAGAAGGCGCACGAGTCTCGAGACCCGCGCCGGGTCGAGAAGGCGACGCCGCGCGACTGGATCGCCGCTGCCCGCCTCCGCACGCTTCCGCTGGCGATCACGCCGATCCTGATCGGCACGGGCGCGGCCCTGGTCGTGGACCGCGAGTTCCACTGGGTGATCGCCCTGTTCTGCCTGATCGTCTCGGTCAGCCTGCAGATCGGCGTCAACTTCGCGAACGACTACAGCGACGGCATCCGCGGCACCGATGATCACCGGGTCGGCCCCGCACGCCTGACCGCGTCGGGCAAGGCGTCCGCGCGCAGCGTGATGTTCGCGGCGCTGCTCTTCTTCGCGGTCGGTGCGCTCGCGGGGATCGCGATCGTGATCCGCACCCAGCAGTGGTGGCTGCTCCTGGTCGGCGCGGTCTGCATCCTCGCAGCCTGGTTCTACACCGGCGGCAAGCGGCCCTATGGCTACTACGGCCTGGGCGAGCTGTTCGTGTTCGTGTTCTTCGGTCTGGTCGCGACCGTCGGAACGACGTACGTCCAGGTGCTCGCGGTGCCGCAGGAGGCCTGGTTCGGCGCTGCGGCCGCCGGGTTCCTCGCATGTGCGGTGCTGCTCGCGAACAACCTGCGCGACATCGACCAGGACCGGATCGCCGGAAAGCGCACCCTCACCGTGCTCATCGGCAAGCGGGCGACCCAGGCGCTGTTCACGGTGTTCGTGCTCGTGCCGTTCGCGATCTCGGCGTGGCTGGCGCTGTATTACCCGATCGCGTGGCTCACGCTGCTCGCACTGCTCGGTGCGCTGCCTGCGATCCTCATCGTGTGGACGTACCGGCTGCCGCGGGAACTGGTCGTCGCGCTGAGCGTGACCTCGCTGACCTCAGTCGCGTACGGGGCGCTGCTGCTCTGGGCGTTCGTCGGCTGACCCGGCCGGCAGTACGTCCGCCGCAGCGCCGGAGAGCGGAGTCGACTCGGCGGCGGCATCCTCCGCCTCCTCGTCGCTGACCGCACTGCGTGGACGCTCACGCCGCTCGGCGAGCCCCGACGTCGCCTCGGCCAGTGGCCGGCGCAGGAACAGCAGCGACAGGCTGAGACCGATCAGTGCGGCGAAGATCGCCGCCAGCCAGTACAGCTCGCGGAACACCGGGAACAGCATCAGGATGCCGAACGGCACCAGGAATGCCAGGAGCCGCAGCACCGAATACAGGAGGGCGGAGCGGGCTTTCATCCGCTCAGTCTAATTCCGCGACGCGGCTGGGCCTGGGACTGTCCTCTCAGTACGGCCACGGCCGGGGCCGCTTCCGTTCCGCGCGCCTAGGATGGAACCGTGGCGAGAGTCCTGTTGATTCTGGCGCTGGTGGCTACCGCGTTCTGGGTGTTCACCATCGTCGATGTCAGCGTGCAACCAGCCGCCCGTCATCGTGGCGTGACCAAGCCGATCTGGATCCTCATCGTGATCCTCCTGCCAGTCCTCGGCGGCCTGCTGTGGCTCACCGTCGGCCGCGTGCGCCGCTCGACGCTGGCGGCGCGCCGCGCTCCCGACGACGATCCCGAGTTCCTCGGCAAGATCGGCACCCTCAGCGATCAGGACGAGCGCATCCGCCGCCTCGAGGAAGAGCTGGCGCAGCTCGATGCCGAGGCTGATGATCCACGATGGACCGCAGGTGGCGATGCGAAGCCCGCGGCGCCCGAGGCGGCCACGCCGGGCACCGTGACCCCCGAGGCTCCGACGCGCGGCACCGACCGTCCCGCCGAGGGCGATGACGACACCCGCGGTCAGCGCGGAGCCGTCGGCTAGTCGTGGCCGATGATCTTCGGGGACTCGCCTCCCCGTCGACCGATGCCGCGGCCGCCCTGCTGTGCCGGCTGGTCGAACTCGGCATCCGTCACCTCGTCCTGAGCCCGGGATCGCGATCCCAGGCGCTCGCGCTCGTGGCCGCCGAGCTGGAGCGGCGCGGCGAGGTCCGCGTCCACGTGCGCATCGACGAGCGGGTGGCCGGATTCACGGCCCTGGGCATCGGTCGCGAACTCCGCAGCCCTGCCGTGGTCGTGTGCACCTCCGGCACCGCCGCCGCCAACCTGCTGCCCGCCGCCCTCGAGGCCCATCACGCCGGAGTGCCGCTGCTGCTGCTGACCGCCGACCGGCCGCCCGAGCTGCGCGGTGTCGGCGCGAACCAGACGACTCGTCAGCCCGGCATGTTCACGCCGAACACGCGCTTCGAGGCGGACCTGCCCGTTCCCGAGGAGACCGACCCCGACGGTGACGGTGCGCAGAGCCTGCTGCTGCGACAGGTCGCCGAGGAGGCGTTCGCCGCGGCGATGGGCGCGGGAACGCGGGCACCCGGTCCGGTGCACCTGAACCTCCCATACCGTGAACCGCTCGGCGGGCATCTGCCGCCCTGGCTCGGCGCGCCCAGCGCAGAGCTGACGGTGGGCGACGGGGACGTCGACCTCGATGCGGCCCCGGTCGAGGTCGATCCCGAGGACGAGCCGTCCGGCGCGCTCTATCAGGGCGGCGGCGGCATCGGCGAGGCGGATGTCCCCCTCGAGCCCGTCGATCTACCGTTCCTGCTGGAGCGCGGTCCGCGCACGGTGGTGATCGCGGGAGCGGATGCCGGCGCAGGCGCCGAAGAACTCGCACACGTCGGCGGCTGGCCGCTGATCGCCGAGATCGTGAGCGGTGCGCGCTTCGGGCGGAACCTCGTGCACGGGTACCGTGACCTGCTCCGGGATCCGCTCCTCGGTGGCCGCATCGAGCGCATCGTCGTGCTCGGACACCCCACGCTCAGTCGGGAGTCCGTCGCCGTCCTGTCCGATCCACAGATCGACGTCTTCGCGGTGCGCGGGCCCGGCGAGCCGCTCAACCTGAACGGCGCGACCGTCGCGCTCGATGCCGTCGCCGTCAATGCAGGAGAGGTGGACCGGGCGTGGCTCGGCGACTGGCTGCTCGCCTCCCGCGCGGCGTTCGTCGACCTCACTCCTGCGGCGCCGGACGTCGACGGGCTGGCCTCTCCCGTGCCCAGCGAGCGTCGCGATGCGATCCAGAACGAACTGAGTGCGATCCGCGCCCCGCTGGATCGCGCGGCCCTGGTCGATGCCGTCTGGCGTGCGACGTGGCCGCACGATCGGCTCGTCTTCGGCTCGTCGCGTCTGGTCCGCGTCGCGGACGCGGTGCTGGGCGGCAAGAAGGTTCCCGTGCACGCCAACCGCGGGCTCGCGGGCATCGACGGCACGGTGGGGACCGCGATCGGGGTCGCCGTCGCATCCCAGGGCGGCGGTGGGGCGGGTGTGACCAGGGTGCTGCTGGGCGATCTCGCCTTCCTGCACGACGTCGGCGCCCTGCTGCTCCCCCCGCACGAGAGCGAGCCGCGCATCCAGGTCGTCGTCGGCAACGACGGGGGCGGAACGATCTTCGATTCTCTCGAGGTCGCCGGCATCGCCCCGCACGACGCGATGGACCGCGTGCTCTTCACCCCGCACACCACCCGACTCGAGCAGCTGGCGCTCGCGTACGGCTGGGAGTACCGTCGCGTGACGACGCGGACCGCCCTCGACCAGGTGCTGACCGCCCCGGTCGGCGGACGTCAGCTCATCGAGGTTCCGCTGCCCCGCTGAGACACGCCATCATGTCTTCATGACGGGAAAAAGCCAGAAGCACTGGACAGCGGATGCCGCGGAGCTCCTCAGCGTCGGAGCCGATTTCTCACTCGACGATGTCGACCCCGAAGGCACGCCCGGCTATGACGGTGGGAAGACGGGCGCCGTAGACGACCTCGCCAGAGGTGCCGGGGCCCTCGACGAACTGCAGGAGCGGCTCTACGCGCAGAGCCGGGTCGCCGAGACGGGCGACACCGCGGCATCCGTCCTCCTCGTACTGCAGGCGATGGACTCCGCCGGAAAGGGCGGGATCATCCGGCACGTCGTCGGGTCCGTCGACCCGCAGGGCATCGCCTTGACGGCCTTCAAGAAACCGACCGCGGAGGAGCTCGCGCACGACTTCCTCTGGCGCGTGGAGAAGCGGCTGCCGAACCCGGGCTTCATCGGCGTCTTCGACCGGTCGCACTACGAGGACGTGCTGATCGGGAGCGTGCGCTCGCTCGCACCCGCCGACGAGATCGAGCGCCGTTTCGGAGCGATCAACGAGTTCGAGCGCCGCGTGACGGATGCCGGCACCCGCATCGTCAAGGTGATGCTGCACATCTCAGCCGACGAGCAGAAGGTGCGGCTGATGGAGCGACTGGACCGCCCCGACAAGCACTGGAAATACAACCCGGGAGACGTCGACGAGCGCGAGCTGTGGCCGGCCTACATGGCCGCATACCAGACCGTCTTCGAGCGCACGTCGACCGGCGATGCGCCGTGGCACGTCGTGCCCGCGAACCGGAAATGGTATGCGCGGCTGGCCGTCCAGCAGCTGCTGCTCGGAGCGCTGACCGAGATCGACCCGCAGTGGCCGGCAGCCACCTTCGACGTCTCGGCGGAGAAGGCGCGGCTCGCAGCAACCTGAGCTGTCCCCACCTCCGTCGCTCGTAGGCTGGGTCGGTGAAACGCGCCGCTGACCCCGTACGCCGGATCGCCGACAGCTACGTCGCCGAACTGGCCCGCCACGAGCCCGATGCCGCGCAGGCGGCCGGGCTGCCCTCGCCCGGGCCGCTCGCCGATATCGGACCGGAGTGGCTGCAGCGCAAGTACGTGCTGCAGGGCGAGACGATCGAGGCGCTGAACGCTGTTGCGGCCGGAGACGGCGATGCCACGCTGCGCGCGGCGCTGCGCGAGCGCCTCGAACGCGAGCGACTGCTCTTCGACACCGGATTCACGTCTCGGCTGGTCGCCGGGCTCGCCAGTCCGATCCACCTGATCCGATACGCGATCGAGGGATTGCGCGTGACTCCGGATGCGGCGGGCGGAGAGCTCCTCGCCCGGGTCGAGGCCGTGCCGCATGGCGTCGCGCAGTACATCGCCGCCCTTCGCTGGTCGCGAGACCATGCAGACCGGTTCCTCGGGACCGGCGTGGCACCGCGGCGCCAGCTGGACACGCTCGCCGGGCAGCTCGACCTCTGGCTGGAAGCCGATTGGTTCGGCTCGGTCCCGGTCGCCGACGACCTGGGGGCGCAGGAGCGCGCCCGCCTGCGCACTGCAGCCGACGCGGCCAACGTCGCCCTGCGCGAGCTCGTCGCCGTCCTGCGGGAGGAACTGCGACCGGTCGCGCCGTGCGCGGACGGTGTCGGCGCCGATGTGTACGCGGCCATGGCCGCCGGGATGCTCGGTGCGCGCATCGATCTCGCCGACACGTACGCCTACGGGTGGTCCGAGCTCGAGCGCCTGGTCGCCGAGGCGCGGGTGCTGGCCGCCGAGCTCGGCGACCAGGACGCGGACCCGGTCCGCGACGCCGCCGATCGACTGGATGCCGATCCGCGCTACCGGCTGGAGGGAGTGTCCGCCATCCGCGACTGGCTCGAACGCCGCGTCGGCGAGACGACCGAGGCTCTGACCTCCGCATTCGACCTGCCGCCCGGCATCCGACAGGTGGAGTGCGTCGTCGCGGAAGCCTCCACCGGGGTCGTCTACTACACGCCGGCGTCCCCGGACGGCTCGGTGCCGAGCCGCATCGTCTGGACGATCCCCAGCGGCGTCCCCGTCGCGGCGAGCTGGCAGGAGGTGACGAGCGTGCACCACGAGGGCTTGCCCGGTCACCACCTGCAGTTCGCGGTGACGGCATCGCTCGAGCACCTGCATCCCTGGCAGCGTCACCTCTGCCACATCCACGGCTACGCGGAGGGGTGGGCGCACTACGCCGAACAGCTCGCCGACGAGCTCGGACTCATCCGCAATCCGGCCGAGCGGCTCGGCCTCCTGCTCGGACAGATCTGGCGCTCGGTGCGCATCGTCGCCGACATCGGGCTGCACACGGGCTGGGCGATCCCCGCGAACCCGCTCGTCGCCGCGACCGAGTGGACGCCCGAACTGGCGAAGCGGATGCTGGTCGAGCTGGCGCTGGTCGATCCGTCGCTCGCGGGCTTCGAGGTGGACCGCTACCTCGGGTGGCCAGGGCAGGCGCTCGCCTTCAAGGTCGGCGCCCGGCTGTGGCACGAGGCGCGGACGACTCGGCAGGCCGCTGAGGGTGAGTCGTTCTCGCTACGGGAGTTCCACCGCGCGGCGCTCGGACTGGGCCCGATGGGGCTCGACCCGCTGCGCGAGCTGCTGCTCAGCCGGCGCTGAGCCGGGGGAGCACCTCGCGACCAAGCATCCGGATCCCCTCCGCGGAATCGATGCCGTGCGGCGTGCCGAACTCGATGCGGTCCACCCCCGCCTCGATCAGTCGCTGCGCGTGTGCGGCGATGTCATCGGGCGTGCCGGCGAAGGCGAAGACGTCCAGGACGTCGCGGGGGACGAGCCGGCCGGCACCCTCCCCGTCGCCCTCCGCCAACCGGGCGCGGATCGCGGGAAGAAGATCATCGGGCAGGGTGACGGTGGGATCCAGCGCCGCCACCACATCGAGGTACATCGCCACCTGTCGCCGGGCGTGCGTGCGGGCGAGCTCGCCATCGCGATCGACGACGGTCACCGCCCCCAGCACGACGCCGACCGATCCGGCCGGGCGACCCGCGCGGGCCTCGCCGCGAGCAACCCGAGCGCGCACGACCTCGACCATCGCCGGATTGGCGCTGCCGCCGACCTTGATCTCGTCGGCGACCTCGCCGGCCAGGGTCATCCCGAGCGGTCCCCATGAGCCCAGGAGGATCGGCGCGTCGGCGCGCGCGAGCGGATAGCGCAGCGTGACTCCCGGCTCGAGCCGGAAGGTGGTCCCCGCGTACCCCGCGCCGTCGCCGCAGAGCAGCGCGCGGACGAAGCCGACCGCATCGCGGAGGTGGGCGATGGGCCGTGGTGCGTCGACGCCGATCGCCTCCAGCCAGGATCCTTTCGCGAGACCGAGGTACGCTCGGCCCGCGGAGGCAGCATCCACCGCAGCGAACTGTCCCGCGATCTCGTAGGGGTGCAGGGTGAACGGATTCCAGCATGCGCACCCCAGCCTGATCCGGCTCGTCGCATGCGCCATCTCCAGCAGCGCCCCGATCGGAGGCTGATACAGCAGGTCGCTGAAGACGCTGACGCCGTCGAATCCGAGGTCCTCGGCGAGCACCGCCAGCGCGGCGTAGTCGCCCGGCGCCTTGTCGGTCTGCAGCCCGAGCGAGAGCGGGATGCGGTTCACGTGAGGTCGTCCGTGACCATGCGACGACGGCCGGTCCGCTCGATCCGCATGATCAGGCGCTCGTCCGGGTCGGGGCAGGCCACCATGCTGTCGCGCTCGAGCCAGTCTCCGGCGGGCAGATCCCGCTGTTTCGCGGGCAGGAGGGGAAGGGCCGCCTGCAGCGCGTAGATGCAGAAGTGCCCGCCGTCGGGCAGGCGCAGCCTGCTGCTCTCGACCAGGTCGATCGAATCGCCGACCTCCATGCCGCACACCGAGCGACCCTCGATGCGATCGACGACGACGCGCAGATCGTAGAGCTCGGTCACGTCGGCCTCCGGCGTCTGCCCGGGATCAGTCACGACGCACCACCACCCCGCCCTTCATGACGAAATCCAGGTCGCGCAGTGCGCGGATGTCGGATGCCGGGTCCTCCGGCATCGCGATCAGGTCGGCGAACCGGCCGCGCTCGATGGTGCCGATCCGATCGGAGACGGCGAGCCATTCGGCCGGGGCCGCGGTCGCGGCGCGCACCGTGGCAGCCGCATCGAGGCCGCCGGCCTGCATGTGCTCGAGTTCTCGGACGACGGCGCTTGTGCCCTCGAAGTCCCAGAACGGGGGCATGTCGCTGCCCAGCAGCACCTCGACGCCGGCATCCAGCGCCATCCGGAAGGACTCGAGGTGGCGCGGACCGGCCGCCAGCGAACGCTCCTGCATCCACCGCGGCACGCCGAGGTCGTCGAAGAAGGCCTGCGCGCGGGTCACCACGAGCGTCGGCACCAGGGCGGTGCCCCGAGCCGCCATCAGCGCCGCCACTGCGGGTGTCAGCTCGTATCCGTGCTCGACGCAGTCCAGACCCAGCTCGACCGCCTCCGCGATGATCGCGGCGGGACCGGCGTGCGCGGTGACCTTTCGCCCCCAGGCGTGTGCGGTCGAGATCACGGCAGCCATCTCGTCGCGGGTCAGCTGCGGGGTGTCGATCTGCTCGTGCTGACCGGCGATGCCGCCCGAGATCATGATCTTGATCAGGTCCGCACCGAGGGCGATCTGGCTCCGGGCGCCACGGGTGAAGGCATCCGCGCCGTCGCATTCGATCGTGTCGTCCGAGTCGAACCCGTGGCCGCCGGTGCAGCACAGCGCCCGTCCGGCGGTGAAGATGCGCGGGCCGGGAACGCGGCCGGCCTCGATCGCGCGCCGCAGCGCGAAGTCCGCGCCGCCTTTCTCGGCCACGCAGCGCGCCGTCGTGACTCCCGACAGGAGTGTGCGTCGGGCGCCGTCGGCCATGTACAGGGCGAGCTCGGCGGGATCGAGCGAGCTCACCGCGTCGCCGCCGTCGCCCGGCAGCGACAGCGAGAAGTGCGTGTGCATGTTGATCAGGCCGGGCATCACGAACCGGCCGCCCAGGTCGACGGCTCCATCGCGCGGCGCGTCGGCGGCATCGACGATCTCGGCGAGGACGCCGTCACGGATGATCAGCGCGAGACCGTCGCGCGGTTGCGGACGCAGTCCGTCCACGAGCACGAGATTCGTCAGCACCGCGTCGCCGACGGTGGGCAGGGAGGGGACGGCGCCGCTCATCGCCGGAACCTCATGCCAGCGCGTCCACGATCGGCCGGAACTTGACGCGGGTCTCCAGCAGCTCTGCCTCGGGATCGCTGCCGGCCACGATCCCGGCGCCGGCGTGCGCGCGCAGTGGGATGTCGTCGCGACCGTCCGCCGGCACGGTGTCCAGGTCGAACTGCGCACCGCGCAGCGCGATGGCCCACTCGCCGTCGCCGTTCGCGTCGATCCAGCCGACGGGGCCCGCATAGCGGCCGCGGTCCTGCGGTTCGAGCCTCCGGATGACCTCGAGCGCGGCATCGGTCGGGGTGCCCGCCACGGCCGCGGTGGGGTGCAGTGCGGCGACCATGTCGAGCGCGGAGGCACCGTCGCTGAGCTCGCCTTCGACGTCGGTCGCCAGATGGAAGACGTTCGGGAGCTTCAGCGTGAAGGGCTGTTCGCTCGCCGCGAGTGCGCTCGTGTGGGGGCGGAGGGATGCGAGCACGCTCTGCACCGCGTACGCGTGCTCGTCCTGATCCTTGGCGCTGGTGGCCAGCGTGAGGGATGCCGCGGTGTCGGCATCCGCATCGGCGCCGCGCGGCGCCGTGCCGGCGAGGACCCGAGCGGTGACCGTGCCGCCGGTCACGGTGACGAGGGTCTCCGGGCTCGCACCGAGACAGCCGTCGACGGCATAGGTCCAGCAGTCCGGGTAGCCGGAGGCGAGGGCACGCACCAGGCGCCGGAGGTCAGACCCCGCCGGCACGGAGCCGACCAGGTCGCGCGCGAGAACGACCTTGCTCACATCGCCGCCCGCGATCGTCTCGAGCGCGTTGCGCACCGCAGCCTGGTAGCCCGCGGGATCCAAGGCCCCGGGGCCGAGCTTCGCCGACCAGTACGGTCCGTAGGGCGTCGGTTCGGGCGGAACCGATGCGTCGGCATCGCTCACGCCGACGGCCGCGTCGGCGTGGGTGATGCGCGTGACCCAGGAACGCCCGTCGCGGCGCCCGACGATGATCGACGGCACGCTGAGGATGCTCCGTGCCGGCGATCGCGGATCGAAGGTGAACGCGCCGAACGCCAGCAGTCCGGTTCCGCGGAGGCCCACGGGGTCGTCGATCTCGGCGGTCGCCGCGAGCGCTCGCCATCGCGCGCCGATGTCGAAGCGGGTGGGATCCCCCGGGGAGACGAACGCGTGGGACTCGCCGAACGCCGCCATGGCATCGCCGCGGCGGCTCCAGAACATGGGGCGCGCGGCTTCGGCGTACTCCAGGACGTCGTCGATCGCATCGACTTCGCGGGTGACCACCCGCAGGCGAGGCGTCGGCAGCTCCTGCAGGTCGGTCACGAACTCCAGCCTAGACTCGCATCCGTGAGCGAAGACTCGACCGGGCTGCCTGCCGCCGACCCCCGTCCGGCTCCGGGTACGCGGCTGGTGTTCCGCTGGCGCAAGTGGGATGGCGGCGCGCACTGGGTGCACGAATGCGTATATCTCGGCAGCGACCGGTGGGGTGACTGGTTCGGTCAGCCCGCGGGGTGGCGCAGCTTCCGTCCCGGCCGGGATTTCCTGGCCGGTGCGAACAACGTGACGCTGCTGCCGCCGAGCGGCGACTACGCGCTGACCGTCAACGAGATCCCGGGCGCCTCGTACCGCACGTACATCGACATCGCGTGGGACGCGCGCTGGCAGGACGGCGAGCCGACCGGCATCGACATGGATCTCGACGTCGTGAACGCGGTGGACGGGCGCGGCATCTTCATCGACGACCGCGACGAGTGGGACGAGCATCGGGTGCGATACGGGTACCCGCTGGATCTCGTCGAGCGACTCGAAGCGCTCGCGGTCGATCTGGAGCGTCGGGTCACGGCCGCCGAAGCGCCGTTCGACGACGCGACGGCGGATGCCTGGCTCGCGCGCCTGTCCGCACTGGGCCTCGCGGCATCCTGAGCACGGTCCTGAGCAGCATCTCCTGAGCAGCAGCTCCGAGCGGCATCTCCAAGCGGCATACTCCGCGGCGTGCGAACGTAGACTCGACGGGTGACTCCGAGCCCCGATGAGGCCAACCGCGCCGACCTGCACAAGGATCCCGCGCGCGTCAGCGGCATGTTCGATCAGGTCGCGAAGAACTACGACCGCACCAACACCGTCCTGAGCCTCGGCAACGACCGCATGTGGCGCGCCGCGACGACGCGTGCCGTCGCCCCGCGCCCAGGTCAGCGCATCCTCGACCTCGCCGCCGGCACCGGTGCGAGCGCCGTCGCGCTCGCCCGCAGCGGCGCGCAGGTCGTCGCGGCCGACTTCTCGCCCGGGATGATCGCCGAGGGGCAGCGCCGCTACGGGGCGAGCGCGCCGGGTGGCGGCATCCGGAACCTGTCCTTCGTCGAGGCCGACGCGACCGACCTGCCGTTCGCAGACGAAGAGTTCGACACCGTCACGATGTCCTTCGGGCTCCGCAACGTGAACGACCCGAAGAGGGCGCTGCGCGAGCTGCAGCGGGTCACGAAGCCCGGCGGCCGCCTGGTGGTCTGCGAGTTCTCTCAGCCGCCGTCGCGTGCCTTCCACGGGCTGTACCGCTTCTACAACGATCGCATCCTTCCGGTCGTCGCCAAGACCGTGAGCTCGAACGCCGACGCCTACGACTACCTCAACGAGTCGATCAGGGATTGGCCCGACCAGCGCACGCTGTCGGCGTGGATCCGCACGGCGGGCTGGACTGACGTCGCCTACCGCAACCTCTCGCTGGGGATCGTGGCGCTGCATCGGGCTCGGAAGCCGGACGTTGGATAGTGCCGACCCCGGTAGGCTGAACGGGTGACTCCCTCAGCGCCAGGCTCGCGCGTCGCGGGCAAGCTGGGACTCGCGGACCGCACTTTCGCCGGTACGAGATCCCGCAAGCTGGCCTCGGCGGTCGAATCCGGGCTCGAGCGCGTCGACCGCAACCTCGCGCTCGAACTGAGCGTCACCGACGCGGTCGCCGATTCGGCCAGCCGCTACCTCTACGAGGCCGGTGGCAAGCGCGTGCGGCCCATGCTGGCCCTCATCACCGCGCAGCTGGGCGACGGCATCACCGACGACGTCATCGACGGGGCGAGCGCGCTGGAGATCACCCACCTCGGCACCCTGTACCACGACGACGTCATGGACGCCGCCGACAAGCGCCGTGGTGTGCCCAGCGCCCAGACGGTGTGGGGCAACAACATCGCCATCCTCACCGGCGACCTCCTCCTGTCACGGGCCAGCCAGATCATGTCGCGTCACGGCGAGCGGGCGACGCGCGTCCAGGCCGACACCTTCGAGCGCCTCGTGCTCGGGCAGATGCACGAGACGATCGGCCCCCAGGAGGGGGAGGATCCGGTCGCGCACTATCTGAAAGTCCTCTCCGACAAGACCGGCTCGCTGATCGCCGCGGCCGCGCAGGTCGGACTCATCTTCGCCAACGGACCGCGCGAGCTCGAGCAGCCGCTCGTGCTGTTCGGTGAGAAGGCGGGGGTCGCGTTCCAACTCCTGGACGATGTCATCGACCTCTCCGACGATCCGGACGAGACCGGCAAGGTGCCCGGCACCGACCTGCGTGCAGGCGTGCCGACGATGCCCTATCTGGTGCTGGGACAGCTGACGGATGCCGCATCCGTCGACCTCCGTGCTCGCATCGACGCGGGTGTCGAGCGCATCGCGCAGGGTGAGGACGCGTCGATCCTGGATGCCGAGCTGGACGAATTGCGGCGGCACCGGGCCACGCAGGACACGCTGGACCTCGCCAGGGCGTGGTCGGACGAGGCCGTCGCGGCGCTTCAGGCATTGCCTCGTGGTGCCGTGCGCGAGGCGCTGACGCGTTTCGCCCAGGCTGTCGCCGACCGCTCGAGCTGAGCACAATCGAGAAAGAGATTCACATGACCAAGCTCCGGCTGGCCATCGTCGGCGCGGGCCCCGCGGGCATCTACGCCGCCGACATCCTCCTGAAGGCCGAGCGCAAGTTCGACGTGTCCATCGACCTGTTCGAGCAGCTCCCTGCGCCGTACGGGCTCGTTCGCTACGGCGTCGCGCCCGACCATCCGCGCATCAAGGGCATCATCACCGCCCTGCGCGAAGTGCTGGATCGGGGTGACATCCGGCTGTTCGGCAATGTGCGGTTCGGCGAAGACATCACGCTGGATGACCTCAAGCAGCACTATCACGCGGTGATCTTCGCCACCGGGGCGATCCGCGACACCGACCTGGACATCCCCGGCATCGACGCGGTCGGCTCCTACGGGGCCGCGGACTTCGTGAGCTGGTTCGACGGCCACCCGGATGTGCCGCGCGAGTGGCCGCTGGATGCGGCATCCGTCGCCGTCATCGGCAACGGGAACGTCGCGCTGGACGTCTCGCGGATGCTCGCCAAGCACGCCGAGGACCTGCTGCCCACCGAGATCTCCGACAACGTGCACGCGGGCCTGGCCGAGAGCGCCGTCACCGACGTGCACGTGTTCGGGCGGCGTGGCCCTGCGCAGGTGAAGTTCACTCCGCTCGAACTGCGCGAGCTCGGCGAGCTTCGCGATGTCGACATGGTCGTCTACGACGAGGACTTCGACTACGACGAGGCCTCGAAGGCCGCGATCGCCAGCAACAAGCAGGTGCTCGTCATCGATCGGGTGCTGCAGTCGTGGCGCAAGCGGGATTCGGTCAACAACGCCGGCGGCACCGCGTCGCGCCGTCTGCACCTGCACTTCTACGCTAAGCCGCACGAGGTCGTCGTCGATGACGAGGGTCGGGCCTGCGCGTTCCGGTGGGAGCGCACGCGGCCCGACGGCGCGGGCGGGGTCACCGGGACCGGCGAGTTCCGCGAGATCCCGATCCAGGCGATCTACCGCGCGGTCGGCTACTTCGGCTCGCCCCTGCCGGGTGTGCCGTTCGACAAGCGGCACGGTGTGATCCCCAACCACGAGGGTCAGGCGCTGCGGAAGGATTCGAACGACCGGGTCCCCGGCGTCTACGCGACGGGCTGGATCAAGCGCGGACCCGTCGGCCTCATCGGCCACACGAAGTCCGACGCCATGGAGACAGTGCGTCACCTCATCAACGACCAGGGCTCATGGTGGCAGCCGGCCGATCCGTCGGAGGAGGCCATTCCGGCGCTGCTCGCCGAGCGCGGCGTGCGCTGGACCGACTTGGACGGCTGGCACCGCCTCGACGAGCACGAGATCGGGCTCGGCGAGCCGCACGGTCGCGCCCGCATCAAGGTCGTGCCGCGCGACGTGATGATCGACGTCTCGCGCGGCGAGTAGCGACCTCACGCCCCGCATCGACGTGAAGGTGATCTGGCTAGGCTGATCGCCATGGTCGATCAGTGGCAGCCGGATGTCCTCGGGGAGCCATTCGAGCAGCTGACTCTGCCGCTCGGTGAGGACGACCAGGGCCCGGTCGTCGCGACGCTCGTCCGCAGCCGCGCGCACGCCGCTCCGCTGGGCGGGATCTTCGGAGATCACCGCTCGTTGCACGACATCGACGTGCTGTACGTGCACGGATGGTCGGACTACTTCTTCCAGCGCAGTCTCGCCGCCTACTGGACCGATCGCGGCGCGGACTTCTATGCACTGGACCTGCGCAAGTACGGGCGGAGCCTGAGGCCCGGCCAGACGCCCGGGTACATCACGAATCTGGCCACCTACGACGAGGACATCGCCGCAGCGCTCGCCGCGATGGGCAGGACCATCGACGATTCATCGAACGGTCGGCGATTGGTGCTGCTGGGGCACTCGACCGGTGGGCTGGTGCTCAGCTTGTGGGCTGCCGGGCACCCGGGTGCCTCGGACGCCCTGATCCTGAACAGCCCGTGGCTGGAGTTCCAGCTGAACGCTGTGGCACGCACCGCCGTCGCGCCGATGGTGGGGCTGCAGGCGCGGCTGCGGCCACTGGACACGTTGCCGCAGGTCGACTTCGGCTTCTACACGCGCGCGCAGCGCGAGGCGCGCGGCGGGGAGGATCTCGACGTCAACCTCGAGTGGCGTCCTGAACAGACGATGGCCGTCCACGCCGGCTGGTTGAGCGCGATCCTCGCCGGGCACACGCGGGTGGCGGCCGGGCTGCACATCCAGGAGCCGGTGTGTGTGCTGCTCTCCGAGAAGTCGGCGGTGCCGAGCCGATGGTCGGACGAGCTGACGCGCGCCGACACGGTGCTGGTCGTCGACGACATCGCGCGGGCCTCTCTCCGGCTCGGGAGTTCGGTGACCGTCGAGCGGATCCCCGGTGCGCTCCATGACATCTTCCTGTCCCGTCCCGACGCGCGCGACATCGCCTATGAGCGGCTGGACCGCTGGGTGATGGGATGCCTCGGCACGAAGCGCCTGCCGGTGTCGCCGGGCCAGTACGCCTAAGACGCGCTGCGGCCCGAGGTGTGTCACAACTCCGCCTGAAGGCGGGTGACCGTGCATGCCGACTCCGGAATTCCGCGGTGCTCTGTGGGAGTGCGCCGGATGTGGAGGAGGAGTTACGACACACCGGCTCCCGGTCACCGGGTGATACGGAGGGTCTGTGATGCGGGGGAACCCGCGCAAGGGGTTGACGCGGCCGCGCTCCTATCTGTCTGCGCCGCCGTGCGCAAGCCTGACGGAGCGGCCGCTCGGCCATGACAGACTGTCCGAGGGCTATGGGAGGTTCAGTGGGAAAGTTGATCTACGGCGCACCGACGTGGTCGGTGGAGTTCGAGGACCGGGCGCTCGCGCATCTGCGCATCGTCATGATCGCCAAGCTGCGGCGTGCGGAGAGCTTCTCGTTCTCGTGGAAGTTCGATGCCGCCTACGGCAGCGGGCGCAGCTCGCTGTGGCTGCACCCGGCGATTCCGCTGCAGTTCGAGTTCTACGGCGGCCGCGAGCCGGCGCTGAACCGCGCGTGGATCGAAGAGCTCATGCTCACGGCCAACAGCCCTGGAGGCCTGGAACTGGTTCCGGAGCCGGGCGTCGCAGACACGGGGAAGACCAGCCCGCGCCCGTAGCGGGCGGGATGGCATTACGAGAGGTCGCTATGACAAGCATCAACAGGCTCACCGTCGATGGCCGTGACTACTTCCTGCCGGACCCGGTCACCGAGTTGCGCGAGAAGATCCTCGATGCGATCCGCGCCGGAGGCGGCTACGTCAACATCCCGCCGCTGCGCTCGGGCCCGGGTATCGACATCCTCTTCTCGCCGGGCATGCCCGTGGTGTGGACACGCATCGACGTGGGCGGCGAGAACCCTGAAGACGTACCCGCCCCCGTGGCGGAATATCCCGAGATCTGACCTCAGGCGGCCAGCAGGGTGTCAACGTCGTCGACGCCCATCGGGGCTGCGAACAGGTAACCCTGTACTCGATCGCAGCCGAGGTTCCGCGCCAGATCCAACTGGGCATCGGTCTCGACACCTTCTGCGACCACACGCAACCCCAGGTCGCGAGCCCGCTCCACCGCTTCCCAGAGAATCCGCCCCGAGGCTTCGTCGGCGGCTTGGATCAGCGAGCGGTCGAGTTTGACCTCCGACAGCGGCAGCATGTTCAGTTGCGACAGCGAGGCGTGGCCGGCCCCGTAGTCATCGAGCGACACCCCGACACCGGCCGCGCGCAGCATCCGCAACCTCGGAACGATCTGGGCGATCTCCAGCGCGGGAACGGACTCCGTGATCTCGAGCGTCAGTGGTGCTGCGGGCACGTCGTGCGCCGCGAGCTGCTCGATGAGGTAGTCCGGGAATCCGTCGGTGGCCAGCTGCAGCGGCGAGACGTTCACAGCGACGTCGACGGGATGCTGCTGCCCGTGCCACCGCTCGATCTGGGTCAGGCACTCGTCGAGCATGAACCTGCCCACCCCGTGGATGACGCCGCTCTCCTCGGCCAGTGGAATGAAGACGTCCGGCCCGACGGCCTCTCCGGTGGACCGACTCCACCGACAGAGCCCCTCGACGCCGAGGACGACCCCCGTCAGCGGGTCGACCTGCGGCTGGTACACGGCGTAGATCTCGTGCCTGAACAGCGCCGCGTCGAGCTCAGCGGACAGAGTCGTCAGATCAGGCATGCTTCTATCTGGAACCTTCGATCGAACCCGGACAAGTCCCCACACCGCCCGTGAGATGAGCGTATAGTCCGCTCAGCAGTCGCGTCGCGACCACCTCGTCGTGGATCGATTACGATTTCCCCTGGGTCCGTCTCGCACACGGCGATGCGTCGTTCTTCGGGAGAATCAGTGATTGCTACGACGACGGAGCGCGTTCTCCGCCGCAACAATGTGACGGTCAGCGGCAATCCCGCCGGTCGCGTGCTGGTCTTCGCACACGGATACGGGTGCAGTCAAGCCGCCTGGAATCTGGTCGCCCCGCAGTTCGAGCAGGACTACCGCGTGGTGCTCTTCGACCACGTCGGCGCCGGCGACTCGGACCTCTCCGCCTACGACCGCGGCAAGTACGACTCGCTGCACGGCTACGCCGACGACATCCTCGAGATCCTCGCCGCACTGCAGGTCAGTGACGTCGTCTTCATCGGACATTCGGTGAGCGCGATGATGGGCGTCCTGGCGGCCAACCGAGATCCGTCGCGCTTCGGTTCGCTGATCCTGGTCGGGCCCTCGCCGCGCTACGTCAACGACGACGCGTATCACGGCGGTTTCGAGCCGGCCGCGATCACGGGGCTGCTCGACGCGCTCGATGCGAACTACCTCGGCTGGTCGGCGAGCACGGCGCCGATGATGATGGGCAACGCCGACCGGCCGGAGCTGGGCGATCGGCTCACGCGGAGCTTCTGCAGCACCGACCCCGACATCGCGCGTCATTTCGCGCACGTCACCTTCCTCTCCGACAACCGCGCAGACCTGTCGCGGGTCGTCGTGCCCACGCTCGTGCTGCAGTCCACCGACGATGCGATCGCGCCGCTCGAGGTCGGCCAGTACGTGCACCGCATGATCCCGGACAGCAGCCTCCAGGTGCTGCGCACGACGGGGCACATCCCGAACCTGTCCGGTCCGGACGAGCTCGCGGAAGCAATCCGCGCCCACCTCGAATGAACGCCGCGGACTACGAGAAGCTGTACCGCCAGGCCCCCTGCGGACTTGTGAGCACCACACCGGCGGGCATCGTCGTGAACGTCAACGACACGCTGACCGCGTGGACCGGCTACCCCGCGGAGGACATCGTCGGCCGGCCCTTCACGTCCCTGCTCGACGCCGGCAGTCAGATCTTCTTCGAGACGCGGCACACGCAGATCCTGCACCTGCGCGGCGCGGTCAAGGAGGTCGCGCTCACGTTGCGCCGAGCGGATGCCTCGGCATTGCCGGTGCTGATCAATTCAGTGCTCCTGGCCGATGAGGAACCAGCCGTGATCCGCACCGCGATCTTCGACGCCACCGATCGACTCGAATACGAGAGCGAGCTGCTGCGGGCGCGACGGTCGGCCGAATCATCCGAGGCGCGCGTCCGCGTCCTGCAGGACGTGTCGAGCCTGTTCGGCGTCAGCGTCAGCGACGAAGATGTCGCACGAGCCTTCGCCGACGTCGCTCGCGTCGCCTTCGACGCGACTGAGACGACGGTGCTGCTGCGCGACGACGAAGGCTTTCTCCAGGCGGTGGCGGGCGTCAATCCCCTGGCCGGCACCGTGCCCCCGATCGACTCGCTGCGCAACACGCTCGCCGAGATCGTCGTCCACGCGGATGACGTCGAGGTGGAGCATCCGCTGCTGGCCGCCGGCATGCGCAACGCCCGCCTCGAGTCGCTCAGCATCACCCCGTTGACCAACGACGCCGACCACCTCGGCGTGCTGGTCTGCTTCTTCGGCCGGCGCCGCGACTTCGACGAGCACTTCTTCGAGCTGCAGCGCGCATTGGGCCGGCAGGCTTCGCAGACCCTGGTGCGCGTTCGGTTGCAGCGGAAGCTCGAGCATCTCGCCCTGCACGATGCGCTCACCGGCCTCGCGAATCGGGAACTGCTGCAGCGCGGGATCGACGCCGCACTCGATGATGCGCAGGAAAGCGGCGAGCCGCTGTCGATCGTGTTCCTCGACGTCGACGAATTCAAGTCGGTGAACGATCGCTGGGGGCACGCGACCGGCGACGCGGTGCTGCACGAGCTCGCCGTCCGCCTCAGCGCGGGGGTCCGCAGCGACGACGTCGTCGCCCGCATCGGCGGCGATGAATTCGTGGTGCTGTGCACCGCCGCTGATCTCACCGCTGCCGCGGCGATCGCCGATCGCATTCTCAACCTGACGCGCCGAGCGCTCGTGATCGACGGGACGCCGATCCACGTGTCGATGAGCGCCGGCGTCAGCACCTACCAGCCTGGGCAGGACCCGCGTCCGACCAGCGAACACCTGCTCACGCGAGCAGACGGAGCGATGTACCGCTCCAAGGGATCCGGCAAAGACCGGGTCACGATCGACTCACCATCCTGAGTCAGTAAGGACCGTGCCATGCCGGTAACCGACGCCGCCCGACGTCCGACTTCCCACAGCGTGCTCGTGATCGGAGGCGGCAACGCCGGTCTCTCGGTGGCCGGCAGGCTCCGCCGACTCGGGGTCAAGGACATCGCGGTCATCGAGCCGCGCACCGAGCATCTGTACAAGCCGATCTTCTCCCACATCGCGGGCGGGACCGCGCCGGCGAGCAAGGCGGTGCGCAGCCAGAGGTCGGTCACCCCGAAGGGGGTGGAATGGATCCAGGATGCTGTCACCTCGATCGATCCCGACGCCGACACCGTCACGCTGGCATCCGGCTCGGTCGTCGGCTACGACCACCTGATCATCTGTCCCGGCATCCAGAAGGATTGGGACGGCATCCCCGGCCTTGCCGAGGCGATGCGCACTCCGGAGGGCATCTCCAACTACGAGTTCGACCTCGCGCAGAAGGCCTCCGCCCGCCTGCGCGACATCACCCGCGGCACGGTGGTCTTCAGCCAGCCCGCGGGTCCCGCCTCGTGCGCCGGGGCAGGCCAGAAGCCGATGTACCTCGCCTGCGACTACTGGCGTGCCCGCGGCATCCTGTCCGACATCGAGGTCGTCATGCTCGTCCCCGACGAGACCGTGTTCGGCATGCCAGACATCGACCGGGAGCTCAACCGGAAGATCGCGGAGTACGGCATCACGCTGCGGACGCAGACGACGCTGGGATCGGTGGATGCCGCGAGCCGCACGATCGTCACGGAGCATCCCGTGCGCGGCAGTGAGACGCTCTCGTACGACCTGCTCAGCGTCGAACCGCCGCAGTCCGCGCCGGACTGGCTCGTCGGCAGCGGCCTGACGGACGCGTCAGGATTCGTGGACGTGGACCCGTACACCCTACGCCACCCGCGGCACGGAAACGTGTGGGCACTCGGTGACGCAGCGGCTACCCTCAATTCGAAGTCCGGCGGAGCGCTGCGCAAGCAGACCCTCACGCTCGCGAAGAACCTCGTGGCGGTGCTGCGGGGCGAGCCGATGCCCGAGCGGTACAACGGCTACTCGGTCTGTCCGTTCACGGTCTCGCGGTCGACCGTGGTGTTCGCGGAGTTCGACGATCAGTATCGGCCGGTCCCGAGCGTCCCGTTCTGGAAGGGCTTGGCTCGCGAGCGCCGCCTCACGTGGGTCTTCGACCGGCACATTCTGCCTTGGGTGTACTGGCACATGATCCTGCAGGGTCGCGCGTGACGGGATGTCAACCCCTTCGTCCGATCCGCCGCGTCCGGCTGAATGGGAGGGAACACATCCCCCTATGAGCAGGAGCTTCCCATGGCACAGATCATCGAGACCATCGACGTGGACGTCCCCGTCAGCACCGCCTACAACCAGTGGACCCAGTTCGAGAGCTTCCCGCACTTCCTCGATGAGGTCGAGTCGATCACCCAGACCGATGAGACCCACACGCACTGGAAGGTGAAGGTCGGTCCTGTCGAGCGCGAATTCGATGCGGAGATCACCGAGCAGCACCCGGACGAGCGCGTTGCCTGGAACAGTATCGGCGGAGACACCGAGCACGCGGGCGTCGTGACGTTCCACAAGCTGAGCGACACCACCAGCCGGGTGACCGTGCAGCTGGACTGGGAGCCCGAGGGATTCCTCGAGAAGGTCGGCTCGCTCGTGGGTGCCGGATCACACGCGGTGAAGAAGGACCTCAAGAACTTCAAGGAGTTCATCGAGAAGCAGGGCAGCGAGACCGGCGCCTGGCGCGGCGACGTCGAGGCCTGAGAACGATCGACGGTATCGGGATCAGTCGATGAAGGCACTCACCTGGCAGGGCAAGCGCAAGGTCACGGTCGAAGAGGTTTCCGATCCGGTCATCGTCGAGCCGACCGATGCGATCGTGAAGATCACATCGTCCGCGATCTGCGGCTCCGATCTCCACCTGTATGAGCTGTTCGGGCCGTTCATCGACAGGGGCGACATCCTCGGCCATGAACCGATGGGTGTCGTCGTCGAAGTCGGCGCCGATGTCACGCAGCTGGCGGTCGGAGACCGCGTGGTCGTGCCGTTCAACATCTCGTGCGGGCATTGCTTCATGTGCCGGCGCGGGCTCCAGTCCCAATGCGAGACGACCCAGGTGCGCGAGTACGGCAGCGGTGCCGCGCTGTTCGGCTATACCAAGCTGTACGGACAGGTGCCGGGCGGCCAGGCCGAGTACCTCCGCGTGCCGCTCGCGGATTACAACCACGTCCGCGTCGGCGATGACCTGCCCGATGACCGCTACCTGTTCCTCAGCGACATCCTGCCGACGGCCTGGCAGGGGGTCAATTATGCCCGCATGCCCGATGAGGGAACGCTCGCCGTGATGGGACTCGGCCCGGTCGGGCAGTTCGCCGCGCGCGTCGGCGTGCACCTGGGCTACCGCGTGCTCGCCGTCGACCCCGAACCCGCGCGGCGGGAGATGGCCGAGCGGCACGGCGTGCTGACGTACGACCTGACTGACACGGTCATCGAGGAACTGCGCGACCTCACCGACGGGCGCGGGGCGGACGGCGTGGTGGATGCCGTGGGCCTCGAGGCGCACGGCAACCCGGGCGTCAAGTTCGCGCAGAGCGCGGTCGGGCTGCTGCCCGACCCGCTCGCCCAGAAGGTCCTGGACACCGCCGGCATGGACCGGCTCGCCGCCGTCTACGCGTCGATCGACCTGGTCCGCCGTGGCGGGACGGTTTCCCTGAGCGGCGTCTACGCCGGCGACGCCGACATCCTTCCGCTCAAGACCATGTTCGACAAGCAGATCTCGCTGCGGATGGGGCAGTGCAACGTCAAGCGGTGGATCGACACGCTGCTGCCGCTCGTCGAGGACCCGGCAGACCCGCTGGGTGTGATGGATCTGGTGACCCATCACGCCCCGCTGGAGGATGCGCCCGGACTGTACGAGACGTTCCAGAAGAAGGAGGACGGCTGCATCAAGGTCGTCCTCAACCCTGCGGGCTGACGGCTCGCCGTCAACTTGCCATTCGCCGCCCCGTCGAGGAAACTTCCACTATGAGCACCGTCCTGGCCTTCGTCGTCTCGTTCGTCCTGTTCATCGGCGGGATGTTCCTCTTCGGGTTCGCGTTCTCATTGACGGCGTGGCAGGGGCCGGTGTTCGTCGGCGGCATCCTGGCGGTCAGTCTGGCCCTGGCGATGCCGGCCCACCTGCTCACGCGCGCCGACTAGTCCGTCGAGAGCTTTCCGAACGTCGCATCGATGTCGGCCATCTCCATGGCGGCGGTGGCCTCGATCAGGGCGATGAGGTCCTTGTCCGCACCGGGTGAGAACTCCTCAGGTCGCTCCACCGCGATCTCGATGGGCACTCCGGCGGGCGCCTGCTCACTGGCATCCAGTTGCGTGCCGTCGCCCGACGGCGACATCCCCTGGAAGATCTTTCCCGCCTCGGACTGATCGCCCAGGTCGAAGGAGAACTGCTTGCCCTGCAGGCCGAGGTCGACGAGCCGCTTGACTTCGGGGAAGCGTTCGGCGTTGGTCTTGGGGATCGGCAGTGTGCCCTTCCAGTTGACCCCGAGGGTCTCGAGTGCCTTCGCATAGGCGTTCTCGTGTGCCTGGTCGCGCACGATCAGGTAGGCGATCGTGGAACGCGCCGTCTTGTTGTCGGTCATCTCGTACAGCCGGCACTTCTGCAGGCGGCCGGTGGATTCCAGCATCAGGTTGTACAGCAGATCCAGCACCAGATTGCCCGAGTTGTACACGTAGCTGCCCAGCCACGGGTTGCCCGCCGCGTCCACCGGAAGGGCGCCCTGTGCGCCCACGAGGTAGTGGTGGATGTTGCCGTGGTCCAGGGCGATGCTCAGCGGTGTCGCGCCGTCCAGGCCGGGCTTGTCGATCGGGTCGCCCTTGCGGCCGTGATAGCCCGGGGCGCCGTCCAGCAGCCGTGCGATCGTCGTGCCGATGAGCTCGACGTGGCTGATCTCCTCGGTGCCGATGCCCTGGATCAGGTCCTTATACGGCTTCGCCGAAGGGCCGCGGAAGTTGATCGACTGGAAGAGGTATTGCATCATCGTTCGCATCTCGCCGAACTGCCCGCCCAGGCCCTCCTGAAGGGCGTTCGCGGCCGCGGGATCCGGCTCGTCCTGCTCGATGGGATTGATCAGATTCTGCAGATGGAAGTACATGTCTTGCCTCCGGGGGATTGGTGTACTGCCAACCCTCGCGGGTGTGTGCGCGAAGTCATTCGGGATGGACTCTGCTTCACACCCGGCGTATCCTTGCACGTCCTCGCGACGGCCACGCCCAGAACGCGCCGCCCGCAGGTGCGCGGGCGACGCGTTCGAGGTGCTGGATCAGCTGCGGTGCGCGAGGCGGCGCCGTGCCGCCATTGTGCACACCAGGATTCCGCCGACTGCGCAGAGCCCCAGTGCCGAGATCAGGATCCACATGCTGGATCCATCACTGCCGGTCGCTGCGAGGGTGTCGCGGGTCGAGCTGCGTGTTGCCGTGCTCGTCGACGTGTCCTGTACCGCGGGGCCTGCGCCCGAGGAGGGGCCGGCGGGTCCGGCAGGGCCGGCAGTGCCGGGTGCGCCGGCGGGTCCGGCAGGGCCGGCGGTTCCCGGTGCACCGGGGGCGCCGTCGTCACCGGGGGTTCCGGGTGCGCCGGGGGTTCCGGGTGCGCCGTCGTCACCGGGTGCGCCGGGTGTTCCGGGTGCGCCGTCGTCACCGGGGGTGCCGGGTGTTCCGGGTGCGCCGTCGTCACCGGGGGTGCCGGGCGCTCCGGGGGTGCCGGGTGCTCCGGGGGTTCCGGGTGCGCCGTCGTCACCGGGGGTGCCGGGTGTTCCGGGTGCGCCGTCGTCACCGGGGGTGCCGGGTGCTCCGGGGGTGCCGGGTGCTCCGGGGGTTCCGGGTGCGCCGTCGTCACCGGGGGTGCCGGGTGTTCCGGGTGCGCCGTCGTCACCGGGGGTGCCGGGTGCTCCGGGGGTGCCGGGTGCTCCGGGGGTTCCGGGTGCGCCGTCGTCACCGGGGGTGCCGGGTGTTCCGGGTGCGCCGTCGTCACCGGGGGTGCCGGGTGCTCCGGGGGTGCCGGGTGCTCCGGGGGTTCCGGGTGCGCCGTCGTCACCAGGGGTGCCGGGAGCTCCCGGTGTCCCAGGCGTTCCCGGCTCTCCGGGGGTTCCGGGTTCTCCGGGTGCGCCGGGTTCTCCGGGTGCGCCGGGGGTTCCGGGTGCGCCGGGGGTTCCGGGTGCGCCGGGCTCACCCGGTGTTCCAGGCTCTCCAGGCGTTCCCGGGGGGCCGGCCGGGCCGGGCTCGCCGTCGTCGCACCGCGGGTCGGTGAACACGTTGTTGTCGAGTGTCACTGAACCGGTGCGCGCAAGCGCCCGGCCCTCGACCGTGGTACCGGTGGTGACCGTGACCGAGGTGAGCGCCATGATTGTTCCGACGAATTCCGAGTCCGTGCCGAGGGTGGCCGAACTGCCGACCTTCCAGAACACGTTGCACGCTTGCGCACCGTTGATCAGTGCGACGACGCTGCTGGAGGCGGTCGTCAGCTCCGAGCCGACCTGGAAGACCCACACCGACGAGGAGTCGCCTTGGCCGTCCAGCGTCAGCGTTCCGGTCAGAGCGACGGTCGATGCCGAGAAGTAGACGCCCTCGACGAGGGTGAGGCCGTCCAGCACGCTGACGGTCATGTCCGGGGCCTGTGCGGCCGCGCTGTTGTACGCCGTGGTCAGGTCGATCTGCGCCTGCTGCGCATGCGCGTCGGTCGTGTGGGTCGTTCCACCGACGACCTTCCCCGGCGGGAAACCTGTGATCGACGTGCCCGGATAGACCCCCAGGTCTCCGCCGAGCGTGCTCGGCCCGGTGTTGGTGACGGATTCCGCGCCCAGCACGACGTACGAATCGGCGGTGCCGAGTCCGACGGAGGTGACCGCGTAGGCACCGGGGATGGCGACGGTCAGACCCGCCACCGTCAGACCGATGGTGAGCAAGGCGGCAGCGCCTGCTCGATAGGGACGCCGGGCAGGAGCCTGCCTGGTGCGAGTGGACGTGTGGGGCTCCATGGGAACCGTCTTCTCATCCCCAGAGATGCGGGGGAGCACAGCCCGAAATGAGCCAATCCTCAACGTAGGGCGCACCCGCAGTGCCGCATAGGAAACTCCAAGATCCGCCGAGTTGTCATCGCGGGGCTGTGAATGTGCCTGGCTCGGGAGCGCAATATCGTCGATCGGCTATGCCCGCGCACCTGCACCCCGCTACCTTCAATCGGCTGGAGGGTCGCCTTCCGGTGCCCGCGAGGTGTACGTTTCGGAAATGCCGGCGAAGGATCTCCCGCGTGGGGTCTCCCAAATCGTGGAACACGTCGGGCAGAAGGCTGCACCGACCGGGAACCTCGACTGGCGCGAAGAAGATCGAATCAAGGCCGACATGATGAACGTGCCGCGCCGATGGATGCCGGTCGATGTCCATGCATTTCAGATCAAGTGCTACGAGGTCGGCCTGACCGCAGCATCCACCGGCGCCCTCGTCCGCCTTCTCCGGCGCATCCAGGAGGGCAGGCGACTGCGACCCCACGACAAGGGTTTCCGGTTTCCGATCGCTCCCGATTGATCGCTCGGGTCACCGCACGCGACGGCGGAGCGCGCCGTAAGCGAGTACTGAGACGAATCCGAGCTCGACGGCCGCGCTGAGGACGAGCCGGATGGCGAGGGTCTCAGGATCGCCGACCGCGGCGATGAGCACCGCGAGCACGAGGGCGGCGATGCTCGCCGTCATCCACCCGCGTTGACGGCTGCGTCCGAAGCGCACCGCGAGGAGGACAGTCACCGCGAGGAAGGCGAGCTGCGTCAGGAGGAACCCCACCTCGTGCACGGCGCCATGCCAGCTCATCGCCGGCACGCCCTCGGGAGCGCCGGCAGGAAAGCCCGCGCCGGCATCCGTGACGAACATGCCGGCGACCAGCAGACCAGTGCCCATGAGGACGATCGAGATGCTCGCCCACCGGGTCAGGTGTCCGGCATCGAGTGTTCGCCCCAGCGCCGCTCCGCCCCCCATCACGAGTGCTCCGGTCACCAGGAAGTTGACGATCTGAACCCAGCCGAGATCGCCGAGACTCAGGAGGCTCATCGGGTGAAAGGTGGGTCTGAAGCCCTCGCGGCTGAAGGCCTGTGCAGCCCACAGGGCGACGAAGAGCGGAGTGGCGAGGACGGCGCCGATGAGCAGGACGCAGGATGAGCGGGACATGGAGGCCTCCGAAGATGAACTATTTGGTTCACTATTGCACGATGAACCGAAGAGTTCAATAACGTCGATGGCTAACGGACAGCGCCGCCCCCGAGCCGTCGCGCGATCGTCTCTCGAATGGCGGGCACCGCATCGACGAGCTGATCGAGGGAGCAGCGGAAGCGGACCGCACTGATGCTGACCGCCCCGGACGGGATTTCCGAGCCGTCGAGATGCACCGGAAGGGCCAGGCAGTTCACACCGACCTCGTTCTCCTCGTCGTCGACGGCGAAACCGCGACGGCGGGTCATCTCGAGTTCACGCAGCAGCTGCTCGGGAGTGGTCAGCGTGTTGGCGGTGCGCTGCTCCAGAGGGAACGGGCCGAACCAGTCGCTGACCTCCTGCACGCTCGTCAGACGGCCGCTCAGCAGCGCCTTGCCGACGGCGGTCCGGTACGCGGGGTTGCGGCCGCCGATCACCGAGGTGAGCCGCACGGCACCCTGCGGTGGATCCATCTTCGCGCGGTACACGATGTCGGTGCCGGACAGCACCGCGTAGTGGGCCGTTTCGCCGCACGTTGCGGCGAGCTCTTCGAGAAGGGGCTGGATGCGGGCGGTTTCCGGTCGCCCGTCCAGGTTGCGGAACGCGAGGCGAAGATACTCATCCCCGAGGACGTAGACCCCGCGCCCGGTCATGTCCGCCAGGCCCGCGCGGCGCAGCGTCGCGAGGGCCCGGTGGACCGTGGGTTTGGAGCTGTGCAGCGTGCTCGCGAGCTCGTCGAGCGTGACGCCGAGCGGGTGGTCGGCGAGCTCGGTCAAGACCGCGATGACGCGGTCGGCGCCGACGAGTCTCTCTTCGGAGTTCTCCGCCGGGCTCGGCGGGTTCACCTCGCTCATCCTTCCCCCGTGTTCATCTCAGGTCGTGAGTCGCGGATCGACGTGGACCTTCGGTCCTGGTCCCGCATCCGCGCCTCGGCGCCCTTCGAATCGGGCGGGCACGTCCTCGAGAGAGACGACCTCGCTGACGATGGGGTCGGGCACCACGGATCCGTTGGCGAAGCTCTCGATCGCGCCGGCCAAACCCGGCGAGGCGGACAGGATCCCGACTGCCGTGATGTCCTTCAGGGCAATGTCGCGGGTGTCCACAAGGCTCGGCGTTGAGGACAGGCCGATGAAGACGACGCGCCCCGCCGGCTTGGCGAGGCGCACCGACTCTGCGGGCATGGTGTCGTTGCTGGTCGCCTCGATCACGGCGTCGAACCTGTCGGATGCCGAGGCGGTGAGGTCGTCGAGCTGCCAGGTGTGCGGCACACCGAGGGAGCGGGCGAGCGCGAGGGATCCCCCGCGGACGCCGCCCACGTGGACCTCGGCGCCTTCGGCGAGCGCGAACTGCGCGGCCAGGAGTCCGATGGTCCCCGATCCGAGCACGAGCACCTTCTGGCCGGGTTCGATGTTCGCTGCTCGCACGGCGCGCAGCGCATTTCCGCCCGGCTCGACGAGCGCGGCGGCCGTGAGGCTGACGTGCTCGGAGATCTCGTATGCGAACCGGGTGGGGATGATCAGCTTCTCGGCGAGCGCCCCCGGCCAGTCGCCGCGAATGCCGACCTCGTACCGGTCGGGGCAGACGTGATGATGACCGGCGGCGCAGTACGAGCAGTGCCCGCAGCCCAGCATCGTGTCGCCGGTGATCCTGCGCCCGAGCCACCAGTCGTCGGTGGAGTCGCCAACGGCGAAGACGCGGCCGGTCCACTCGTGACCGAGCCGCAAGGGGAAATGCGTGTGGCCCTGCTCGATGTACGCCATCTCGCCGGTGTACAGCTCGACGTCGGTTCCGCAGACCCCCACACGCTCGACGTCGACCAGCAGTTCCCCCGCGGCCGGGACCGGGTCCGGTACATCCTGAACCTCGGCTCGACGGGGAGCGGTGACGACCAGCGCTCTCATCAACTCGCCGCTGCGGGGTGGGCGATCACGTGCTGGGTCTGCGTGCCCAGGCGCGTGATGCCGAGCGTCATGGTCTCGCCGCCGTGCAGGAAGACCTGCGGCGACATGCCCATACCGACACCCGGCGGAGTGCCGGTGTTGATCAGGTCGCCGGGCTCGAGGGCCAGGAACTGGCTGAGGTAGTGGACGATGAACGTGGGATTGAAGATCATCGTGGACGTGGAGCCGTCCTGGCGGCGCGCGCCGTCGATGTCGAGCCACATGTCGAGGTCGAGCACGTCGCCGATCTCGTCGGGCGTGACGAGGTAGGGGCCGGCCGGGTTGAAGGTCGGCGCCGACTTGCCCTTGGTCCATTGACCTCCGCGCTCGGTCTGCCATTCGCGTTCGCTGACGTCGTTCACGAGGACATAGCCGGCGATGGCCGCCGCGGCCTCCTCCTCGTCGCGCAGGTACGACGAGTGGCTGCCGATCACGATGCCGAGCTCCACCTCCCAGTCGGTCTTGACGGATCCGCGCGGGATGAGCACGTCGTCGTTCGGACCGATGAGCGTGTTCGGCGCTTTCGTGAACAGGATGGGTTCGCTCGGCACCGCCTGGCCGGTCTCAGCCGCGTGGTCGCTGTAATTGAGACCGATGCAGAGGATCTGATGGGGTCGAGCGATGGGAGCCCCGAAGCGGCGATCGCCGACCGGCTCGGTCCGACCGGAGGCGGCCCGCTCGGCGACGACGTCGGCAAGCGTGCGCAGCGCGCCGGAGCCGAAGAACGCTTCGTCGAAATCTCGGGTGACATCCGACAGGTCGACGAACGTGTCGTCGTCGATCAGGACTCCTGGGGTCTCGGCACCCGCGGGACCGATGCGGACAAGTCTCATGAATGTGCTTCTTTCTCGTGCAACCAGAAGGGGGTGGTCGTGTTGCCGCGCCAACGGGGGACCGGAAGCCCGGACGCGTGCGGGTCGGCCAGGAAGATCGCGCCCGAGGCATCCGTCCACTGCGTCAGGCCCTCCTGCGTCGTGGTGATGGCGAGGATGCTCAGGTCGGATCCGACGGATGCAGCCCACGAGGCCTGCGAAACGTCTGCACCAATCGTGGTCATCGCCGGCGTTCAGGTCGTGTGCACTGCCGTGGCATAATTCAGAATATTAGCGGACCATTCAATCTGATGGAAAAGGGGTTCGATGTTGAATCATCTCCGCAGCGCTGGTTGGTACGAGGGCAGCGACCGCAACGCCTACATCCACCGCGCGTGGATGCGCCGCGGGAACCCCGAGGATTCGCTCGACGGGAGCAAGCCGCAGATCGCGATCGCGAACACCGCGTCTGATCTCACGCCGTGCAACATGCACCTGAACGAGGTCGCCGACAGCGTCAAGAACGGCGTGTGGGCCGCCGGCGGCGTGCCCTACAACCTCCCCGTCGTCTCGCTCGGCGAGACCCAGGTCAAGCCCACCGCGATGCTGTGGCGGAACATGGCCGCGATGGCGATGGAGGAGATGTTCCGCGCCAACCCGATCGACGGGCTCGTGCTGCTGGGCGGCTGCGACAAGACGATCCCCGCGCTGCTGATGGCCGCGGCATCCGTGGACATCCCGGCCGTCGTCGTGCCCGGGGGACCGATGCTCACCGGCCACTTCAGGGGCGAGGCGCTCGGCTGCGGCACCGACGTCTGGCGGTTGAGCGAAGAGGCTCGTGCGGGCAAGATCACCGGGGCGCAGTTCCTCGCGTCGGAGCAGTCGATGATCCGCGGCAAGGGGCACTGCAACACGATGGGCACCGCCTCGACGATGGCCGTCGTCGCCGAAGCACTGGGCATGACGATCCCGGGCTTCGCCGGCACGCCCGCCGCCGACGCGCGGCTGCTGTCGCTCTCGCACGAGACGGGCCGGCTGATCGTCGACATGGTCGGGATTGACCGGAAGCCCAGCGACATCATGACGAAAGAGTCCTTCCTGAACGCGATCATCGCAGTCGCCGCCGTCGGCGGGTCGACCAATTCGGTCGTGCACCTGCTCGCCATCGCGGGCCGGCTCGGGATCGACCTCACCCTCGATGACTTCGACGCCGCAGGCGCGGGCGTCCCGGTGATGGCGAACCTCCAGCCCAGCGGCGTCTTCCTGATGGACGACCTCTACCGGGCCGGGGGAGTGCTCGCCCTGCTGACGCAGGTGAAGGACCTCTTCCACCCCGAGCCGATCACCGTGACCGGCAGGCCGCTCGTGGACTACCTCAGTGACCGACCCGTCTACGACGACACCGTCATCGTTCCACGCGACGCTCCGCTCATGGACGATGCCGGCATCGCCGTGCTCCGCGGGAACCTCGCGCCGCGCGGCGCGATCATCAAGCCCGCCGCGGCCACCCCGGCGCTGCTCCAGCACGTCGGTCCTGCGGTCGTGTTCGATTCGATCGAGGACATGCGCGAACGCATCGACGACCCCGACCTGGACGTCACCGCCGACTCGGTGCTGGTGCTGCGCGGCTGCGGCCCGCGCGGGTATCCGGGAATGCCCGAGGTCGGCAACATGCCCCTGCCGCAGAAGCTTCTCCAGCACGGCGTGCGCGACATGGTGCGCATCAGCGACGCCCGCATGAGCGGCACCGCCTACGGCACCGTGATCCTGCACGTCGCACCCGAAGCCGCCGCGGGCGGCCCGCTCGCATTCATCCGCACCGGCGACATCGTGACCATCGATGTCGAGAACCGTGTGCTCAGCTTCGACGTCACCGACGACGAGCTGCAGACTCGCAGCCAGACGCCCGCGAGCGAGGCCGCGTACGCGGCGCCCGTTCGCGGCTGGGCGAAGCTCTACATCGACCACGTCATGCAGGCCGACACCGGCGCCGACCTCGATTTCCTGGTCGGCGGCAGCGGCGAGAAGGTCGGCCGTGAATCGCACTGAAACGCCTGTGCGCGCGCGTGTCGCAGCCGGGAAGCCACAGGAAGGAGTGACATGCCGGAATTCGACGGAGCCGTCGCGATCGTGACCGGAGGTGCCAGCGGAATCGGAGCCGCCACCGCTGTGCTGCTGGAAGAGCGGGGTGCGCGTGTCGCCGTGCTCGATCGCAGTCTCGACGGAGTGCCGGCAGCCTTCTTCGGCACGGTGTGCGACGTCACGGACAGCGCCCAGGTCGACGCCGCCGTCTCGGCCGTGGTCGACCATTACGGATCGCTCGACATCGTGATCAACAATGCGGGGATCGGCGCGTCGGGCGATGTCGCGGCCAACGACGACGACGAGTGGCACCGCGTCTTCGACGTCAACGTGGTCGGGATCGCGCGGGTCACGCGTGCGGCGCTTCCGCACCTGCGGCAGTCGTCTCGCGCGGCGGTGGTCAACACATGCTCGATCGCCGGCATCGCCGGGCTGCCGAACCGGGCGCTGTACTCCGCGAGCAAGGGAGCCGTCGCCGCTCTGACGCTGGCGATGGCAGCCGACCACGTTCGCGAGGGCATCCGCGTCAACGCCGTCACGCCCGGCACGGCCGACACCCCTTGGGTCGGGCGGATCCTCGAGGCCGCAGAAGACCCTGACGCCGCGGCCGCCGCGCTGCGCGCTCGTCAGCCGATGGGCCGTCTCGTCACGGCTGCGGAAGTGGCCAACGCGATCGTCTACCTCGCCTCGCCCAATTCGTCGTCAACGACGGGGACGCTGCTGGGCGTCGACGGAGGGATGCAGGGCCTGCGGGTTTCGTCGTAGGCTCGGCGCCCGCCGCCCCGCCGCCCCGCGCCCGCCGCCCAGCCGCCCCGAGCGGGCATGTTCGCCCCGAGCGGGCACGCTGTGCAACGCTCGACCGTGCCCGTTCGGGAGTTGCATGCCCGTTCGGTGCCGAGGGGCGTGGACGAGCGCTTTGGCGCCAGACAACAGGTTGTCCATCACGCGCGTCCGTGCGGCGATCAGCACGTCGTGGTGCTCCCTGATCACGGTTTGCGGGCGATCCGTCGGGTGGGTCCCGCTACTCCGCAGAGCGGCGGATGTAGTCGTACGCGCCAGGACCGGTCGGTGTGTCCAGGAGTTGGTACACCACACCGTGGTGGTCGATCTCCGGCTTGGGGGTGCCGTCTGGTCGGAGCGGACAGAGGACGGGCTCTGCGTCATCGGTCGGGGTGGGGCCCTCGTGAAGCAGGGCGATATAGGTCTCGATGCTCACTCGATCCACGCTACCTGTCGCACTCATCGGTGGCCGTGCCGGTGCGCCACGTCAATATCTCTGCGTACGAAGCAGCACCACCACACCCTGGATCGCGGTCTGAAATGCCGTGCGCTGTTCTATAAGCTGATCGTTGGAGTGCCGGGAAGTCTGGTCGGCGAATCCGCTGGCGAGGCCGGCGGGACTCGTACCCGCTGGAAGGATCTCCGCTTGGACACGCACGCCCCCCCGTCTCGATGGTCGCGACTGCTCGCCTGGGTCTCCGGTGATGTGGTCGGCGGCGCTGTGATGATCGGCGCCGCTGCGCTGGCGCTGATCTGGGCGAATTCGCCGTGGCAGGGCGGGTACGAGGCGTTGTCGGACCTCGTCGTTGGGCCGGCGGTGCTGCATCTGGACCTGCCGTTGTCGGCGTGGGCGGCAGACGGCCTCCTGGCGATCTTCTTCTTCGTCGTCGGTGTCGAACTCAAGCAGGAGATCGTCGCCGGCAGTCTCCGCAATCCTCGAGAAGCCGGAGTTCCGGTCCTGGCAGCTGTCGGCGGGATGGCGGTCCCCGCACTGCTCTATGTCGTGATCATCGGCGTCCTCGGCCCCGAATCGGCGCTGCATGGCTGGGCGATCCCGACGGCGACGGACATTGCGTTCGCCCTCGCCGTGCTGGCGATCTTCGGCCGTGGCCTTCCGGTCGCGCTGCGCGTGTTCCTGCTCACGCTGGCGGTCGTCGATGACCTGCTGGCGATCGTCATCATCGCGGTGTTCTACAGCGAAGGCGTCAACGTCTGGATGCTGCTCGGATCCTTCGCCGCTGTAGCCCTGTTCGCGGTCGCGGTCCGCGCGAGGAAGATGCGCTGGTGGTTCCTGATCCCGCTCGCGCTGATCGCCTGGACGCTGATGCACTCCTCAGGGGTGCACGCGACCATCGCCGGTGTCCTCCTGGGCTTCAGCGTCTCGGCCCGCCCGATTCGCGGCGAACCCACCTCCCGCACTACACAGCTCGAACACACCGTCCGGCCGCTCTCGTCGGGGTTCGCGCTGCCGGTGTTCGCCTTCTTCGCCGCCGGAGTGTCCCTCTCAGGCGAGAACGGAATCCTCGCCGCCCTCGGCGACCCCGTGGCGATCGCAGTGATCGTTGCGCTGGTCGTCGGCAAGCTCACGGGAGTGCTGGGCGTGACCGCGGTCGTGACGAAGACCACACCGTTGCGGCTGCCGGACGGGATCGGCATCCGCGACCTCCTCCCGGTCGGTCTCCTCACCGGGATCGGCTTCACCGTTTCTCTCCTGATCGCCGAACTGTCCTTTCCCACCGGCGACCACCAGGCGAACGCGAAGTTCGCCATCCTGGTCGCCAGTGTCCTGGCCGCCGTCCTTGCCGCGATGACCCTGCGGTGGGATGCCCGCAAGGCACGTATCGCCGACATGAACAGCGACGGCATCGACGACATCAACCTCGCCCGCATCGGCGACCCCCCACCACGCGACCCCGACCAGTCGGCCCATGCTTGACGGCGCCGATCCCACTCCCGCGGACGAATCAGGGCTGACGCAGGTGCTCAGCGCCGATCACATCGACGAACAAGTCATCCGACAGCGGGATGCCGGCGCGAAGCACGCTGACCGTCCCCGAAGGCTCGAACACGACGGCGGCGATCTCGTCGGGATGACCCACACCAGCCAGACGGATGCGGGATCGTAACTCTGCGTGCGAGATATGACAGCGGCGCAGGTTCGCCTCGATCGGAGTCGAGCCCGCCATCAGCAGGACCGGTTTGACCGCGACGACCCGCGCGCCGAATGCCGTCGATCGGATCGCTCCGACCACCGCTTGAATCAACACCAGCGTGCACAACGCGACGACACCGGTCATCAGCCTCGGTTCCTGGCCCAGGGACGCGCGCCCGATGATCGCGCCGAACGCGACCACTGCGGCCACATCGAAGCTGGACAGGGACGCGATCAATCTCTGCCCGAGCACCCGGATGAGCACCACCATCACCAGGTACATCGCGATCGTCGCGATGATCGTGGCGAGAACTTCCAGCGGGGAGATGGTGAGCAGTTCGATCAAGTCGATCCTCCTTCGTGCGGGACCGAGGTCCCGGGGTGCGCTGTGCCCGGTTTCGTGACGCGAGCGTCGAATCGGCATCGAGACTCGCGAGGTCGCGAGCTACGCCGTCCGGAACGCGGTCGCAGCACGCACGGATCGTCAGTTCGCGGTGCGCATCGGACCAGTTGCGTTGGACGACTGCTCGATCGGTCCGGACATGCCCCCATGCTTATCATGTGGCGATGGTGCGGCAGCGGGCATGGATGGGACTCATTCCGCGACGGGGTGCGATCCCGCGTCTTCTGCGTCGCGCGCCGATCCCCATCGTGACGATCGCCGGTCTCGGGTTGGTGTTTCTCGGAGCGCTCATCATCACCCGACCTCTCACTTCGATCTACCTCCTGGGCATCTACGTCGCATTGAGCGCGATCATCTCCGGTGTTGCAGAGTTGCGGCCCGACGGACGTTCCGCTCGTCTGTGGGAGCGGATCATCGCGGGTGCGTGGATCGTCGCGGGGCTCGCCGTCCTGGTCTTCCTCGACCGCAGTCTCGACCTCCTGCCTCGCGCGCTCGCCATCCTGCTCCTCATCGGCGGTCTCGCCTCTCTCGGGGACGTGATCGCGGGCGGAAGACTGAGCGAGCGAGTTCTGGCGGCGGCGTGGGGCGCCAGTCAGATCGTGTTCGGTGTCCTCGCGCTGTCGTGGCCGGACGTGACCGTGCTCGTCGTTGCGGTCGTCTTCGGAGTCCGCACCCTCGGGTACGGCGGATTCCTTCTGGTCCAGTCGTTGCGGAGCATCGCACGGCGATCGAGAACCGCCGCCGCGATGGACGAATCCGACGAGCCGGCGTCCACGACAGCGACGCGGCACACCGTGTGGGCTGCGGTCGGACGAAGCGCCCTGGCCGGCCTGCTCGTCGCGTCGTCCATCGGCGGATGGTGGCTGAACGGATGGCTCGGCGACGGCGCCCCCGTCGTGGACTCGTTCTACGATCAACCCGAAGACGTCCCATCGGCGCACGGTCGTCTCATTCGCATCGCCGCCTTCGACGGGACGCAGCCTCCCGGCGCGGATGTCAGCCGGATGCTCTACACGACACGGGACGCATTGGGGGCGCCGGCCATCGCCAGCGCACTCGTCATCGTGCCGAACGAGAATCGCCCGGGAGCCCGGCCGGTGGTCGCATGGAACCACGGCACCACGGGTGTCGCTCGCGGCTGCGCGCCGAGCTTGCGAACCGAATCCGCGACGCGATGGGCGATTCCGTCCTTGAACGAGGCGATCTCTCGCGGATGGGTCATCGTCGCGTCCGACTATTCCGGTCAGGGGACAGAAGGAGTCTTCCCGTACCTGATCGGTCTCGGAGAAGCCCGATCGTCGTTGGACGCCGTCCTCGCAGCACGCGAGATCGAAGGGCTCGCGCTGCGGCCGGAGACCGTCGCATGGGGCCACTCCCAGGGCGGCCACGCAGCGCTGTGGATGGCGCAGATCGCATCGAGCTACGCGCCGGACATCGAGATGCGCGGGACGGCAGTGCTCGCCCCGGTCACCGACCCGGTCGCCCTCGCAGATGAACTCACGTCCGGTGAGGCGACCGCTCTGCTGTCCGTCTTGATCTCATGGGTCCTCGTCCCGTACGCGGACACCTACGCCGACGTCGATCTGGAACGCTACATCGCACCGGGCTCTCGGGCGATCGTCCGCGAAATGACGCAGCGGTGTCCTACCGAGCCGGGCGTGGTGGTCTCCGTCGTCGCCGCGCTCGGCGTCTCCGAAGATCGGCCGCTGTACGTCGGTGGACTCACCTCGGGTCCACTCGGAGATCGCCTCGAGGAGAACGCGGTCCGTGGCCCCTGGGACACCCCGATACTGGTCGCATGGGGCGACGCCGACGAAGTCATCCCCCCGATGCTGCAGGAGGATTTCGTCAGAGAACTCTGCGAACAGGGCGATCGTGCCCGCTGGGTGGTCTACAGCGGCTACACCCACTTGCAGACGCTGCTCCCCGGCTCGCGCTTCCTCCCCGTCCTGATCAATTGGACGGACGCTCGACTGCGCGGTCTCGACCGCCCCGACAGCGACTGCGATCGCTACGGCGCTGCACTCTCGTGACCGCGCCCGCAGCGCGGCCGCATCCGACCGACGTGGCGATGAGCTCAGGCCGTGTAGATGACGTTCATGGTGTGGATGTCACCCGTGAACGGAAACGGAGCTCGGTCGAAGTAGTCGAGTGAGACCACGCCGCCGAGGCACCTGCCGACGTCCAGGCAGTCGTTCGCCGTGAAGAGCAGCGGCGCGCTGACGGGGACCACTCCGCTCGCCCACTCCTCCCCGTCGACGGAGATCACGACGCGCAACGGGCCGCCCGGGCGCGCCTCGACGTAGGAGGTCTCCACCACGATCGTGTGCCGGCCCGGCGTCAGCGTCCGCTCCGAACGGATCTGCGTGCGCTGGACGATGAAGAGGTTGTACTCGTACACGATCCGGCCGCCGTCGACGAAGCAGGTGAGCCCGCCCCCCGCACCGCCCAGTGCATAAAGAACCCCTTCGGGCGAGTCGCCGATCGTCGCGGTGAGAGTGACGGTGTTCGCGCGGTTGCCCAGCGCAGGGGCGATGAACTCCGGCATCCGGATGATGTCGCCCGTGAAATTCCACTCTCGATACGGCGTCGAGATGCGCAGCTCCGGGTGGTAGACGGGGACCCAGAGCCCGCCGCCGATCGGGTAGACACTGTTCTTCGCGGCCTCCATCGCGAACAGTTCCTTCATCTGGGCGAGCTTCTCCGGCTGCTCCTCCGCGAGATCGTGCGCCTGGGTCCAGTCCTCGTCGAGGTGGTACAGCTCCCACGTGTCGTGATCGGGCGTCCACTCGGCGATCCCCGGCGGCAGGCCGGGCACCCAAGGCGCGCGAGGACCGAATGCCGACGCCATCCAGCCGTCGTGGTAGATGGCGCGGCTGCCCATGATCTCGAAGTACTGCGTGAGGTGCTCGGACTTCGCGTCGGCGTCCTGCAGGATGGCCGCGAAGCTCGTGCCGTCGATCGGGTCCTGCGGTATGCCGTTGACGACGCGCGGATGCGAGATGCCCAGCAGGTCGTACAGCGTGGGCACGATGTCGGTGCAGTGCACGAACTGGGCGCGGGGAGCGGCATCCGGTGTGACCTTCGCGGGCCACCGGATGGCCATGGGGTTGCGGGTGCCGCCGAGGTGCGACGCGACCAGCTTCATGCCCTTGTACGGCGTGCTGCCCGCCCATGCCCAGCCCGCGTGGTACTGGTTGTCGGCCTTCGGCGTGCCGAGCACATCGAGGCCGCCCATGTCGTTCATCGCCTCGATGTGCTGCGGGATGGTCGACGGGATGCCGTTCTGCGCCAGCAGCTCGCTGATCGTGCCGTTCTGTCCTTCACCCGACGAGCCGTTGTCGCCCCAGATGTAGAGGATCAGCGTGTTCTCGCCGTACCCCAGGCTCTCCAGTTCGTCCACCACGCGGCCGGCCTGTACGTCGGCGTGCTCGGCGAATCCGGCGGCCACTTCCATCAGGCGGCGCTGGAACGGCTTCTCGTCCTCTGGGATGTCGTCCCAGGCGGCGAGACGCTCGTCCCGGGCGGTCAGCTCGGCGTCGTCAGGAATCCAGCCGGTTTCCTTGGCGCGCGCGAAGACCCGCTCACGGTACGCATCCCACCCTTCGTCGAACCTGCCCGCATACTTGTCGGCCCACTCTTTCATGATGTGGTGCGGGCCGTGCAGGCATCCGGTCGCCCAGTACATCATGAAGGGCTTGTCAGGCTCGAGCGCCTTGTGATTGCGGAGCCAGTGGATCGCATCGTCCGCGAGATCCTCGCTGAGGTGGTACCCCTCCTCAGCGGTCTTCGGTGGCAGCACACTCGTGGTGTTGCGCACCAGGTTGGGCTCGTACTGGGATGCTTCGCCGGCGAGGAACCCGTAGAAGTACTCGAACCCGTTCCCGGTCGGCCAGTTGTGGAAGGGCCCCGACACGCCCGTCTCGACCGCCGGGGTGTTGTGCCACTTGCCGAATGCGGCCGTGGAGTAGCCGTAGTCCTTCAGCACCTCGGCGCCGAGGGCGCTGCTCTTGGGGATCTCGCCCGCGTAGCCGTCCCAGTCATTCGCGAGCTCTGCGATCTGACCGTTCCCGATCCGGTGGTGATTGCGACCCGACAGCAGCGAGGCGCGGGTCGGGGAGCACATCGCGGTGGTGTGGAAGCGGTTGAACCCGATGCCTTCGCTGAGCACTCGACTCAGTGTGTCGGTGCGCACCTCGCCGCCGAACGTGTCGGGCAATCCGGGGCCGGCGTCGTCGATCAGGATGATCAGGATGTTCGGGGCGTCAGCCGGAAGCCGCGCGGGAGTCTCTCGCTGGTGATACACCGACTCCTGCATCGTCCGGCCGGCGACGCTGGCCGAAGGCGTGGGTGGGAACGGAAGCACGTCCTGAGGGCACATCGCAGTCTCTTTCCGACGATCCATTCCGACTGGCGGTCCCTAACGGAGTATCGTCACGCCGCACCGTATCGAGCTCGGCGCACCGATCGCGTCGTTCTTTCCGGGTGATGTGGGCAGGCGCAGACAACGCCGCACAACGGTCTTCGGAAGATGAGGCGCGAAGACGTGTCGCCCTATCTGATCCGCAGTTCCACTCCCTGTCCGACGTCCACGACGACACCGACGAACGATGGAAGGACCGCATCGAGCGCGTCGCTGTATTCGTCGATCGGTGGCGTGCTTCCATCGCTCGTCGTCACTGTGACCGTTGCCGTGGTGCCGGTCCATTGCAGGCCGTAGATTCGCGCATCCTGCTCTTCGGCGAGCCACGCGGTCCCCGCGTTCTGAATCGCGACCGACCATCTGGCCAGCGCAATCGAGGCGACCGAGTTGAATGCCAGCGGAATCGCGATGATCGCGGTGAGCACGGCGACGATCGCGTAGGCGCGGCGTCGGTTGGCGACGAGCGACGACCCGGGGTCGCGTGCATACCCGGCCGCCGTGAACACGATGCTTCCCGCGATGATCAGCGCGACGACGTTCGAAAGGAACAGCCATAGTGCTCCGACAGCGTCGGCCCAGAGTCCCTGTCCTGCGCACACACCGACAACTCCGAGCGGCGGAACGAGGGAGATGGCGATCGCCACACCGGGGAGGACCGCGCTCAGGTCACGACGGCACATTGCGAAGCCTCCCGCGAATCCGGTCGCCAGAGCCGCAACCAGGTCCATGAAGCTCGGCGACGTCCGCCCGATCACCTGCGAGTTCGTCTCCAGCGTTTCCGGGGTCGCGACGAACAGAGAGAACACGAGCCCGAGTGTGGTCACGAGTGCGAGACCGAGGAGCACCCAGAGGACGGACCGCACGACCAGGTCGAGGCGACCGGTGACGATGCCGAGCGCGATGGCGAGTATGGGAGTTCCGAGCGGAGCGATGATCATCGCTCCGATCACCGTCGCCGTCGAATCGGTCAACACGCCCGCGATTGCGACGATGCCCGCGAGCGTGAGCATGATCAGAAAGCCGCTGCGCTTGCCTGCCCGGTCGCCCGAGCCGAGGTCGAGGGCCTCGGTCACCTCGGCGGCCGTCTGTCGCTGTGTCTGAGGAATGAGCGTCCGAAGCATCGCTGAGAGCGTCGACATGCGCACATCTTCCTGCCTTCGCCGGTGGTGCCGTGGAGGGCTCGCTGCGGATCGTAGGTACGGTTGCCGTGTGGCAGTGGATGCGCAGCGCATGGTGCTGATCGACGGCGGAACGTTCCGCATGGGATCGGATGAGTTCTATCCGGACGAGCGTCCGGTGCATGAGCGGTCTGTCGAGCCGTTCTGGATCGACCGTTGTGAGGTCACGAACGAGCTGTTCGCGGGATTCGTGGATGACACGGGGTATGTCACGGTCGCCGAGCGCGAGTTGGATGCTGCGGCTTTCGACGGCGCGGACCCGGCGGACCTGGTCCCCGGGTCGATGGTGTTCGTTCCCACGGACGGCCCGGTCGACCTCCGCGACTGGCGGGCGTGGTGGCGGTGGCAGCCGGGCGCCTTCTGGCGGCGTCCGTTCGGCCCCGAGTCCTCCATCGACGATCGGATGCAGCATCCCGTCGTCCATGTCTGCTTCGAGGACGCGGTCGCGTACGCGGACTGGGCGGGGCTGCGTCTGCCGACGGAGGCTGAGCATGAGTTCGCGGCGCGTGGGGGAGTGGACGGGGCGCGGTTCGCGTGGGGTTCCGAGCCGTATCCTGGCGGGAAGGCGCGGGCGAACTCCTGGCTGGGGCGGTTCCCGTACGACAACCGCGGCGTGGGCGGAACGGCGGAGGTCGGTTCGTATCCTGCGAACGGCTACGGGCTGTTCGACATGATCGGCAACGTATGGGAGTGGACGAGCGACTACTACACGCCGCGCCACGTGCGGCTCTCGGATCGTCCGGTCGACCCGCAGAAGCGGCAGAACCTGCTCGCACGGGCGAGCGCCGACCACGCATTCCCGACGACCGGTCGCCGCGTCTTGAAGGGTGGCTCGTTTCTGTGCTCACCCGAGTACTGCCTGCGGTTCCGGCCCGCGGCGCGGTCAGCGCAGTCCGAGGACACGGGGATGTCGCACATCGGGTTCCGCTGCGCTCGCGACGCCTGAACCGATCAGTGGGCAGCGGGGAATACCTGTGCCCAGTCGTCCTTGACGCTGACAACCGTGTACCCGAGCGCGTCCGCCTCTGCGAGGGCGGTCTCCACGCCCGTGCCGTAAGGGATGTCATCGCGGGTCGGGTCGTCATGGTGGACCAGAAGTGCGAATCCCTTCCCACCGCTGCGTGCGAAGTTCAGCATCGGCATGTCGCCGTTCGCGTTACCGCCTGCGAACAGTGGCCGTCGCCCGATCCGGCTCCAGATCCGCACCGGCTTCTCGGGGCCGTCGTCGAAGAACGAGAGGTCTGCGGTGTATCGGACTGCTGCGGAGTCCGCGTCGTACGTGAGTCCGTACGCGGAGCCGACGACTCGTTCGGGCGGGATGCCGTAGTAGTCCTCGGCCATCGGCCGCATGAAGTCGCGTTCGCCTGCTGAGACGATGTAGCAGGTGAAACCGTTCGCCTCGAGGTAGCGGAGCAGCTCGACCATCGGCTGGTAGACAGACTGAGAGAGCGGGCGGTGCAGCGTGGGATGCAGGGCGGTGCGGTAGAAGTCGGCGACGGATGCCGCGTAGTCGCCGACACTCATACCTTGCGTGACTTCGACGATGGCGGCGATCAGCACACCGAGGTCGCTGTCGTCTCCGGCGTAGTGCTTGTCGACGGCGCCGCCGAGCCACGACAGGTCGCCGCTCGCGACGGCGGTGTAGGGCTGTCGCTGGGCGAGAGTCGGGTCTGTCTGCAGCCGTTCCCGCCACCGCTCGATCAGGTACTGCAGTTGGGCGATGACCGGCTTCTCAATCCAGAGCGTCCCGTCGTTGTCGAACACTGCAACGCGCTCACTGGCAGGAACCGCATCCGGGCCCTGCGCGACCGTCTCGACGAACTCCACGATCGCGCGTCGCGTCTTCGTATCCCGCCACGAGGGCATCGGATCCGTGCTCATCGTCGTCCTCCGTCTGCGCTGCGCCGCATCGACATCCTGTGGCTATCCTGGCGTCCCGCTGCACCAGCCGGAAGCGGTGGACGGAATGCCTTCCGAGATCGCGGATGGGCAGTGACGGGCTGGGGGCCGTCTGGTAACGTCCGGAACGGACTGTCCTTCAGACGAGGAGACGTTGAGAATGGCCGAGAAGCCGAACATCATCCTGTTCATGTCCGACGATGTCGGGTGGGGCGATCTGGGCTGTTACGGGGGTGGCGAGAACCGCGGCGCTCCGACTCCGAATCTGGACAGGCTGGCGGCCGAGGGCTTGCAGTTCATGTCGTTCTACGGCCAGCCGAGCTGTACGCCGGGACGCGCCGCGGCGATCACCGGTCGACTCCCGATCCGCAGCGGAATGACCACGGTTGCATTCCCGGGTCAGGGCGGCGGGCTGCCGGCACCGGAGTGGACCCTGGCGAGCGTGCTGAAGAAGGCCGACTACGACACCTGCCACATCGGCAAGTGGCACCTCGGCGAAGCGGACTACGCGATGCCGACCGCTCACGGCTTCGACGAGATGTACAACACAACGCTGTACCACCTGAACGCGTACACCTACACCGACAAGGCCTACAACCCCGACTTCCCGTTCGGCGACCCGGTGACGATGAAGATGTGGGGCAACGTCATAGGCGCCCTCGAGGGCAAGTCGGGCGAGGAGCCGCACGAGGTCGAGAAGGTCGACTCGTCCAACATCCCGCTCATCGACGAGAAGTCCACCGACATCGCACTGGACTATATCCAGGACCACGCGAACGGCGAGAACCCGTTCTTCCTGTACCTCAACACCGCGAAGCTGCATCAGCCGAACCTGCCGCATCCCGACTTCGAAGGCGCATCACTGGCCAAGTCGAAGTACCTCGATTCCCTCGTCGAACTCGACCACCGGGTCGGGCAGGTGGTGGATAAGGTGCGCGAACTTGGGATCGCCGAGAACACCCTGATCGTCTGGACCACCGACAACGGTGCATGGCAGGACGTCTACCCCGACTGCGGGTATACCCCGTACCGCGGCACGAAGGGCACCGATTATGAGGGCGGAAGTCGGGTGCCCGCGATCGCCTGGTGGCCAGGCTCCATCGAACCCGGCCGCCGCAACTCCGACATCGTCGGATCACTGGACCTGATGGCGACGTTCGCCAGCATCGCCGGGCTCGAGCTGCCCACCGAGGACCGCGAGGGCGAGCCCACGATCTTCGACAGCTATGACCAAACCGCCCTCCTGAAAGGCGAAGGGCCGTCGACCCGCGACCACTGGTTCTACATGACCGAGACCGAGATGGTCCCAGGTGCCATCCGCCTCGGAAAGTGGAAGGCGATCTGGAACGTGCGCGACGGATGGCGCGGACCGGCGTCCTACACGGCGATCGTCCCGGAGCTGTTCGACCTGTGGCAGGACCCGCAGGAGCGCTACGACATCTTCATGAACAGCTTCGCCGAGAAGACCTGGCAGCTGCCGCAGATGGCCGATCGACTGCTCTCAGTGCTCCCCACGTACAAGAAATACCCGAACCGGCCGATCCAGACTGCGGGCATCAGTTACGCCATGTTCGAAGTCGATGACGCCCAAGTGCAGGAGCAGATCGCCAAAATGCTGCACGGACTCACGTCTACCGGCTGAACCCGGTTGCGGCGGCGGATGGTGCGCTCACGCGGATTCTGAGTACGTCACGATTGCGGCGGCAGCGGCTGTCGCCAGTCTCTGACGCAGAACGATGAACTCGCCCCCCGCCGAGGCGGCGTGTGCATCGACCTGCGCGCGTCCACTTGGCAGCTACCGGTAGTTGATGGATTGCATTCGCCGGATTGCGGGTAGTTGAGGAAAGGTGAAACCCGCGGAAATATGCGGAATCTTCGTTGTGTCAGGGTGACTCGAAAAGCTCTGGAATGGGGATTTTGCGGACTTTCTGCGGACTGGGTAACGAGCCTCGGGCCTATTGCGACTGCCAAGTCCCTGCGGCAGTGACACGCCCCTCCGATATCGAGAGCGTAGCGGTCGGGCTTGGCTGCGCTCCGGGCTTTCGCGGCATATCCTCGGTCCTCCGCTGCGCTCCGGTCCTCCGGTATTCCACGACCCGGCTCTCCGCCGCACCCGACCGCTATTCAGCTGAGATCGGAGGGAACGAGTGACAGATTGTCGGTGACGCTTCCAGCCCTGTTCTAGGTCGAGAGCATCGACGCGACGGCGACAGTCGAACTGAACCCGGGCGCTAACGACGAGGTGCATCAACCGGCGAAAACCGCGGATTTCCGCGGCCGTAGAGCCAAGTTGGACGCGCTTCAATTACATCGACCCGAGGTCGTTTTCGAGGAAGTGTGGGCAAAGTGTGGGCAAAGCGCGGCTACTTCGACAGATGTGTCAGTTCCGAATGCACGAACAGACTGGTGAAGGCCCATCCGGACGGCCTGTGCAGATGTCGAGACCGTCGATCAAGCCAATGAATCGTGACGTGTCAGCCGCGATCGATGAGGACGTTCGTAAGGGTCATCGGCCGCGGCCTGCGGTGCGCGACTCTGCCGAAGACCATCTATCGACGCGCGGCGAGCCCGGCCTCACTTGCGCGTACGCGCACCACGCCACTCCTTCTCCCGACCTTCACAACGGGCCCGTCGCGTCCTGGCAGGCAAAGGCTCAACGGCCCACATCCGATGGATGCGGGCCGTTGAGCGATCCCGGCGACGTTCAGTGATACCACCCGAAGTACCAGATGACTTGTCCGTTGTACGTCGTCGCCGCGCACCCACTGACGATATGACCAGGATTGCTTGCTATCCATTTCCTGCGATCCTCATTGCAATCTGCGCTCGAGGTATAGCCGCTGGCATTCCCTGTATGTGCCTGCGCCGGGGCCGCCAGCAACCCGCCGAGTAAGGTAGCGCCGATAACCGTGGCCGCGGCGAGTGTTCTTGTACTTTTCGTTTTGAACATGAAATCCCCGATCTCCTTGGACGGCACCGCCGGGCAGATGGCGGTGAGGGAAACAGCTTCTTATTGCTCTTGCCTCCTGGTTAGCACGCTAGGGGTTTGCATTTCTGGTGTCTGTAGACCGCATGGGGAACATCACGCGGTACCGCTATCAGGACGGCACGAGTCGATGAGTGGGCGGCCTCCGACCTCGCGATCCCCGCCGCGCGCGCCAAGAGCATCTTGGCCGGCAGCGGACCTGCTGTCGTCGACACATCACTCAGCAGAGCAGCAGCTCGCTCAAATGCTACGACCGTCGAGCTCGGCCAACTCACCAGTCGATCGGGCGGGTGTTCCCGACGAGGCATCCCCCGTCGAGGATGCCGGGGACAACGACGGCGACGGGCTCACCCCATCCAGGCTGACCCACCTGACCTACCAGGCATTCCTCGTCCCAGCGCACCGAGAACTGGATACTCTCAGCCGGATTACCGACGGTGGACTCATCCTCGGTCACCTGCATGGCCCCCCGGTCGAACCCCGCCACGCTCAGCGCATCAATGTAGGCCCGGCCCGCATACGGCTCAGGCCCGGACCACACACTAGCGACGACGCTCGAGAACAAGGGTAAGTTGTCATCGGCGGAGCCATCCGGCACGAGAACCGGACCGGCTGATTCCGGTGCGGGCGACGCGGTTTCGATCCCGGGCGTCGCGGCTTCGATGCGCGTCGGAACCTCCGAAGGATTCGGCTCCGCGGGCTCTGCGCAGCCGGCGACGGCAAGGGCTCCCCCCAGCACGACGGATGCCCCAACGAGGCGTATGAAGGAGGATCGACGCACCCTTCGATGCTACGCACTGTCGGAACGGTGCGTCGACCGTCGTGGCGTCGACTACAGGACGTTGTGGGGAAAGTAGCGGATCGCCGTCAGCGGTAATCCTCAGTGCCGTGGGCAGGTCGAGATCGTTGTGACGCGCCAGCTTCGACCCACGGCTCAGCGTCGGGGAAGTTGAGGAGGAGAGCTTCGACAAGTACACGCCGCGGGAGCGTTGTAGTAGCCGGCCCAGTGGCCAACGGTCGAAGCGAGCAATTTCGTGTGTCGGCCTGCCATGCGGCGTAGCTCCGCGATGACGGGAGCGGGATCAGAGGTGAACTGGTGGCGGGAGCAGAATGCCGACAACTCAATGTCGAGCAGGAGTTCAGGTCGCATGGTCGAGGTCCTTCCCCGGCCGAGGATGTCACGCTACTCCGACACAGACCGGGGATCGGCCACGCGCCCCCACGCACGGGTGCGGTTCGTGATTTCATGCGTGCAGCGCGCATCGTCCGCTGCTCAACGAGGCCCATGATCAACAGCCCGACAGCGGCAAGAACAAGCAGAGCCCAGCCGACGATGTTATGCCACTCGCCCGCAAATGCCGCAGGCGCAAGCTGCGCGGCGAACGTGCCAAGGAACAACGACAGACCGAACCAGACCATGCTGTTCGAGACGGCAGCGGCCCGTGCGATCCGCTCCCTCTCGTGCATGACCCCAAACCTCCCACCGAGCGGAGGCGGGGTCCAGCCGTCACAGCGGTTTCAGAGCGGCCCCGCGTCCTGGCCGCGGGGAGAGGCAGCCGGCCCACGGCCGACTGAATGAGCCGCTTCGCGGCGCTGTCTTTCAATCCCAAGGGTGTGGCCGGAACGCCGAGCCTATGCGAGCTCCTGCGGCTCCTTGCCGTTCCGGTCGCTATTTGCAGACTTCACCCTCCGCTGCGCTCCGGGCTCCGCTTAGCAACCGCTCCCTCCAGGCACTCCGCCGCCTCCGCCCGCACCGGCACTACGTGTCCGGCCCCACGCCGGGAAAACGTTGAGGGAGAAGAAGAAATGACACGAAGCGATTTCGTCACGATCCGCACGACGGTCAGCACCGAGGACGACCGGGAAACGGGCCGGCTAATCGGGAGGAGGGAGGAAGAACTCAACCGGTGGGGGCAGTCGGGCTACTCGCACGCGGGCACGCTCACGATCCCCAGCCCCGGACAGATCACCATCATCGACACCCTGCAGAAGACCATCGAGAACTGACCACCATGAGCGAGCCGCACACCACCACCACACCCGCTGTGCGGCTCGCTCCGCGTGCCAGCCTCGACACCCTGTGGGATGCCGCCCAGCGCGTCATGGCCATCACCGGCGTGGTCGAGCAGGCCACCAGCGCCACCGTCCGCCGCCAGTGGGACGCGATAGACGCCGAACTCACCATCCTCGGCATCCCGGTCTATGACCGCCACGGCGCCTCCGGCCCCGGCAGAGCCTGGTGGACCGCGCAGAACAGTGAAGGCCGGCTGATCGGGAAGTGGGCGGAGTCCTACGAAGAAGCCGTCATCCAACTCGGCGCAAGCTTCCGCAGCCGCATCGTCTGGTGCGTGCCCGACACCGACCTGCAGGTACGCGACCGCTACCCACGCAGCAAGCAGGGCGAACCGCGCATCCACCCCGTCACCGACCAGCCCATCCCTGGCCCGGACTACGCCCCGCTCACCACCCTCTTCTAACCCGCCCACAAGCACGCAGGAGCATCCCATGACCGAACCCCAGCCCACCGTCCACCCCATCGACGCGCGCGTGCAGCAGATCGCCGCGCTGCTCCCATTCCCCGTGCAGCTCGACGCCGACATGGGCGGAACATTCGTCCTGCAGATCGACCTCGGACTCCGTGGGGGAGTGGACGACCCACACGACACCGCAGGAATCGACCCCGACTACCCCCGCTGGTGGGTCGACATCGAAGGCGGAGAACGCACCTACATCTCCGACCTGGGACTCGACGCCGACCCACCAGCGGTCGCCGACTGGATCGCCACCACCGCTCAGCGACAGCAGTGCCCCGCCGCCCGCGGCGCCGACAACGCACGAGAAGCGTGAACCCCCAGCACAGCGCCTGTGGAAGCTCCCACGGGTGCCTGCGCTCGGCAGCGTGTCGGGATGACAGCAACGTCATCCGTTTGGCCCAACATTCAATGAGGACTGGTGGACCGAACCGCGGCTGCACTTCTTCGAGCGCGCGGGCCGGTAGGTAGCCATGTGCGGCCGCTAGTCAAACGAGGCCATCGGCTGCCTTAGCTCCTTACATCGGGATCCTCGCGAGGCAGGATGCCATTCATTTGTAGGCCATATGGCCGACGCGCCGTGGCAGAAGGCGGGTGTACCTTCTCCCGTACCACCTTCGCCGAAGAGGGTCTGAGAGTGAGGAAACGCAATGAAAGTTTCGCTCCGCAAGGTAGTCACGTGCATCGCAACTACTGCACTCGTGGTTGGATCAGCCGTCTTCGTGACGCAAAGCGCAACCGCTTCCACCGTGTCCCAGGGAGATGCTGTCGCGGTGACAGTCGGCAGTAATGTGCCCCAAGAAAGACCGCAAGGTGGATGGGTTGACTCGTATCGCGCTATCGCAGGCGTCGTTGGGACACAGCCGCCAGCTGGCTACGTGAGGTGGAAGTCGGACTTCTACTCGCGGCAGACCTGCCTCAATTACGGGAGTTGGATGATGTGGCAGTCGACATACAGCATTGCCGGATACTGGTGCACGTCCACGGGCCAGCCACCCGACGGCAGGTACTGGTTGTTTGTGCGATGGTCATGTACTGATCGCGCAGCCGCGGCGTCAGCCACCGGGTCACCGTTCCGGCTGGAGTGGGGACTTGCTGCGTAAGCTCGCACTCTCCGTTCTATGCATTGTTCTGCTGGCGCCGATGACCGGTTGCCAGAGTCAATCGGAACCAGATGACGTCGCAATCGACGGGGTGTCGTCTGCCAGCTTCCAACAGGGAGACGAATCCAAGGACAGCAGTGCCGCCGCGATTACGCTGCGTCTAACCGAGGACGACGTCGGCTGGGAACAGCTTGATGCCAGCTTGTCCAAGGCTGGCATCGACGTGCTCACGCTGAACGCGACACCGGCGCAGCTCGGCTATGCCCAGGAGATTGTCGACGCGGGGACCGAATTCCTTCATTCCAAGGGTGCCCGTCTCGTCGGCCTGATCGCGGCCGACGAGGCCGGGGAAAAGGCGTGGGAACTCTTCGCTCGAAACTCCGTCGATATTCAAGTTGGGGTGCTGATCAACGCAACCCCCCAGCCGATGCCGACTTTCACGAGTCCGTTCCAGACGCCCGTTCTCGTGCTGGACACAACCACGGAGTCGAATCCCGACACGTACAGCAGTTTCCACGACCACCTCTCAGACATCGCCTATCCTCACGAAATGCGTAGCTACAGCGACAACGTTCACTTCGCTCCGGCGACCACTCAGTCGGATCAGAACGCTTGGAGTGATGCGACCAATCGAACCCAAGCATGGCTGTCGCAATTTCTCTCGAACGAGGACGACTGACATGGCACCATCTGATTGGGTTCCTAAGCGATTTGGTGCGGAAAGCCGTCACCTGGAATACGCCGTAAGCCGACGTGGCCCGCAGATCTTCGTCCAGACCCCCATGCCGGATTGGGTTGCCGAAGCTATCGGTGAGCCGTACCATTCGTCGCTGCTGACCAGTGATATTGCTCTGCGGGTAGTGAGACGGCCCGCAAGCTGGTTGGTCATAGCTGCCTCGTTTCCCCACGCGACTGCGGCTTATGTGTGGGAAGTTGTCAACCTCGAAGAGGCAAAGTCTCTTGCTATCGGCCTACATGAGGGGGTGATAGCGAGCCAGCATGAGGAGATCGCACACGTTCAGCAGCTACGGGACTGACGGTTACGGTTGAGAGACCTTCTATGGCCACACGACTGCGCCGGTGGGCACAGCAGCACGGCGGCGGTGTTCTGTCGATGCGACGTGGACAGTTAGCTAAATACGTGCGAGAATGGCCAATGCCACCCGTTACGACGGGTTCGGAAGAAGGCCTCAGGAACCCAGCCGGACGACTGGATCTGAGGCCCTTCGCTTTTTTAAGGCTGCAGCGAGTCCGCCGTACGATGGCGGATCAGGATGGTGTTTTGCAGAGCTTCGAGGTGACCGGGCTCACCGATCTCTGCGGCGTTGACGGCGCCGAGCAGGACGTCAGCGATCCAGAGCAACGGTTCGTCACCACCGCGCCGGTGATCGATCCGAACCCGCTTATCGAGGCCTTGTCCCTGGAGTGCAACGATGTGTGCGCGGTCTTGAAGGTTCTGTGCATCGGAGCGATGTTCCAGGGTCAGTTCGAACGACTCCAGCTCGACCATGTCGTGGTAGAGCGCTTCCAAGCATTTCCGTCGACAGCGCTCGTTCCTCCTCATTCGTTCGCTCAAGTGCGTGATGACGACTGTCATGGGGGCAAGTTCAGCCAGTCGTTTCACGATCGTGCGCCGACGTGATTCTCCTTCGTCAGTCCAGTGAAGTTTGATCTGCCCCGGAAGCGCGAGCGTTCGGACCCGTTCGCGAACTTCTTCGCAGAGATTGATAGGGATCAGGGCGGCGCCGATGAGGTACTCCTGGCGGTCCGTGGACCGCAGCACGGATGACTCATCGACAAACGCTCGGAAGGACTCGGACGGCACGTCTCTACCGTAAGTGTCTGAGCAGACTGTGCTGTTCCGGCGGACAGGAGGACCACGAAGTCGCTGTCCGGATACCGAGCTAGCGTCCGTCGTGCGGCTCGAGATTGGTCAACGCAGCCGGCCTAGCGCATCGACAAGCTCCTGCTCGAGCCGAGCTGCATGTTCGAGCTCGGCGGTGGGCTTCGGTGCTGCATCGGAGCTGCGCGCGGGCGCAGGCGCAGTGTCGACCATGGTGCGGCGCTTGTCGGCTTTGCTGGTCTCGGCTTCGTACGGGCAGTGCGCGCCGCTGATGGCGGGTAGGTGCTCGAGGTGGTGCGGGGCGAGAATGAACCGCAGCGGAGCGGGCACGCCCATCCCGCCGGGGTGGGCGAGCAGACTGACGAACTGGGCGAGCAACCCCGCGCTCACGCCGGCAGAGAGCGCGGCGACGTTCTGGCTGGATGGAGGCTGCAGCCCCGATCGCGCGATGTACGTCGGATCGTCGAGCAGACCGTCTTGGTCGAGGCGCACTTGAGCGAGGTCAAGCTGGCCGTTGCAGACCATGCAGGGTCGACCTGGTACGAGAGTATGCGCGCGCCAGATGCTGCTGCGCAGCCGCCCATCACCGAACGTTTCGATCGCGATCCCCCCATCGATGACGGGGATGAGGTCCGCGTAAGCCAGCTGGTTCATTACAGCGCGGGGCCACGGTCGATCGACGCACGAGAAGATGATGTCGCAGTCAAGGGCAGCGCGCTGACCTTCGAGGCTGGTGATCTTCATGTCGTGAGATACGGGAGTGAAGCGGTCGGCCGTGGCGGCGGTTTTCATGAGACGAACCGCGACGTCGGTCTTTCGCCGGTGGAGCGCGGCATCGAGTCTGGTAGCACCGATCATCCGGTCGAGGTTGAGGGTCTCGACGGTGTCGAAATCCATGACCCCGACGGTTTCCAGTCCGGTAGCTGCGAGCCGCTGTGCGACGTCGAGGCCGACGCTGCCAACTCCGACGACGAGGACGCGAGTTCGGGCGATGGAGCCCTGCATCACGTCACCCCAGGAGGAAACGGTGCGAACTTGCGATGTGGTCGCGGGGGGTGCTGGCCGGAGGGAGTCGTTCCAGCAGATGCGGAATTCGGGTGCCGCGACGCGCACGGATTCGGCCCAGTGGGGATTGCCTGTGTCGGGCCAGAATCGTGCCGACCATGTCAGGTCTCGCCCGGCGAGTGTCATCCCGATCAGGGGCAGGTCGGTGATCCCGCGGGCGGTGCGTCCATATGCGGACTCCGTGGTGTGGTCGGGGCGGCTCAGCCCCTGCCATCCCCGGCCACCGGGGTGGGAATGCAGAAGGACGAGACCTTCGCCACGTGCTCGCGCTTCGCTGGCGGCGCGGAGGACATAGGTGCTGGTGAAACAGGCGTTGCCGTGCACGTGGCGTTCGCCCTCACGGGGTGAGATGACTGAGCGAATGACGGCGGTCGTCCGGACGGTACCGGTGGACAGTTGATAGGTGGCAGCGAGGACATCTTCCTGACCGTCTTCGCGGAGAAGATGCGCACGCATCGCTTCGTCGATCGCGCCGGTCATGGCGACGGAAGAGGACATTTCAGGCCGCCAGAGGAGTGATCATCGACAGCTGTCCGCGGACATGTCGCAGCCACGCGAGCGCCGGCGGGATGGAGGTGTCCGTGAAGGTGAAGTCTCGGGAGTGTCGGCGCCACCCCGGCGGGCAGTCTGTGGTGTCCGAGTTCGTGCCAGGGAAGGTGAGATCTTCCGGGAGGTGGATCCAGTGAGGCGGTGACAGGGGCCACTGCTGCACCTCGGAGAGGCTGACGCCCGTCGTGATCGTCTCGCCCTGATGCGGTCCTCCGACCGCGACGATCTCGTAGAGGATGCGGGCACCGTCGACCCGAGCGGGATGGCCGGTCGCGGCCATGTCTTTCAGGAACTGGACGGTGGCCTCGCTCGGCTCGGGGGTGTCGCTCACGAGACACCACCGATGCGCTTGGCCGTGACGAACTTATCGCCGTCGCTGATGTGGACGAGTTCATCGTCCGAGAGTGTGTCGACCGCACCGCCAGCTCCGACGCGTGCGAGGTCGTTCTCGGCGGGATTCACGCCCGAGAGACGAAGGATGGCTGCGCGTTCCATGTCATCGTCGTACGTGGTGAACGGTTCGCCGTCAATCGTGAAGCGCAGCTTCCGCCGGGCGCGGAACCGGTCACCATCCTTGAGGTGGATGATCTGCCCATCCTTGATGTGCGTCTCAGTTCCGGCTTTGACGCGGAAGAGGTCGAACACCTTCGGGTCCTTGCCGGCAAGGCGCAGTACCTCCGAGGCCTGCTGGTCGTCGTCACGGGTCGTGTAAATCGTGTCGTCGATGGTGATGTGAAACGAGGGGTTGGTAGCCACGATGGGCTCCTTCCTAGGAGTGTCTACCCTGACGATGGTCAGGTTCAGGTATCGTTTACCTCTCGGGTACATCAATTGTACCACCGAAACGATATACCTATTAGGTAAAGAATGCTCTTAGCCTGGATCGAGCCCGAGTTGCAGGAGACCTGCATTCGCGGCAAGAGTCTGGACAGTGTCGCGGGCGAATGGTCTCTCGCCGCTCGCGATCTCATTGCCGTCGTGGTTCACGCATCGAATCTTGGAAGTCTGATTGCGCTTCGAAGCATCGGCACCACGCCGGCCCACGATGGTCTGATCTTGTCTCTGGAGGAGGTCCACATGCACACGCGACTGCTTCACCCCGACGGACGCGTACGAAGAATCCGAACTGGCGACCGACTAGCAGCGCACGCGTCGGTGAACAGCATCGTCGTTGACGACGTTCTCATCGGTGGACACTCGCTCCGTCAACGAGCAGGTAGCTGATGGCCGAGATCTACGCACCCAACGAAGCCGCTCTCGACTGGGCGGACCCCCCAGGCCGGATGCTGCAGCGAGAGCTTGACGCCCAAGGACTCACCCAGTCCCAGCTCGCGACGCGCACCGGACTCAGCACCAAACACGTCAACTTGGTGGTGAAAGGCACCGCCCTTCTCTCGCCAGATGTCGCCATCAGTCTCGAGCAAGTTCTTGGCGTCCCCGCGGAGTTCTGGCTGAAGTGGGAAGCGGCGTATCAAGCTGCCGCCGCTCGTACGGAGCGCCGCGAATCATGGGCGGACTTCGCCGAATGGGCTGCTCGTTTCCCAAGAAACATGCTCATCAGCCGACACGTCATCGAGGCAACCGACCTCACGAAAGACGTCGTTGCAAAGCTCCTGACCTTCTTCGCCGTCGCGTCGCCAAGCGCGTTCGAGAAAACATGGATGGAGGCGCAGGTTTCCTACAAACGGAGCCAGGCCTTCACCATCGACCCCTATGTCACAGCTCTCTGGCTCCGACTCGCAGAGCGCGAGGCTGAGCATGTTCTCCACGGCGCGAACGCGTACGACGCAAGCCGGCTCAAGAAGGCAGCGGGCGAAATCCGCTCGCTGACGGTTGAGGACATGAGTAAAGGCTTCCGAAGAGCACAGCAGCTCCTACGGAAAGCCGGAGTGGCTCTGGTGTTCGTTCCCGAGCTCGACGGAACCCGGATCAGCGGTGTATCACGATGGGTCGGTGGCCATCCCATGATTGCCGTTACCAATCGCTACAAGTACTTCGACAGCTTCTGGTTCTCGGTGCTGCACGAGATCGGGCATGTACTGCTCCACCCGAAACGCGCGACGTACATCGACATGGACGGAGCAGCGCACGACAATGACGACCCGCTTGAGACTGCGGCCGACCAGTTCGCGCAAGACTCGCTCATTCCACGAGCCATGCGAGACAAGGTGAAAGAAGCGACCACTGCGGAGGCGGTTCATCGGGTCGCTCACGATATTGGTGTGGGTCCTGGCATTGTTGCGAGCCAGCACGCGTTTCTGACTAAGAACTGGCGAGGCATGGCACGGCTACGACCAAAGGGTGACCTGGCGCATCTGCTGAGCTGACAGATATCGAACTACTCCCTGTCGCACGGGGCAGCACTTGCCGAGATGTCAGGAGCGCGGGGCTCGGGAACCCCGCGGCGACGGAGTCGATGATGACCGGAACCATGGCCGCGGCCTAAAGCGTGGCCGTCCTGTCTGCGATCGGATACATGTCGGCAGCGTCTACCGGCGAGGGGACAGACGCCAAGTTGACCGGCGTGGTTTGCTCCTGGCAGGCGAAGGGCCTCGCACGGGATCTCCCATGGTTGAGTGACCGCCCCCTAGCTCATGGCGCAACGAGATGGTTCAGCCGTGAAGAGTTTCACGCAGTCTTGTGAGCGGCACCAGGAGCCGGGAAGGTGCTGTCTACCAGTCTTCGGCCGATACAGGGTCTCTGAAATCGACACGATAGGCCTCCAACGAAGGCGAAGTGACGATCGCGCCAACAGCGTCCAACGAACCGCTAACAAACAGGCTCCGGCCATAGATGTCGTTGCCCACCACCCATTCAATTTGAGGGTGAAACCAACGCATCGGAATCCTCCGCCGACGTACTAGATCGTCACTGGTGACCGCCCGCAAGCTGGAGGCGCGGCCGGGAGGAAACGTGATCTCATCGGGGCCGCCACCTAGCTCGACATCGGCATATCCAATCCACTGAGCTGACACCAATGTGTGTGTCTGCCAACTGCCCAGACACTGGAGTAGTTCTGCAGACATGGTCGCGTCGGGACTACCCATCGCGGGTTCCACAACACCGTCATACAGATCAACCCCGAGATCCGCCCACTGGATGTCACTCCGTGGGTCAAACTGAGCTGGCGCGATGTCGCGCCACTTGACCGCTCTTCCCAGTGCGTCATGCGCGGGGTTCAGCACCCGCGCGCAAGCTTCATGTCCCGAATATACGTAGGAGTCGACTCGCGACCCGGATGGATTGAGCGACTGCAAGAGCTTGTTCACGTAGGTGTCATCGATCGACATCGAGTCGGACCCCCCATGAAGCGTTCATATGAATCATCCCATCACCGTCCGGGTTCCTTGCCGCGTAAAGGAGCTGAAGCACAACAACTTGCGCGGACTCGGCGGCCTCGAGGGTGACCGTCAGCGAGTCAGGCCCGTAAATGAGATCGCAGCGGTCAACTTCACGCAGGCAGTCAGTTTGCATTCCGCCAGAGTCTGTCGGAACTCCATTCGCATCGACGTGCTCGAAGGTGGCGATCACCAAGTCTGCCGGCGGCACTCCCGAACCGATGACGACTTCGAGTGTTTTCGATGGGTGAGGCACTTGAGTCAATCGGATGTCGTCTTGGTTCTCGGACTGCTTGAAAATCACCGGTTCGCCGTCAATGACCCAGTCGTAGTAGAGCGGCGGCAGCTCCTCACCCTGGATCGAAACCAATGGTGGCTCGGAGGGTGGCTCGACCAGCGTGCGTAGGGCATCGGTGACCTCCGGTGAGGGTTCTACCCGCGGAGGGGAACCGCACGCAGCAAGTATCGCAATGACAGTGATGCTTGCGGCGGCGGCACCTAAGCGGAAGCGCGCTAGCACCCGAATCTGTTCTCAGCACCGACCGTGGTTGCGGTGTAGTACCCCGATGCTTCATCTGACCAGTGCGAAGAGACTCCGCGATAATTTTGCGAGCCCCAGCCTCCGCAATACCAATGCGGGTGAGCGTCCTGCGAGTGGCTAGCGGCGGCCCTCGAACTCTCTCCCCACTTCACGTTTTCCCAGTAGGCCCAACCTTGCTTCTGCAGGTTGGTCGACACGCCAAGCGCGGGGACGACTATCGAACAGGATGTTCGCGCATGCACTGAGGCGTTGCTCCCAGACGACCAGTGAGCATAGTCCGTCTGTCCGGCACACCCAGCAGGACTGAATCCCGCAATCGCCATAGGGATCGCACCCTTGTGCACTGCTGGCGCCTGGTTGCTCAGCTGCGATTCGCTTGGTCCGCTGGTGATCTTCGTGAACGCGTCAGGGTCACTCGGTCCGTGCTCAAGTTCTGAAAAACCATCGTCCTGGTCGTCTACCGGAGCAGCGTAGGCAGGAGCGGATACTGTCGCGCCAAGCGCAACCCCCGCGACGACAGCCAGGACCGCCCACGCCCGGGCATAGCTGATTGACTTCTTCTCGGCTCGTCTCTCGACTTTATGCATCGGTCATTCCTCTTTCCGCATCAACGCAGCTCTAGCTCAATGAGTCCTTGCAGCGCAGCGCCAATGGCTTCGCGACAATTCACATCGACGTAGTTAGTTTCACCAGCCAGCGGCTGACCCTCCCCGGTATAAGAATGCGTGCCGGGAAGAAATCGTCCCAACGACGCAAATCCGGTCGGACGATCGCCTCAGCCAAGGTCATTTGAGCACCCGAACTAAGGAATGAAAGAAAATAAGATTACTCATCACGGCCGTTCGAGTTTCCGCTATTTCTTCTCCTGCAGTTCGCGGTGCGCTCAGCGGGCCGGCCTCCTCGCGGGCCAGTGCAGAAGTGCCACCCGACTGACGAGGGGAACATTCCTCGAATCGATGCCCGCGTGGGGGAGCAGCACCGAGCTGCCAGAGCTTTCGTGATCGGAAGCTAGCGCCATGAAGCGCTCAGGAACGCCGCCGCAGAGCCATCAATTCCACAGTTCTAGCACGGCCGAACTAGTCAACGGTTGGAACCCTGTGTGTCAGATGGGGATCGTCACACGCGACAGCGGGAGGCTCTGACGCCGCCGCGCATCTTCCAGCACCGAGATGTGTCGTATGGGGTGATCGCATCAAGTCTCGCTGAGGCGCGGTCATCTGACGCAGGGGGGATGTCTCATATCCCTTGCCTCTTCAGGCGTCTCGCCGCTCACAGCCACAATGTGGACGATGCTGCGCCAATCAATGCCGCAGGAGTCTCGTAACTTCGGCTCGCAACTTGCGCCATTGTTGGAGCGCGGACACGGTTTCGAGACACGCGCTTGAGCGACATATCGTCAGCCGCCTGCACCCTGTGACACCGAAGAGGGTGTCGGTAGCAGCTCTGCGCCTGGGGCACCGCGACGCCGCTCCCCGACGGTCTGTAAGCGAGTGTCACGTCGGCGCCGAACCACTTTCTCAAGGTGAGAGAGATCCGAAGCGAGATTCTTCATCCCAACCAGGATCACAAGTAATGACCACCAGCTGAAGAGCAAAGAAATGCAATGCACGCAGGCACCAACGGTGATTGCTAGTTACGCACGACACGAAATGCGAGTAATCTGGCCGCCATGCGAGGCGGGCTGGCGCGGTGGAAGCGGGGCGAGGGAGCCCGCGGCGCGCGACACGCGATCGAGTACGCGTTCGAGGGTGCCTGCGATTCGCACATCCGATCGACGACGGGCGTCGAGGCGCTGGCGATCTACAGTCAGTCCGGCGAGCCGACGGTCTCCCGGTTCATCTGCGCAAGTGGACGCATCGGTCACGACGAACTCGACCACGCCGCCCTGCGCCTGTGGGTAGACGGGTTCGACCCTCTGACCGGTGCGGCTCGCGGCGTCCCGCAGACCACGCCGCGGTCGGATCTGGTCCTCGACGGCACCATCAACGCGCCAAAGACGTACAGCATCGCCGCTCTGCTCCACCCAGAACTCTCGGACGAGTTCGAGGCGCTGCAAGATCGCCTCCGCGACCGGATCATTCTGACGTGGCAGCGAGAACTGAACGCGCGTCGGGGACATGGCGGCGTCATCCGCGAGGAGCTGGCCCGCGTCGAGGTCGTCGAACTGAAGCACAGACGGTCTCGCGCTCTCGACCCACATATTCACCGGCACCTGTGGCTGAACGCAAAAGTCCTCGGCCGCGACGGCAGGTGGTCGACCGTTGACTCACGCGTCGCAATGAAGCTGCACACCCTGATCAACGCTGAAGGCGAACTCGCTGCGCGGACCGACCCGCAGTGGATCAGTGCGCTCGCACGGCACGGCTACTCACTTGATGACGCCGGTGAGATCCGGCAGCTCGCGCAAGCTGTCGGTCCTTTGTCGCGCCGATCGAACCAGATCGAGACGCAGAGAGCGCGACTGCTCGCGGAGTGGCATGCGGAGCATCCGTCGCAGCAACCGAGCCACGACGTCCTCCAGCAGATCGACCGCCGGGCATGGGCCGTGGCCAGGCCGAACAAGCCGGCGCACCTCGACGAGGACGAATGGGAGCACGCGGTACGCATCGAGGTCGCTGCCATCGATCCAGCGCTCCTTGCCTGGCGTGCACCGATTGAGATGCGCTCGGTCGCTGTCGGCGCGCTCGACCGGGATCTCGTCGCCGCGAAAGCGATTGTCGATGCGGACTCGCGTTCTGCGTCAACCGGAGGACGCTTCAGCGAATACGACATCCGCGCAGGTGCAACGCGTGCGATTGCGGCGTCGAGAGTTGTGCAAGACCGCGCGATGCTTCAGGAGCTCATCGACGACATCGTCGCGCGCGCTCGCGAGCACGCGATCGACCTGCTCGCGGGCGCCGAGCGACCTGCGCACATCAAAGGATCCATGGCAGTTGCAACCGCCGCACTCAAGGTCGATCTCGGTGCGCGACTGGACGCGCTGAGCGAACCTGGCGCCCCCTTGACACGTCGCACGATCACGCGCTTTGCAGCGGCATCCGCCACCCCGACAGTCGAGGTCGATGCAGACCAGCTCGACGCTGCCGCCGCCATCGCCGGCACCGACCGGCTCGTCACCATCACGGGCCCCGCCGGTGCAGGGAAAACAACAGTCCTGCGGATCGCGCAACTTGCATTGCAAGCGCAACGACGGCAGATGATCGTCGTCGCACCGACCAAGAAGGCCGCGAGTGTTGCTGCGCGGGAGATCGGCGCATCCGCGTCGAGCCTGCACGCGCTTCTGCTCGATCACGGCTGGCGCTGGAGTCGAGACCCTGCTGGCCGAGAACAGTGGACCCAGCTGCAGAGAGGTGAGGTCGACCCCGAGACGGGTCGCCCACACGTCGCTCCCACGCGCTATCCGCTACGACGAGGCGATCGCATCGTCGTCGACGAGGCCGGCATGGTCGATCTACACACCGCCAATGCCCTTGCACAGGTTGCCGCAGACACCGAGGCCGGCATTGCGATGGTCGGCGACCATCTGCAGGCCGCGCCCGTCGGCCACTCCGGAGCGATGGCGTTGATGGCACGCCGGAGCAACGCCGTGGTCGAACTGAACGTGGTGCACCGCTTCCGGGATAGTGAGTACGCCGCTCTGACGCTGCGGATGCGCGAGCCGGCGTCCGTGGATGCCGCGCGCGACGTCGCCGGCGAGCTCGACGATCGCGGTCATCTGCGCGTGGTTGACAGCGACGACGCTGCTCGAGACATGATGGCCGACGCCTGGTTCAGATGGGCTAGGCTGCGCAAGCGCGTCGCGCTGGTGACAGCGACGAATGATGAAGCCGACGCCATCAACGAGGCCATCCAACAGCGCCGCGTCGACATCGGTCAACTGTCCACCAAGCGAATCGCGCTCGGTCGGGGTGAGCAGCGGCTTCTCGAGGGCGACATCGTCCAGACGCGTCGAAATGACCGAGGGTCCGGTGTCGAGAACCGCGCGCTGTGGACCGTGTCGCGGATCACTCCTCACGAGATCGAATTGGTGAGCCTATCCGATAGCGGGGACGTGCGTAGGGTCAAAAACGACTACGCCGCGGACCACCTCCATCTGGCCTACGCCTCGACCGTTCACGGCATCCAAGGTGAGACGACCGATGCGTCCGTCGTCGGGCCGGGCGTCGATGCAGCCGGCCTCTATGTCGGAATGACGCGAGGGCGACTGGCGAACGAGGTGGTGGTGGTGGCGCGCACAGACGCTGCAGCGCGAGAGATCCTCGCGGAGACGATGACGCGCGGCATCCCGGAGGTCACCATCGCCGATGCGATGGAGGCAGCGCGCACGGAACTGCGCCGTGCCGCGCAGGCAGCACCATCCGCACCCCTACGAGTCGATCCGTTCACGGGGCCGTTCACATCCCCGGCGTCCGGCCACGGCGGCCAGTCGATCGGGCGGTAACGGCGGCCCGCGAGCAGATCCCTTCCCGGGCATACCTCACATCGTTGACGACCTTCCCGATGGGGGCATGTCGGCTGACGACCCGCACCCGGGCATTCGTGGCAGGGGCGGGTGACGTTGGTCGCGGTTGGTGGCTTTCAATTGACCGTCCTGCGCTGAGAACTCAGCACCGTGCACCGGTACGCGTGCGGGTGTGGGACGGCAGTGCCCACCTCCTCCGAGACCTTGACGATGATGCCAGGCCTTCCAGCCAGTGGAGGTTACCGCGATCATCGGAGCAGTTCGGCTGTCGCGATGAGCCGTGATCGGCGGTCTCTCGGCCACTACGGGTTCCCCAGGCAAGGCGGTCAAGTCCAGCATCGCACCGAGCGATACGCTCAGCTCATGACCGATGGGTGGGAAACGCCGAGCTCTTGGCGCGGCCTGCTTGAGAGTCGGGCACGTCCTGCGGCAACGATCACTATTCGAGCGCCCCGCGAGAGGGCATTGTCGTCCGGGGCGGGTGCCTTCCTGGGCCTGGCGGACGACGGACGGCAGTACTGGGTCAAGGTTCCAGGTAACGCGCAAGGAAACCAGGTGCTCACGAACGAAGTAATCGTTGGAGAGCTCGGTCGGGTCTTGGGCGCACCCGTCCGGGAGCGTGTGCTCGTGGCGATTCCACCGTCGGTGAGCGCCTGGTCGGATTTTCCCGTGCGCAAGAGTGATCTCGCGCTCCTAGCCCACGGTTCGCTCCACGTGCCGGGCGCCGTGGACGACGATGAGCTGCGATACACGAAAAGAGACGACAACGCGCGCAGGCAGGCCGCGATGGCCGGTCTATGGGATCTGTGTGTCGGTGAGGACCCGCAGTGGTTGTACGAAACCGGGGCGGCGTACTCAATGTGGTCATACGATCACGGCTTCTGGTTCACCACTGGTGAAGGTGACTGGGACCAGGACGTACTTCGACGCCTCCTCGCGACCGACGGTTCGCTCGCGACCCTGCCCTCGGGGGTCAGCCGGGAACGGCTAAGGGAGGTCGCGACTGTGGTCGAGAATCTCACCCCAGAGATGCTCCTGTCCGTCATGTCAGCGGTGCCAGTAGAATGGGGGACCGACGACAGGGATCTCGAGGCGATGGCTTGGTTTCTCTTCGCCCGACGCGAGCCGGTCGCGAACCGTCTCCGGCAGCGAGCGAACTTGCCGCCGGGTAGGCAATGACAGGGAACCCGACATGAGCGCGGCATATCTTTACTGGCTGGTCCGGTACGTGCCTGATGTTGCGCGCGGTGAGCGCGTGAACGTCGCCGTCGTCGTGGGGCGCGACGATGGCGATTGGGCAATACGCGTCGCGCCTGATCTCCGGCGCGCCAGCCGTTTAGGTGGCGACGCGAGCGCCTTGCGGCCCTGGCTTGAACGTCTCGAGCGATCGATCCATGACTTTGAACATCCTCCGCTCGATCTCTTCGCTAGCGGTGACGTTCGAGTTAGTCGGTCGTGGCTCGAATTGCTGTCACACCGATTCAACAATGTCTTGCAGGTAAGCAATGCGGCGCCCGTGGAGGCGGCGTCGGCGCGTGAAGGAGTCGACTTCCTATACCCGGTGTTGGTTGCAACGCCGGAGCCGCTGCATCGGTCGCGAACACGCGCCCGATTGGTCACTGACATGGCGGATCTGTTCGTACGCACTGGGAACTTTGAGGTTGGCAATACTCTGATCCGCCGCCCGACCGCACGAGTAGGACGACAGCGTGGTCGGTTCGATTTCGCAGTCGTAGACGGTGGCGTCGACCAGCTCTCCCAAGCATTTGCGTTCGATGTCCGCGACACGGATGCGTTGGAACAAGAGTTGCAATCCTGGAATTTCATTGTTAGCAGACTGCGACAGGATGGTGCGGCGATCGGATCCAACCTGCTACCTCTTACGGCAGAGCCGGATGTGGCCATCGCCGTCGCGTTCCAGGAGCCGGCGGGCCGTCCAGACGCTCGACGGAACGATGTCTTCGAGGCAGCGCGCGAGGCATGGAGTGCACTGGACGTTCATGCGGTTCCCAGCTCTCAGCTCGACTTGATCGCTCGCGAGGCCCGAGAACTCGTCTCCGTATGAATCGCGTCACCAAGTAGCGCCAGAGCCGCTGTCTGCGACCGATGGGTACGGGCATACCCAGCCGGGCGTTGGATGAGCGGCGTACCGAGAGAATGCGCCCGATCGTTGCCGGCGAGATCCCCACGTCGAGGATTAGCCCACGACGACAATGGCAGCGATCGCTGCGCCAAGCGACGCGACGGACACCATCAGCGAGACGATCGCAGTGATCCTGGTAAATCGCTCGGATCGTTCAGCATCCACGCGCGCTTGCCGGTTCAGCTCCAGCTGGGCTCGGGTCAGCTTCAGTTGAGCGCTCGTCAGGTCAAGCATTTGATCGACGCTCTTGGCGGTCTTCTTCGCTGAATCGGCCGAGGTCTTTAACGCTTGCTCGTTCCGCTTCGCTTGCAGCTTTTCAGTGATGGAACGATCGTCAGGCATGGCAGGCTTACCGATTGGCGCGAGGATCAGTCGGAAGCTGACGAGCCCGGACGCCGCAGGGCGGCGCTATTGAGTAGACCTCTACTCTGCGGGAGCCCTGAGCGCCGCGGGAGCCCGTTGCGCACACCCAGAATCTGATTTGCTCTACGTCGAACGTCTTCTGGAGATATATAGAGCGCTGGGTCGTTGGAGTCCGATGCGATTGTGATCTCCGCGTCGTCCGCGGTCGTTGCGCCAGCTTCGCGCACTCGCTCTGCTAGGGCTTTGGCGTACTCCTCGAGGAGAGCAGCCCTCACGTCCGCCTTGAAGTCGTCTAATGCGCCGTCGAAGTTCCCCGTGATGCTGATTTCCATGGGAGCAACTTAGCCCCGTCGTCCGACATCGGCGGAGGCAGGGTCGCGAAGCGTCGCATCTCTCGAAAAGATCTACCGTTGCGACTTATCGGTGAAAGCGTCTGTGATGAACTTCTCGACGTCAGACTCGCGCCAGCAGCGACGACCACCGATCATCGCGGACTTCGGCGCGACGCCGGTGTGCAGCATCCACCGCAATTGCGCTGGCGAACGGCGAAGTCGTGCCGCCACTTCTTCGATAAACAGGATTCGATCCACTGTGATCACCTCCATTCCTAATTGATAGCGACTGTGATGTCTAGTGAACCACCATCGCTAGTCGATATCAATAGGATCTCGGAGTAGTCTGGCTGTCATGATCGACGACGCCCTCATTGGCCACAATCTCACCCTTCTGCGGGGCTCGATGAGCCAGAAAGAGCTGGCCGAGCGCATGCGGAAGCTGGGATTCAAGTGGTCTCAAGCCACCGTCTGGTCGATCGAGAAGGGCGAACGGCCACTCCGCCTCACCGAGTCCGAGGCGCTCGGATCGGTCTTCGGCATTCAAGCCCGTACGCTCACGTTCGCGGAGCAGTCCTTCAGCCGAATCATGCTGTCGCGGGCGCTCGATGACACGCTGACCGAGATCGGCAATCTTGCCTACCAATCGTTCGAGCGACAGCGACGACTCGCGATGCTGTGCGATCTGACGCCGGAAGACGAACGCGACGAAACCTTCACTCCCGAACTCTTTGCTGAGAACGCCGTCGACCACGCGATCAGCGGACTCGCCCGCGCGGAGGCGCATCTCCGCGGGGAATTCGAAGTCGAGGAGACGCTCCACGGACCATTTCCCCACGAAGGGCACGAGTATCACCAAGCGTTCATCGCCCGCGTCCGCGCCCAGGTAGAGCAGTTGCGGGACCGCAGCGAAACAGAAGAGGAAACCGACGATGGCGTCGATCAAACAGCGGGATGACGGAGTCTGGCGAGCACGATACCGAGACGCAGCCGGCAAAGAATACGCCCGGCACTTCCCCCTCAAACGCGACGCTCAGCGATGGCTGGACGAGGTCGCCGCGGCAGTCGTCACCGGCCAGTACGTCGACCCGAACGCCGGCAAGGTCACCTGGACCGACTGGACCAAAGCGTGGATGCAGCGACAGACCTGGGTCGACGGCACTCACGAAGCCGCGACCGTGGCGGTGTCGAGCGTCCCCTGGAAGGCCGGGCCGATCGGCGCGGTCAACGCGTCGCACGTTCAGGCCTGGATCGCGGCGGAACTCAAGCGTGGGCTCGCCCCGTCGACGATCAAGACCCGACTCAACTACGTGCAGATGGCGTTCCGCGCCGCTGTCGCCGATCGGACCATCGCCATCAGCCCCGCCGCCGGCATCAAGCCGCCGCGTGCGCGCAAGGCCGAAGCGACGATGCGAGTGCTGAGCGCCGCCGAAGTCCACGAGGTTCTGGAGGTCGCTGGTGAGTTCCGCGGTTTCGTCGAAGTGTGCGTCTTCGCCGGCATGCGGCTCGGCGAAGCCGCCGGACTCCAGCTCGCCGACGTGAACTTCCTCGGCCGTTCGATCCGAGTGAACCGCCAAGTCCAAGGCTCCACTATCAAGGCAGCCAAGCTCGTTCCGCCGAAGTACAACTCCGAGCGCACCATCTACGTCCCCGGCGAGCTCACCGCGTCACTCTCGGCGCACGTCGCACGCAACCTCGTCACCGAACCCGACGAGCAGCTCTTCACCACGCCGCTCGGCCGCATGTGGAATCGCAACAGTGCCGCGGGCGAGTGGCGACGCATTCGGGACGAAGTGGGCCTGCCCGATGACGTTACGCTGCACACGCTCCGCCACACATTCGCGTCGAACCTCATCGCCTCCGGCTGCGACGTGGTCACGGTGCAGCGAGCCCTTGGTCACTCGACGCCGTCGATCACGCTGAACGTCTACAGCCACCTCTGGCCGTCGGCCGAAGACAAGACGCGAGCCGCGACCGCGGACTTCATGGCGCTCACGGCCACCGCGATCCCCCGCGAACGGGTCTCATCCTGAGATTCTGCGGACTGCCTGCGGACTGAACCAGGAAAACCCCTGGTCAGAAGGCCGCGCTACCGGTAGTTGATGAACTGGAGGTCGACCTCGAGGTCGGCGGCCTTGAGCAGGCGCTGAACCTCTTGCAGGTCGTCTCGGCTCTTGGACTGCACACGCAGCTCGTCGCCCTGGATCTGCGACTTCACGCCCTTAGGCCCCTCGTCGCGGATGATCTTCGAGATCTTCTTGGCGTTCTCCGACGAGATGCCGTCCTTGATCGTCGAGGTGATGCGGTATTCCTTGCCGCTGGCGAACGGCTCGCCCGACTCCAGGCTCTTGAGCGAGATGCCCCGCTTGATCAGCTTGGACTGGAAGACGTCGAGAACCGCGTTCGCGCGCTCTTCGGTGCTCGCCTTGATCAGGATCGAGTCGCCGCTCCACTCGACCGAGGCGCCGGTGCCCTTGAAGTCGTAGCGCTGCTCGATCTCTTTGCGGGCCTGGTTCAGGGCGTTCTCCGCTTCCTGGTGGTCCACTTTCGAAACGATGTCAAAGGATGAATCAGCCATGCGCGGAAGTCTAGCCGCGCCGCGTCCGGCAGACTGAGCGCCATGGGATCCGCGTCGATGACCATCGGATTGCCGACCGGGCTCGCCGTCGTCATGTTCGGTCTCGGGCTCAGCCTCACTCCTCGCGACTTCGCCCGCGTGCTCACGCAGCCGAAGGCGGTGGTGGTCGCACTGGTGTGCCAGCTGCTGGTGCTGCCGACGATCTGCTTCGGTCTGGTCCTCGCCCTCCAGCTCCCACCGGTGCTCGCGGTCGGCATGATGGTGCTCGCGGCCTCGCCGGGCGGAGCAGCCGCCAACCTCTACAGCCATCTGTTCCGCGGTGACGTCGCCTTGAACATCTCCCTGACGGCGGTCAACTCCGTCCTCGCCGTCCTCACGCTGCCCTTGATCACGAACTTCGCCCTCTGGTACTTCGAGCCCTTTGACGACCGGCTCGGCATGCAGTGGGCAAAGGCCGTCGAGGTATTCGCGATCGTGCTGGTACCGGTCGTCATCGGCATGCTGGTGCGGCGAGGATGGCCGCACTTCGCGGATCGGATGGACCGGCCGGTCCGGGTCGTGTCCGTGCTCGTTCTGATCCTCGTGGTCGCCGCGGCAGTGGCATCCAATTGGGTCCTCCTGCGCGACAACTTCCTCGACCTCGCGCTGATCACCATCGTGTTCTGCCTCGTCAGCCTCTCGATCGGCTACGTCGTTCCACGCTGGTTCCGGATCGGGAGGCGTCAGGCCATCTCGACGTCATTCGAGATCGGGATGCACAACGCGACCCTGGCGATCGTTGTCGCCCAGACCGTGCTGGACTCGGTCGCGCTGAGTCTGCCCGCCGCCGTGTACGGCGTGCTGATGTTCTTCCTCGCGTGCGGCTTCGGATTCCTGGTCCGCGGGAGGGGAGGAGCGGATGCCGCCGCCGACGACCCCGTCGGCCGCCACCACTCGCCCGCCGACTCGGCAGGTTCGTAGACTGGCCGGACCAGAATCCGGAGAGCGAGAAGAGGTGCGATGCATCCGCTGACCGAAGACGACATCCGTCGGGCGTTCGCCAACGCCGATGACAGCGAGCTGCACGTGCTCACGCTGCCGCCGGACTACCTGCTGATCGACTGGGATCATCTCGACTTCCTCGCCTGGCGGGATCCGCGTACCCGCGGTCGGGGGTATGTCATCGCCGAGATCGACGGCGCAGCGGTCGGCGTGGTGCTGCGGGCAGCTGACGGCTCGTCGCGCGCGGGCGCCGCCTTCTGCAACATGTGCCGGACGATGCAGCCCGCCGACCAGGTCTCGCTCTTCTCGGCACGCAAAGCCGGTGCCGCCGGTGCACACGGGGACAGTGTGGGCACCTACATCTGCGCCGACCTGTCGTGCCACGAGAACGTCCGGCTGGCAGCGCCGCTGGCCCCCAACGAGGTGCGCACCAGCGTCGACATGCGGATCGACGGCACGCGGCAGCGCATGGAGTCGTTCGTGCAGCGGGTGCGCGAGTCCGCGCGGGCCGACGCATGACCGGCCGCACCGTCGTCATCGGCGACGCGCTCATCGACGAACTGCGCGACGACACCGGGGTCCGTGAATTCGTCGGCGGTGCCGCGTTGAACGTTGCGGTCGGGCTCAGCCGACTCGGTGTGCCCACGACCTTGATCGCCATGGTCGGCGATGACGAGGCCGGCTCGCACATCCGCTCCTACCTCTCGGATTTCGGTGTGGACCTGATCGCCACGGTCGGTCCGAACGGCAGCTCTCGCGCGGTGAGCACCCGCAGCGGGGCGGGGGAGCCGGTCTACGAGTTCAACGAGGCCGCGCAGCGGCGCCGGGTCGATTTCGGCGATGCCGAACGGTCGGCGATCGCCGACGCGGACATCGTCGTGGTCAGCTGCTTCCCGTTCGACGATCCGGCGCAGACCGACGAGCTGGCGCGCGCGGTGCGTGACGGGCGAACGCCGCTGGCCATCGACCCGAATCCGCGCTCCGGCATGCTCTCCAGTCGGAGCGGGTTCGTGCGCGGTTTCGAGTCGCTTCTTGCTGACGCCGCCCTCGTGAAGGTCGGCGAGGACGACGCACAGCTGCTCTACCGTGCTCCGCTGCATGTGCTGCGCGATCGACTCATCGAGCTCGGCGTGCCGGTGGTCCTGGCCACCGAGGGCGCCGCCGGCGCGAGCATCGAGGCGGGCGAGGTCATCGTCACGCATCCGATCTCGGACCTTCCCGGACCCATCATCGACACGATGGGCGCGGGAGACGCAGCGTTCGCCGCGGTCGTGGCCACCGGAGTCTCGGGATGGCCCGAGGATGACGAGTCCTGGGGCGCGGCGCTGGCGCGCGCGATGGACGTCGCGGCCGCGACCTGCCGGTTCGAGGGTGCGCTGCTGCGTCTTCCGGACGCGCTCGTCGCGCCCGACCTCGACAAGCTCGGCACCTGACCGGCTCGATTTCGAGCACCCGCCGCCGGGCTGTAGGATTGTTGATCGCGCCTCCGATCGTCTGGAAAAGTCGGGCGGGTGCGCACTTGGCGAGTTACCCAAGCGGCCAAAGGGATCTGACTGTAAATCAGCCGTCTTCGACTTCGGGGGTTCGAATCCCTCACTCGCCACGTTCGGAACGTCGCGTGAAGCGCCTCCTGGTGAGGCGCTTCACGCGTTTGTGCACGATGGAGGCGCCATGTCCTGGAACGAGACCGGCTCGTTGACGGCAACGGCTGCGCTGCAGCATCCGGACCTCCTCGGTGCGCCCGTCGCCGACGCGCTGCGCAGGGCGGATGCCTCGTGGGCTCACACGGTCGGCGTCGCGGCGATCGATCCCGCGCTCGCCGACACCGCCGAGTTCTGCGCGACCTACGGGGTCTCGCTCGAGGCCTCCGCGAACTGCGTCGTGATCAAGGGCAAGCGCGGATCCGACGTGCGGTTCGCCGCCTGCATGATACTCGCGACGACTCGGGCCGATGTCAACGGCATCGTCCGTCGGCGATTGGACGCACGCACCGCGTCGTTCGCCGGGATGGACGAGGCCGTGCTGCTCACCGGCATGGAGTACGGCGGCATCACCCCGATCGGTCTGCCCGCAGACTGGCCGATCCTGGTCGATACGGCCGTGGCCGCAGCCTCCGAGGTCGTCATCGGCAGTGGCATCCGCGCGAGCAAGCTGTTCCTGCCCGGGGCGTCCCTTGCAGCCCTGCCCGGCGCGGAGATCATCGACGGTCTCGGCCGACCCGTCGGCTGACTTCTCCTCGCGCCGCCGCCTCCTCCCCAGGCCGGTGGTCGCATCATCCTCCGACAAACCTCCGCCGCTCTCCCGCCCGCGGCAGGCGCCATGTCAGGATGGGTTCCGCGGGCGATCCCGCCGACGAGAGGACCGCTATGACAGCTCCTGATCCCTACGTGCAGCCGGCGACGACCCCCGCGACGAGCTCGTCGCTCGTGCGCGCGGCCATCTGGGTCGCGATCGGCGCACTCATCGCGGCCGCGATCGTCTGCGTCATCTGGGTCCTGATCGGCACGCAGAACGGCATCGTCGGGCGCGCGTTCCTCACGATCCTGCTGCTGGCGGCCTTCGCGGGCGTCGCGATCATCGACGCTCACCTCGCCGCGCGGCGACCGGCATGGTTCGCGCTGGTGAGCATGATCACCTGGGTGGTCACACTGCTGCTCGGCGCCGTGCTGATCTGGATGCCCGATCGCTACGAATGGGGCGGCAGCAGCTTCCGCTTCATCCAGTTCCTGCTGATCGTGCTGGTGCTCCAGCTCGCGCTGCTGCACGTCCGGCTGTACTTCAAGGCGTTCCAGCGCCACGTCACTGCGTTCTCGCAGACGGTCTACATCGTCACGACCGCGCTCGTGGTCGCGCTGGCCGCGATGCTGGTGATCCCGCTCGTGATCGGCGAGTGGGTCGACTTCGTCGATCTGTACTGGCGGTTCGTCGTCGCGGTGACGATCCTGGCGGCGGTCGGCACGGCGCTGCTCCCGCTCACGAACGCCCTCTTCGCGCCGAAGAGGCCGCGGCCCGACTATCTGAACCCGCCGCCGGTGCCGCAGGTCCAGCAGCAGTGGCCCACGTACGCCGACGGGCACACGCCACTGCCGGTGATGCCGGACGGCTCGCCCGACTGGAACGCCTATTACACGGGGTATCCGACCCAGTTCGCCCCCCAGATCGCACCGGCGCAGACCCAGACCCCGCCGCCCCCGTCGGCGCCGGCCGGCTATGAAGGGTTCCCGCCTCCGCCGCCGCTGCCGCCGCGGCAGTAGGACACGCGCACGGGATCATGCGGTGCGGCGCTCAGCGCCGCAGGATCTCCAGCGCCGCCATCGCGGCGTTGTGGCCGCCGATGCCGCTGACCGCGCCGCCGCGGCGTGCGCTGGACCCGCACAGCAGCACGCGGTCGTGCTCGGTCGCGACGCCCCATCGCACGGCGGGGGACTCGAGATCCTCATCGTCCTCCGCCCACGGCCATGACAGCGCGCCGTGGAAGATGTCACCGCCGAGCATGCCGAGCGAGTCCTCGAGGTCGGCAGTCGTGCGCGCCTCGACGCAGGCGGAGCCGTCGGGCGCCTCGTAGACGCAGTCCGCGATCGGCTCGGCGAGCACGCTGTCCAGTGAGCGCTGCGCGGCATCCAGGAGCGCCGCGCGCGCGGCATCCCGATCCTGTTCCGCCACCAGCCGATGCGGCACCTGGAGTCCGAACAGCGTGAGCGTCTGCGCGCCCTCCGCCTGCAGTTCGGAGCCGAGGATCGACGGATCGGTGAGCGAGTGGCAATAGATCTCCGCCGGGAGCGGCGAGGGGATGCCACCCCGCTCGGCGACGCCGTACGCGTCGTCGAGCTGCGTCATCGTCTCGTGGATGTGGAACGTGCCCGCGAAGGCTGCTTCCGCTGCGACCGTGGTGTCGCGCAGTCGGGGCAGGCGCCGCAGGAGCATGTTGACCTTCAGCTGCGCACCTTCCGGCGAGGGATGATCGGATGGCGCATCCGCTTCATCCGCGGTCAGCAGGCGATGCAGGACCGATGAGCCCACCCCGCTCAGCACCAGTCGGCCGCGGAGCACCTCGGCGGTTGGGCCGGCGATCCGCACCTCGCCGTCCGGCGTGATCGCGACCACCTCGACGCCGGTGCGCAGCTGCGCACCGGCCCGGAGCGCGGCGCGCTCGAGTTCCGCACTCACCCGGCCCATCCCGCCCACGGGGACGTCCCAGTCCCCGGTTCCACCCCCGATCACGTGATACAGGAAGCAGCGATTCTGGCGAAGCGACGGGTCGTCGGCGTGCGAGAACGTGCCGATCAGGCCGTCGGTCAGCGCGATGCCGCGGGTGATGTCGGTGGCGAACGACTCCCGGAGGAGATCCCCGAGCGGCGCGTCGATCACGTCATGCCAGAGCTCGTCGTCGGCGACAGCGCCGCGCACCGCCGAGCGGGTGGCGAGCGGTTCGGTGACGGTGGGGAAGACCGTCCTCGCGAGTGGTCCGAGTCGCTCGGAGAACCTGTCGAACCGCTCCGCCTCGTCGGGGTCGCCGGTCGCCCGGAGGAACGAGCGTGCCGTCGCGTCGGAGTCGCCCGTGTCGACGAGGATTCCGCGGCCAGGATCACTCGGAACCGGCGTGTAGGACGAGTACCGACGCCGGCGCAGGTCGATACGGAGGTCGAGGTCGTCGATGATCCGCCGGGGGAGCAGGCTGACGAGGTAGGAGTAGCGGGAGAGCCGCGCGTCGACACCCGCCCACGGGCGCTCCGAAACGGCGGCGCCGCCGAGGTGAGCGAGTCGCTCCAGCACGATGACCGACAGTCCCGCGCGGCCGAGGTAGGCGGCGGCGACGAGTGCGTTGTGCCCACCACCCACGATCACGACATCGTGGGTGACGATTCCTGCGGACGGCGACGGCGGCATCCTTCCACGCTAACGCCCACCGCCCGCGGCACTAGCGTTGCAGCATGACTCAGCCGCATGAGCTCGAGGCGCTCGCCGTCGACATAGCCCGCGAGGCCGGTGAGCTCGCGCGGGTGCGGCGCACGCAGGGCGTGGCGATCGCCGCCACGAAATCCGCGATCGCCGACATCGTCACCGAAGCCGACCGCGAGGTCGAGGCGCTCATCCGAGCGCGGCTGCGGGCGGAACGGCCCGGCGACGGCTTCCTCGGCGAGGAGAGCGGCGCCGAGCGCGGGACGACCGACCTCACGTGGGTGGTCGACCCGATCGACGGCACCGTCAACTACGCCTACGGCATCCCCGCGTACGCGGTCAGCATCGCCGTGGTCACCGGAGAACCCGATCCGGAGTCGTGGCGGGCGGTCGCGGCCGCAGTGTTCAGCCCGGCGGCCGGCGAGTTGTTCCAGGCAGCTGCAAATGGCGGAGCGACGCTGAACGGCGACCGGCTCGCCGTCAACGCCGAGCCCACGGCGGCCGGCGCGCTGCTGGCCACCGGATTCGGCTACGACCCGTCGACGCATGCCGGCGACCTCGCACGTGTGGCGCGCGTGATGCCGCTCGCGCGCGACCTGCGGCGCATCGGTGCGGCTTCGCTCGACTTCGCCTATGTAGCCAGTGGGCGACTCGACGGGTATTTCGAGCGAGGGCTGCAGCCGTGGGATCACGCGGCAGGCGCGCTGCTGGTGACCGAAGCCGGTGGACGTGTCGGGGGAGTGGGATCGGGCGGCGGTCGGCCCGGTCGCGCGATGTCCGTCGCCGCGGGTCCCGGACTCTTCGACGCGTTGCTGGCTGCCGCGATCGGGGACTGACGGCGCCGCTTGAGCGTCGGCATCTTTGCATGTTTGCGCACGGCGCGCCACTGGTTGCGCACATCGCATTCTCAGGAGTCGCGGGGTAGTCTTTATCCGATCGTTACCTGAGCCTCCCGAACGGCGAAGGTCATCGCCTGCCCCCTGCCCCACCGTCGCACCCCCGAGCGACACGACCGAGAGCCCCCTGCGCTTTGCCCTTCGACGCCCCTCAGGCTGATGCTGTGCCCACGCGGCGCTCCAGCCGAACCTCCGCAACGCCTGCCCAGGCGCGCATGGCATCCGTCCCGGTCGCCGCTGAGGTCACAGAGCCCGTCGCACCGGTCACCCGTCGCAGCCGTCGAGCTGCGGCATCCGCTCTTCCCGTCGATGAGCGCACCGCCGAGGAGATCGACGCCTTCGAGGCGGCCGCCCGCCTCTTCGCCTTCACAGGTGAGACGCCGATCCAGCAGCCCGCTGCCGACGCGTCGGCCGGCGAGCAGGCCCCGACCGCTCCGTCGCACGAGGTCGGCGGGACGCGCATCTCGCGTTCGCGTGCGCATCGAGGTGCCGCGTTCAAGCGGGTCACCGCCGCATCGTTCTCCGTCGGCGTCATGGGCATCGTCGGACTCATGGCCGTCGGCATGACCACGCCGGCCGCCGCCGTGGCGCGCGCGGACGGGACCGACATCACGGCCTCGATCGTCGCGGGCGACGTCGCACCCTCCGATCAGGAGATCCAGGCGTATGTCGCCCCGGGCAGCGTCCAGAACGTCGCCATCGATCGCCCCGAGACGTACGCGACGGTCACGATGGCCGAGATCGCCGCCGAGTCAGGCATCGCGAACTTCTCGAACTTCTTCGTGAACGACCCGAACTCGCCGATCCAGTGGCCGTTCGCGGTCGGAGTGCCGATCAGCTACGGCTTCGGCATGCGCGACGGCGCGATGCACGAGGGTGTGGACTTCACCCCGGGTGAGGGATCGCCGATCCAGGCGGTCGCTGACGGCGTGGTCCGCGAGTCGACGGATTCCGGTGGCGCGTTCGGCGTGCACATCGTCATCGACCACGTCATCGACGGTCAGCTCGTCTCCAGCAGCTACTCGCACATGCTGTACGGCTCGCGCCAGGTCGAAGTCGGCGACCACGTCACCGTCGGCACGATCGTCGGTCACACCGGCAACACCGGACGCTCCTTCGGCGCGCACACGCACTTCGAGATCCTGATGAACGGCACCACGCCGATCGATCCCATCCCCTGGCTGCGCGAGCACGCAGGCGGGTGACACGAGTTTCAAGAGGACCCCAGCGCTCTGGTATTCTCTTCTAGTTGCCCAGGCTCGCCTGGGTGCGCCCCGATAGCTCAGTGGTAGAGCACTTCCATGGTAAGGAAGGGGTCGACAGTTCAATCCTGTCTCGGGGCTCGCAGCATCGGGTTTCGACTCCTCGATGCACGTGCGGCGGGGTAGCTCAGTTGGTGAGAGCGCACGACTCATAATCGTGAGGTCGCGGGTTCAAGCCCCGCTCCCGCTACAGGAAAATCTCGTTTGACCAGGATTTCTTGTCCCAGATGAAGGGACAGGGATTCGATGTGTGCAACATCTATTCAGCGCATATTGCGTGCGCCGCGCATTATTGCGGGTTCATCAGTCGACGTGCTCGGCCGAGTTCGATCCATCTGGATCAGCCTGGTGCACCTACCTGGCATGAACAGAGAACAGCTTTCCGGGCTGGGCCTGGAGCCAATGCTTACGACAAGTGAGCTTGCCGATTACCTCGGTGTCCATGCTCAGGCGATCTACGATCTGCGTGCTGCGGGGCGCGGACCTGCCGGCCTCCGCGTCGGCCGTGAGATTCGATATCGGATCTCTGACGTGAAGCGCTGGCTGGATCATCTGCATGAGCCGGAGTCTCAGTTCGCTACGGTGGGAGGCGAAATCTGATGGCCGGACGTCCTCGTCTGCCGATCGGTACCTTCGGTGAAATCTCGACGAGGGAAGTAGCTCCTGGACGGTTTCGATCAGCGACTCGGTTTCGCGATTGGGACGGCCAGACCCGTCAGGTCACCGCGAGCGGCAAGAGCCGCAGCGCGGCGATCGCGGCGCTCAAAGCGAATTTGTCTGGTCGGCAACGTGGCGGAGGGTCGGACGTGCTTACGGCAGATTCCCGTTTCGCGGATCTGGCGGCCGCCTGGCTTGAGGATGTGTGGCTCGATCCAGATCGGTCGGATGGAACGAAGGAGGTGTACGAGCGCGAACTGCGCACTCTCATCCTGCCGACCTTTCAACACTTCACCGTGCGAGAAGTAACCGTGGGTCGCATCGAGCGCTTCCTTAAGACTCAGGGCGCCAAATCGTTCGCACGCGCGAAGCACTCACGAGGGATTCTGAGCATGGTGATGGGTTTCGCAGTGCGGCGCGAGATCGTCGGACGCAACCCCGTGACAGAGACGTCTCGGATGAAGAAGCCGAAGCGAACTCCCAAGGCGCTGACCGAAGTGTCGACGACGTTTGAAAACTGGTCAGTTTCGGCGGTGAAAAGTGAACACTCGACGATTGGAGAGTGATCACTTTGGAGGACTGGGCGTTGATCCGGCGGTTGGCTGCGGAGGGCGTGCCGAAGGCGCGTATCGCGGAGCGGTTGGGGATCTCTAGGACGACGGTGTTGAAGGCGGTCCGGTCGGATTCGCCGCCGCAGTATGAGCGGACGCCGACGGAGTCCTCGTTCGTCGCGTTCGAGCCGCGGGTGCGGGCGTTGCTCGCGGAGACGCCGGATATGCCGGCGACGGTGCTCGCGGAGCGGGTCGGCTGGACGGGGTCGATCACCTGGTTCCGGGCGGGGGTGAAGCAGTTGCGGCCGGAGTTCCGGCCGATCGATCCGGCGGACCGGTTGAGCTGGGAGCCGGGTGACGCGGCGCAGTGTGATCTCTGGTTCCCGCCGAAGAAGATCTCGCTCGAGGATGGCACGGCCAAGCTGTTGCCGGTGCTGGTGATCACGGCGGCGCATTCGAGGTTTGTGGTCGGTCGGATGATCCCGACCCGGACGACCGAGGATCTGCTGCTGGGATCGTGGGAGTTGATCCAGCAGCTCGGGCGGGTCCCGCGCAGGTTGATCTGGGACAACGAGGGCGGTATCGGGAGAGCGCATCGCCCTGCCGCCGGTGTTGCCGCGTTCATGGGGACTCTCGCGACGAAGCTGGTGTTGCTGCCGCCGCGGGACCCGGAATCGAAAGGTGTCGTCGAGCGGCGCAACGGGTGGTTTGAGACCTCGTTCATGCCCGGCCGGTCCTTCACGTCCCCGGCGGACTTCAACACGCAGTTCACCGACTGGCTGGCCAAAGCGAATACTCGGGTGGTGCGTACGATCCGGGCTGCGCCGACGTCTCGGTTGGACGCGGACCGGGCCGCGATGCTGCCGTTGCCGCCGATCCCGATCCATCTGGGCTGGCGCAATAGCATCCGGTTGGGCCGGGACTACTACGTCCGCCTCGACACCAACGACTACTCCGTGGACCCGACAGTGATCGGCCGGATGGTCGATGTCACGGCCGACCTGGAGCGGGTGAAGGTCCGCGCGGACGGCCGAGTCGTCGCCGACCATGCCCGGGTTTGGGCGCGTGGGACCACGGTCACCGACCCGGCCCACGTGGAGATCGCCGCGCGGCTCCGTAAACAGTTCCAGCAACCCCGCGCGGTCGCGGTCGGCGACGATCTGATCCGGGATCTGGCCGACTACGACCGGGCGTTCGGGCTGGTCACCGGCGACGGGAACAGCTGATGGCGTCGGGCAAGACCACGGACGCGGTCAAGCAGATCACGTATCTCGCCGGCGCGCTGAAAGCACCTCGGATCACTGAAGCCGCCGGCCGGATGGCCGACCAGGCCCGGGATGCCGGCTGGTCGTTCGAGGACTATCTCGCCGCGGTCCTGGAGCGTGAGGTTTCAGCACGGAACGCGTCCGGCGCGGAGCTGCGGATCAAAGCAGGAGGGTTCCCCGCGAGGAAGACCCTCGACGACTTCGATTGGGATGCCCAGCCGACCGCACGGCAGCAGATCGCCGCCCTGGCATCCGGAGGGTTCCTGCTCGAAGCGCAGAACGTCGTGCTGCTCGGACCGCCCGGAACCGGGAAGACCCACCTCGCCACCGCGCTGGGGATTGTCGCCGCCAAGCACGGGCACCGGGTGTTGTTCGCGACCGCGACGGACTGGGTCACCCGCCTCACCGACGCCCACCGGCAAGGCCGGCTCCCGCAAGAGCTCGCCCGGCTCCGACGTTACGGGCTGATCATCGTCGATGAAGTCGGTTACCTGCCGTTCGAGCAAGACGCCGCGAACCTGTTCTTCCAACTCGTCTCGTCCCGCTACGAACACGCCTCGCTGATCCTCACCAGCAACCTGCCGTTCTCCGGCTGGGGCGGCGTGTTCGGGGACCAAGCCGTCGCCGCCGCGATGATCGACCGCATCGTCCACCACGCAGACGTCCTCACCCTGAAGGGCGCCAGCTACCGACTCCGCGGACGAGGCATCGACAGCCTCCCAAGCATCCGCACCACCACCGACGAAACCCCTGGCTAGACTGCCCGCAACTGTTCACTTTTCAAACGTCGAAACTGACCAGTTCTCCAGCGCCGCCGACACGAAGAGCAGATCGTGTTGATTCGAGGGGCAGCTCGCGACTGGAGGAAGGGCGAGGGCTATCTCGGACCGCGGCCGGATGGCCAGGTCCGGGATCTCATCGAGGTCATGTTGGGCTCAGCCACTCGAATCGGTGAAGCACTGGCGCTTCGAAAGTGCGACGTAGATATGACTGTCGATCCGCCAGTCGTTTCCGTGAACGGCACGATCGTGGTCCGGAAAGGCGTCGGTCTGATTCGGCAGCCAAAGCCGAAGACGGACGATTCCAACCGCGTGGTGTCTGTGCCGCCGTTTGCTGCAGGAATCATCGAGCGTCGACTGGCAGCTCTCGCACACGCCGACGAGGACCACCTCCTCTTCCATACGCGGAATGGCACGCCGTTGGCTCCGCACAATGCCCGGCGCACGTTCCGGGCGATGCTGAAGTCCGTGGGGTTGGATGGAGCAGAGATCACACCGCACGCGTTCCGCCGCACAGGCGCGACCTTGATCGCCCGCGAAGTCAACATCGAGGCCGCGGCCGAGGTGCTTGGTCACTCGACGACGGCGACAACGAAAGAGCACTACGCGGAGCCTGACCGCTCCGCGAGTCCCGTGTCAGCGACCGTGCTGCAGAAACTCGCGCCGGCACCCTAGAACGACTTATCACCGCCACATTCGAAGGTCCGCGGCGTTCGGCGACAGAATGGCCGCATGCCCATTCTTAACAAAGACATGACGCTGTGCATCTCGTTGGCGAGCCGTCCGTCAAACATCGGCACGCGATTCCACAACTATCTGTACGATGAACTGGGCCTCAACTTCGTCTACAAGGCATTCACGACGAACGACATCGCAGGCGCGCGAGCACTAGGTATCCGCGGCTGCTCGGTGTCCATGCCCTTCAAAGAAGCGGTGCTGTCGCTGGTCGACGCGGTCGAGCCGTCAGCGGCGGCGATCGAGTCAGTCAATACGATCGTGAACGATGACGGCATCCTCACGGCATCGAACACCGACTACGAGGCCACGGCAGACCTCATCGACCGAAACGGCCTCGATAAGGATCAGTCGGTGTTGGTGCGGGGCTCCGGTGGCATGGCGAAGGCGGTGGTCGCCGCGTTTCGCGGTGCTGGCTTCGACGATTTGACGATCGTGGGCCGTAATGCTGCCGCGGCAAGGGTGATTGCTGAGAAGTACGGATACAGATCGGTCGGCGATGACCCGGCTCCCGGACACGCCATCATCGTGAACGTCACGCCGCTCGGCATGCGGGGCGATCACGCGCACGACCTTGCCTTCACCGAGGACCACATCCGCGCAGCGCACACAGTGTTCGACGTGGTCGCCCTCCCCAGCGAGACACCACTGATTCGCACCGCTCGCGCGGTCGGCAAACCCGTGATCACCGGCGGTGATGTTATTGCGCTGCAAGCGGCTGCGCAATTCGTCCGGTACACCGGAGTGACTCCGACGGCTGAGCAGATCTCCAGAGCGTCGGCGTTCTCCCGAGAGTGAGTGGCTTCCCGATTCGTCGATGTGGCCTGGGCCTAAGCAGCAGCCCGAGTACGAATCTCTTGCAGCGCGTTCATGAATCCTTCAGAGCAACCACTCGCGCCTGCGAGCCGGTCGATGTTCACCTCGTCGAGCGGCAGGCCGACGATAGCCGCGGGTAGCGCTTCCGCAAATCTCTGTTGATGACCCAATGACGTCTCGTCCTCGGCTGGCGTGGTGATTTCGACATCCTTCACGACATCGCCTTCGATTCTCAGTGTCACGTCCTGGTGCGACGGAAGACCTCCGTACCATCCGCGGGCTTCGTAGATTCCATCCACGTAACTGACCGTCGCGCCTGCCTCGGCAACCGGCTGTGTCCCGGCGCAGCCGGAGAGCGCGACCGCAGTCGCGATCGCGCCCGCACCGGCGACTCGCATGCGCCTTTCAGCGCGCATCATCTGCCGTCGAGGAGGTAGCAGTCCAGCTGGCGAGCAGTCGTAGCCTGTCCGCCGTCTCGGACCCTGGCTCCGCTCCGTAGACGATGAGGGTCTGGCCGGGGTCGGTCGGCAGTTCCATCGCTTCGAACGTCAGTCGCAGATCTCCGACGATCGGATGGTGGAGCGCTTTGAACCCCGTGTCGTGCGAACGCACGTCGTGCGACGTCCAGAAGCCGCGGAACTCTGGACTCTCGCGGTTCAGATCATCGATGAGCGTCTGCAGTTCGCGGTTGAGAGGATCTGAGCCGATCTCCCGACGCAGGTTCGCGGCGAGATTTGCGCAGTTGTCTCGCCAATCCACGAAGAAGTCTCTCGCGCGAGCATCGAGGAAGATGAACCGAGCTGTATTGGGTGTGCCGGTCGGGTCGTCATCGTAGAGCGGCGAGTACACGGCTCGACCGAGCTCGTTCGCCGCGATGAGGTCACGTCCTTTGGTCCCGACGAATGCCGGGGCATCGGCGAGTCCGTCGAGAATGCGCTGAACGGATGGCCTGACGAGTGTTCGAACGGGCCGCGACACCGTGCGGATCGTCGTGGATGTGCCGGTGAGGTGGAAGAGATGGTTGCGCTCGGTGGGGGTGAGCTGCAACGCGCGGGCGACGGCGTCCAACACGCTCTCGGAGACGACGCCGACGGCGCCGCGCTCGAGCTTTGTGTAGTAGTCGACGCTGACTCCGGCCAGCATGGCTACCTCCTCACGTCGGAGGCCCTGCACGCGCCGATTTCCGCCGTATGCGGGCAGCTTCGCCTGTTCCGGCGTGATCTTCGCGCGGCGCGAAGTGAGGAAGTCGCGTAGCTCGGTTCGGGAGTCCATGGTTCGAGGCTACGACTGCGGTGTCGATTGAGGGTGGCTCTGGGAGAGCCTGTATGCCCGCGAAATCTCAGCGTTGACTGGACGACATGTCCTACGGAGGTTCCGCGGGACGGGAAGGTCACCGTGTCCACATGGCTCATCACCGGCTGCTCGACCGGTCTCGGCCGTGCACTCGCCGAGGCGGTTCTCGCTCGAGGCCACAACGTGGTCGCCACTGCGCGTGACGTGTCCGCGCTCGAGGGCATCGGCTCGGCGGTCCCCGATCGGGTTTTGCTCACGCGACTCGACGTCACTGATGACGGGCAAATCGCCGCGGCCGTCCGAGCCGGCACCGATCGCTTCGGTGCGATCGACGTGCTGGTGAACAACGCGGGATACGGGTACCGCGCCGCCGTCGAAGAAGGCGACGACCAAGACGTTCAGAGGCTGTTCGCCACGCACGTCTTTGGCACTGTCGCGACGATCAAAGCCGTGCTCCCGCAGATGCGCGCCCGCCGGTCAGGCGGAATCGTGAACCTCTCGTCGATCGGCGCTCGCATCACACCGGCAGGTTCGGGCTACTACTCGGCTGTCAAGGCAGCGGTCGAAGGACTCACCGGTGCGTTGCGGCGCGAGGTTGAGTCACTCGGAATCACCGTCATGGTCGTCGAACCAGGGGGATTCCGCACCGACTTCGCCGGTCGTTCCCTTACCCAATCCTCCACCGTCATCGAAGATTACGTCGAGACCGCCGGGAAGCGTCGCAAGGAAGTGGACACGGTGCACGGCACTCAGCCGGGTGACCCGGCGAAGGGTGCCGAGGCGATCATCACGGCACTCGAGGCGACGGACACACCCGAACTGCTGGTGATCGGCCGCGATGCCGTGTCGAACTACCGCGCTGTGCTGACGGCGCAACTCGAGTCCCTCGAGCAGTGGCGCGAAGTCAGCGAAAACACCGGATTCGACGATCAGTCGTGACGGCGTCGATCACTCCCGTTCGGGCAAACCTCGGCATCCGCCCGCGCCGCGCCGGCGCGCTTCTGGCGATCATCCTCGTCAGCTACTTCATGATCGTGCTGGACAACTCCATCGTGTTCACAGGCCTTGCTCGGGTGCGCGACGAACTGGATTTCAGCACGGCGGGGCTGTCGTGGGTGCAGACCGCCTACGCGCTCGTCTTCGGAGGGTTTCTGCTTCTCGGTGCCCGGGCAGGAGACCTCCTCGGCCGCCGTCGCATGTTCGTCGTCGGCCTCGTCGTGTTCTCCGCTGCGTCCCTGGCGATCGGGCTCGCCCCGACCGCAGAATTCTTGATCGCCGCACGAGCGGTGCAGGGCCTCGGCTCGGCGATCCTCGCACCCACAGCTCTGGCACTTCTCACCGCAGGGTTTGCGGAGGGGCCGGAGCGCACACGCGCAGTCGCCGCCTACGGGTCGGTCGCCGGGTTGGGCGCCAGCTTCGGTCTGGTGCTGGGCGGAATCCTCGCCGATTTCACGTCGTGGCGGGTCGGCTTCCTGCTGAACGTTCCAATCGGCGCCGTGCTGATCGCCGCGGCCATGCGCGTCATCGTGAAGTCCGACACGGCGCGCGGTCGGTTCGATCTGGCCGGCGCGCTCACTTCGACACTCGGAATCGGCCTGCTTGTGTACGCGATCACCCGGACCGCCGAATCTGGATGGTCCGACCCGATCACGCTGTCCCTCATCGGACTCGCTGCGTTGATGCTGGGGGCGTTCGTGGCGATCGAGACACGTGCACGCCAGCCGATCCTTCCGTTGCGGGTGCTCGCTGACCGCACGCGGGCCGGAGCCTTCATCGCGCGCATGCTGTTCGCGGGTGCGATCTTCGGCTACTTCTTCTTCATCAGCCAGTACATGCAATCCGTGCTCGGGTTCACCCCCGTTCAAGCGGGGCTCGCCTTCCTCCCGATGACGATCGTGCAATTCGCGGCATCGACATTCGTCTCGCGACTAACCCGGCGCTTCGGCAACCCAGCGCTCGTCGTGGTCGGCTTGACGATTACGGCCAGCGGGATGTTGTGGCTCAGCCTGCTCGACATCGACAGCACCTACTGGGCAGCCGTCGGTCCACCCATGATCCTGCTGGGTCTCGGCCAGGGCATCGGCTTCGCGCCGCTCACCGCCGCCGGGATCACCGCGATCGAGTCCCGCGACGCGGGTGCGGCGTCGGGCGTCGTCAACGTCGCACACCAGCTCGGCGGTGCACTGGGCGTCAGCGTCATGGTCGCTGTCGCCGCCGCGGACACTCGGGTTCCCGCTACCGCAGCGGGTATCGCCGCGGAAACGTCAGCAGGCATCACCACCGGAGCGCTGCTGCTCTGCCTCGCGCTGATCGCCGCTCTCACCCTGATCACCCCTTGGCGTCGATTCTTCACCAGGCCCTCATCTCCATCACCCTACGAAAGGAACAAGTCATGACCACAGTGACTCTCAACAACGGCGTCGAAATGCCCATTCTCGGCTTCGGCGTCTTCCAGGTCGGCCCCGACGAAACAGAAGCTGCCGTGTCCGCCGCACTGTCCGCTGGCTACAGGCTGCTCGACACTGCCGCTGCGTACGGCAACGAAGAAGCAGTCGGATCAGCGATCGCCGCATCGGGTGTCGATCGCGAAGAGCTCTTCATCACGACCAAACTCTGGATTCAGGACTCACCAGCGGAGCACAATACGACTCGCGCGTTCGATGACTCGCTGCGAAAACTCGGCCTGGATTATGTCGATCTCTATCTGATCCACCAGCCGTTCGGCGACTACTACGGTCAGTGGCGCGCGATGGAGAAGATCAACCAGGAGGGCCGGGCGCGCGCCATCGGCGTATCCAACTTCCCGTCCGACCGGGTCATCGATCTGAAGCTCAACAGCGAGGTCGCGCCTGCGGTGAACCAGATCGAGACAAACCCGTTCCACCAGCGGGCGACCGACCAGGAGACCCTGAAGGCCGAAGGCGTGCAGATCGAGTCGTGGGGCCCGTTCGCCGAGGGCAAGAACGGTTTGTTCTCGAATGAACTGCTCACGACCATCGGCGCGGCGTACGGCAAGTCGGTCGCACAGGTCGTTCTTCGCTGGTTGATCCAGCGTGAGGTGGTCGTCATCCCCAAGACGGTGAGCCCCGAGCGCATGGCGCAGAACCTCGCCGTGTTCGACTTCACGCTCACAGACGAAGACATGGCCAGAATCGCGACGCTGGATGTCGGAGACTCGCAGTTCTTCGACCACCGCGACCCCGAGATGGTCCGCTGGCTAAGCGCCCGTCGACTCGACAACTGACCGGCCATCGAAAGCACAAGGAAAGAAGTCACGACATGACCACCACCAAGACTCCGGTCGCTGTCATCACCGGCGCCTCATCGGGAATCGGCGCTGCGACAAGTCGCGCCCTGCACGAGCGCGGCTACCACGTCGTGCTTCTGGCGCGTCGAACCGGCCGCATCGACGCGCTCGCCGCAGAACTCGGCGACCGCGCTACGGCGATCTCGGCCGACGTCACTGATCGAACCTCACTCGTCAGCGCTGCGGAACGCGTGAACAGCGAACTCGGCGGCGCGGACGTGCTGGTCAACAATGCCGGCGTCATGCTGCTCGGGCCGTTCTCGTCAGAACAACGCGATGACTATCGCCAAATGATCGAGGTCAACCTGCTCGGCGCGATCACCGCCGCTGAGGTGTTCCTCGATCAGCTGAAATCGAGCGGGAACGCAGACATCGTCAACATCTCGTCCGTCGCCGGCCGCACCGCCAGATCTGGGAACGGTGTCTATGCCGCGACCAAATGGGGGATCAACGGATGGTCCGAGGCGCTGCGTCAGGAACTGCTGCCCAGCGTGCGGGTCACCCTCATTGAACCGGGCGTCGTTGCCACCGAGCTCCCGACGCATATCACTCATGCGGACACGAACACTGCCGTGAACGAGCTGTACAGCCACGCTCAGGTCTCTGCGGGCGATATTGCCGAAGTCATCGCTTTCGTCATCACGCGGCCGCGGCACCTGGCGATCAACGAAATCCTCCTGCGCCCGGCCGGACAGGCCTGACAGTGGCCGAGGAGATGAGCAGAGCCCAGCAGCTGATGGGCGACATCGCCCCGAAACTTGCCGAATTGACCGACGATGTCTTGTTCGGCGACGTGTGGGCTCGGCCGGGACTCTCGCCCCGGGACCGCAGCCTCATCACCGTCGCCGCACTGATCGCGTTGAACCGCACCGACCAGCTCCGCTCACATCTGGGGGTCGGCATCCAAAATGGGCTCACCGAGGACGAGCTGGTCGAAGTGATCACACATCTGGCCTTCTACGCGGGGTGGCCGGTCGCCGTCGGGGCTGTGGGCGTACTCCGCGAGGTCACGCGCTGATTTGAGGTCAGATTCCCGTGACAAGGTAGCCGCCGTCCACCGGCAGTACGGCGCCGGTGACGAATGACGCTGCGTCCGAGGCGAGGAAGGCGACGACCTTGGCGATCTCCTCAGGATCTCCGAATCGCGCGAGCGGAGTGCGTGAGAGTAACCGCTCCCGGATCGCGTCGTCCGCCTTCAGATGCGCGAGGAGAGGCGTGTCGATCCAGCCGGGCGCCACGCAATTCACGCGGATGCCGTCAGGTGCGTACACCTGGGCCAGTGACTTGGTGAGTTGGACGATTCCGCCCTTGGATGCCGAGTACGCGGCGATCTCGCCACCACCGAAGTAGGCGTACATCGATCCGATGGTGATGATCGATGCGTGTGCGCTGGCCGTCAGCAGCGGTTTGGCGAGTTGGATGGTCCGATAAGCGGCGAGCAGCTGCACTTCGACGACCCGGGTGAACGCAGCCCACTCCTGTTCCCGTTCACCGAGACTGATGCCTGCGGCGGGAACCAATACGTCCAGCCGATCCAGCTGCGAGAACAGGTGCTGAAGACCGTCGTCATCGGTGACGTCGAGCTCGTGCAGGTGCACGCGTAGGCCGTCGGGGAAACTCGCGCGGTCAGCTCCCAGACCGACGGCGTGAACCTCGGCGCCCAGCCTTGCCAGGTATTCGACCGTCGCCGCGCCGAGGCCCGATGTGCCGCCGGTGACCAGCACTACCTTGCCCGCCATGAGGTCGGGCGCGAACGTCGCCGTTGACGGGTCGGTCATTCCATCGCCGCCACGACGAGCGAACTGTCCACGACCTGCTCGAACCGAACGACCTGTCCGCCCTCGAGTCGCCAGATGTGGGTGAACCGTGCCGCGAAGGGCTTGCCGGTCACCCGATTCGTGCCGGAATACGTGCCGATGCCGACCACGGTGTCCCCAGCATCCAACACCTCGTCCACCTCGACGGTGAAATCCGCCCAATCCTGCTGCAGCCTGATGAAGACGCCCTCGGCGATCGCCTGCGGTCCGACGTATGTACCGGCCAGGGGAAATCCCGCGGCTTCGGTCCATTCGATGTCTGCCGCGAACGGGGCGAGCATCCCATCCAGGTTTCCTGCGTCAGAGGCCGAATAGTGTCCTTGAACGATCTCAGCGTTGCTCATCTTCGTCTCCTCGTCAGACCGGCTGGACATCGGGATAGACCACGGAGCCCACCGGGTAGATGTGACCGCCAGCACGCGAGTGCTCCGCGTCACCTTCGCCGTTGAGGCCGAGGAAGTTGCCCGTGGTTCTGAGCTGGTAACCCAGATCGTGCAACCAGACGCTCGCCACTGCGATCTTGAACTCGCGGAAGCAGAACAGGTACAGGCCGTCGTCGAACTTCCACACGGTCGACATGTCGACGTCGCCGTGGCCGCGCTGCACGCCCTGGATGCACTGCCACGCGTACCGTTCCGACGACAGGTACACGTGCTCGTAGAGGTGCTCCGGGCTGTAGCGGTACAGGTTGCGGCGGCCAACGAGGTCGCGCGACGGACCCGGCACGACTCCTCGTGCCGCGCCCCCATCGACCACTCCGGTCCAGAAATGCTGTGCAACCTGCGGGACCTCTTCTACGGCTTCCGGCTGAATGGCCGAAAGCACCCCGAGTGCTCGATGCGTCGTCGTCGACAAAACGAGCGTCAGCGACTCACGCTCGCGGGTGACGAAGGGAACGTTGACGAACAGGACGTCTGCTCGGACGGTGACCGCTTCGTACGGATCCTCGGATCCCGTCGATTCGAAGACGCCGGTCGAGGACCAGCGAACGGTGGTCGAATCGAGGAAGGCGAGCTCCACCTGGGGTCCATCGTCGAAGCGGATGAGAAAGTTCTGACCGGACAGGTCGGCATCGGGCAGTCGGTAGGTGTCGATGCCGGCGGCGAATTCGTCGTAGGTGCGCCACTCCTCCACTGGGGCGGCGTCGACGGTGTTGCTGACGGTAGGTTCCACGGTTGGTCCTCTCAGATGGACGGTTACGGTCCGGTCGGCAGCAGCACGACTTTCATCACGTCCTGCTCTCGATGGGCGATGACGGCGAACGCTGCGGCGACCTCATCCAGCGGGAATGAATGCGTGATCAGGTCTGCGTATGGAAAGTCGCCGCGCTCCAACAGCCCGATCGCGGAACCGAAGCCGCCGGCGGATAGGAATGACGGCAGCACATCGATCTCGCGGGTCAGCAGATCCTCGTCCGAGCGGAACGACGTGGTCGAGCCGGCGCCGCACGCGCCCGCCAGGACGACCCTGCCCCCGCGACGAACCAACCGCGCGGCCAGTTGCTGCGCTTCGCTGGATCCGGCCGCTTCGATCACGACGTCGGCCAGAGCACCGACGTGCGCGCGAACCATCGTTTCGGCATCCTGCTCGCGCATGTTGATCGTGGCATCCGCACCGAAGGCACGGGCGGTGCGCAATCGGCTGTCACGAGTGCCGAGGACGACTACGGACGCGCCGGCAGATCGAGCGGCAGCCGCCAGAAGGATGCCGATCGGTCCAGGCCCGATGACCAGGACTCGGTCGCCCGGTCCGACGCGGCCGCGCTGAACGGCCCGGCAGGCGACGGCGAACGGCTCGACCAGTACCGCGACATCCCACGGGAGATCGGCGGGCAAACGGTGCACGATGGCCTCTGCGGGAACGTAAAGATACTCGGAGTAGCCTCCCCACAGGCCGGGAGCGACGGTGCGCGGGATGTTCACACCGAGCTGCCGACCGCGGGAGAGTCCCGTGGCCATGTCGTCCCGCTCGCACAGGTTGTACGTGCCCTCGAGACAGCGCGGGCAGCGATGACAGGGCAGGAGCATCTCCACAGCGACATGATCGCCGATGCCGAGCCCGTGCGATTCTGCGGCGGCGGCGCCGATCGCGGCCACCTCTCCGACGAACTCGTGGCCCGGAACGAGGGGAAACGTATCGCCGATATGCCCAGCGAGCAGGTGCAGATCGGTGGCGCAGACGCCGACCCGACGCACGCGGACGATCACGTCGTCGGGACCGGGGTCGGGAACCGCGATGGAGTCGATGGCGATCTCGTTCGGCGCGGAGAACACGACCTGACGGCTCTGAGTGGTCACCATCTAAGTTTCGGCCGAGGTGGCGGATCGAGCTTGACTCTGAGAGCACGGTCCTTGCCTCGTGACGAGGGTGCGCCGGCGAGCCCGCAACGCGCGCTGTAGATGAGCGAGTGGGTGCCGGGTCGTTCGCCCTCAGACATCATCACCGCACTGCCAGACAAGTCGCCGAGAGTGCGCCGGGACACAATGTGAGTTCCGACTCAAAAGGAGACAGCCATGTCCGACTCGACGTCCACGTCCGCGCCAGAGGTTGCACTCATCGAACGAGTGCAGTCCGCGCCGGGCTCGGGTCGCGAAATCCTCGACCCTGCGACCGGTGCATTGGTCGGTCACGCGCCTGTGCACAGCGTTGGAGACCTGGACGATGCGATCGAGCGCGCCCGCCGCGCCCAGCCGGGGTGGGACGCACTCGGGCACGCCGAGCGTTCGGCGCTCATGCTGAAGGCCGCCGACGCGATCGACGAGCATGCCGAGGCGCTGGCACGCCTCCTGTCGCGGGAGCAGGGCAAGCCGCTCAACGGTCCGAATGCGAGATTCGAGTTAGGCGCGTGCTCTGCCTGGCTAAAGACGTCCGCGACGACGATCCTCGAGGCCGAGGTCATCATCGACGACGGCGACGCGCACGCGGTCCTGACCTATAAGCCGGTCGGCGTCGTAGGCGCGATCGGGCCGTGGAATTGGCCCTTGATGATCACCATCTGGCAGATCGGCCCCGCACTCCGGATGGGCAACACGGTTGTCGTCAAGCCCAGCGAGTACACCCCGCTGAGCGTCCTTGCGCTCTTGGCAGTCCTCAACGAGGTCCTACCCGCCGACGTGCTCATCGGAATCTCGGGCGACCGCGAGGTCGGTGCTCGCCTGTCGTCACACCCTGATATCGACAAGATCATGTTCACCGGCTCGACGGCCACTGGGCGTCGGATCATCGAGAACTCGGCCGGCAACCTCGCCCGCCTGACGTTGGAACTCGGCGGAAACGATGCCGGCATCGTCCTTCCGGGAACCGACCCCGAGGCCATCGCGGGCGACCTGTTCTGGGGCGCCTTCATCAACACCGGTCAGACATGCGCCGCGCTCAAGCGTCTCTACGTCCACGACTCGATCTACGAAGAGGTCATCGCGGCCTTGGCGGCGGTTGCCGGCCAGATGCCGATGGGTCCGGGGCTCGATGAAGACAACATGCTCGGTCCGCTGCAGAACAAGCAGCAGTTCGACATCGTCTCCAGGCTCGTCGAGGACGCAAAGACACACGGTGGTCGTGTCATCACGGGCGGTTCACCGGCAACCGATCTCGGTCCGCTGTTCTACCCGATCACGATCGTCGCCGATGTCACTGACGGCGTCGCGCTCGTGGACGAAGAGCAATTCGGCCCAGCGCTTCCGGTGATCAAGTATTTCGATGTCGAGGACGCCATCGCCAGCGCGAACGGACTGGACGTAGGTCTCGGCGCATCGGTGTGGGGGAGCGACCGCGATGAGGCGCGACGAATCGCGTCGCGAATCCAGTCCGGCACGGTCTGGATCAACTCGCACGGCGGCGTGCACCCGATGATTCCCTTCGGCGGCGTGAAGAGTTCGGGCTACGGTCTCGAGTTCGGCGTCGAAGGTCTCAAAGCGGTGGCCGTGCCGCAGATCATCAACGGCTGAGAGAGAAGATACGGATATGACGCGAACTGCAATCGTCGTCGGTGGGGGATCGGCCGGATCGGTCGTGGCCCGCAGACTGGTCGACGCCGGGGTCGAGGTGACACTCGTAGAAGCCGGTGGCGAGGACACCAACGAGGCTATCCACGATCCGATGCGGATGGGAGAACTCTGGCACAGCCCGCAGGACTGGGATCACTACACCGTTCCCCAGCCTGGAGCGGGCGGTCGCCGATTGCACTTGCCGCGTGGCAAGGTACTGGGCGGGTCGCATGCGCTGAACGCCATGATCTGGGTGCGTTGCGCGCCGCAGGACTTCGATGGCTGGGCGGCTCTCGGCAACGAGGGCTGGGGATGGTCGGTCATTCGGCCGATCTACGAGACGATCGAAGATCGGTCGGGTGCGGGTGCGGCTCACGCAGGGATGCTGCCGGTGACCGACGACTACGAGCTCTCGCCCATTCAGCATTCGCTCATCGAGGCCGCGGTGCAGGACGGGCTCGAGCGCAACCCCGACTACAACGGCGATCACTTGGACGGTGTGTCCCAGCAGCAGGTGACCATGCGGGACGGCCGACGGGTCAACACATGGATGGCCTATCTGAAGCCGGTGCGGGATGCCGACAACCTGACGATCGTCGTCGGAGCCGAGGTGCACTCGGTGATTGCCGAAGGCGGTCGCGCTACCGGCATCCGCTATCGAGTCGACGGCCACGATGAGGAACTTCGAGCCGATGAGGTGATCCTGGCTGCGGGAGCGATCGGCTCCCCGGCGATCCTGCTCCGCTCCGGCATCGGTCCTGCGGACGAATTGCAGGAGCTAGGCATCGAGGTCGTCAAAGATGCCCCGAGCGTCGGCAAGAATCTGCACGATCACCTCCTCGCGCCGGTGATCTTCACCACGACTGCCAAGCCCGTCGGTCCGCCGACACCGGGGGTATCCGTCACGCAGAGTCACCTCTTCTGGAAGAGCCTGCCTGATCTCGAGGTGCCCGATACGCAGCCGATCCTCTTCTCGGTGCCGATGTTCGGTGAGAACCTCGAACCGATCGTCGACGACGGGTTCTCGCTGATGGCGGGCATCGTCACGCCGAAGAGCCGCGGCGAGCTCACCCTTTCCGGTCCGGGGCTCGATGACCCCGTGCAGATCGATCTGCAGGCCCTCGCCGATCCCGATGACGTGCGATCCCTGGTCGCGTCGGTGCGTCAGTGCCGGTCGATCGGACGTCAGCCCGCTCTCGTGGACGAGTGGGGTGCGACCGAGGTCTACCCCGGGGTGGATGCCACCGATGCGGACCTCGAAGACTACGTGCGCTCGACGGTGGCGACTTATCACCACCAGGTGGGGACATGTCGGATGGGTGTGGATGAGTCGGCAGTCGTCGATCCGCGACTTCGCGTTCGCGGGATCGACGGTCTGCGGGTGATCGATGCCGCGATCATGCCGACGATCACGACAGGGAACACGAACGCGCCGGCCATTGTGATCGGCGAGCTCGGTGCGAAGTTCCTCTTGGAGGATCTCGGCCTCGAATGACGTGCGAAGTCGTCAGTCGCGGTGCTGCTGACGGATCGACGACGGCGGGACGCCGAAGTGACGTCGGAAGGTCCGGCTGAAGTGAGCCGCGTCGAGGAATCCATTGTCCAGCCCAATGCTGGTGACCGAGCGGGCAGCAAGAATGGGATTCATCAGGTCGTCGTAGCAGCGGTCCAGGCGTCTGGTACGAATCACCGTGGAGACGGTCGTTCCCTGATCGCTGAACAATGCGTGCAGGTGGCGAACCGAGATGAAGTGCGCGGAGGCGATCTGGGTCGGGTTGAGATCAGGCTGAGAGAGGCGCTCATCGATGAAGTCGAGGATTCGACGCATCAGCCCGTCGTGCGTCGTGGCGGTCGTCGCCGCTCCCAGTTCCGACTCGAGAAGCGTGCCGACCATGTCGAACGCCGTGCGAAACAGCCGACTGGCGATCCGACCGTCGATTTCGCCGATCTGATGGGTCAGTGTCGAGAGGTAGGGACGGATCATGGCGCCGATTCCCCGTCCTCCGTCAAGGCGCATCGCCGTGATCTGGCTGAGCAGTTCCGACGGGATATCGAGCAGCTCGCGCGGAAACATGACGATCGACATCCGGATGTCGCCGTCGAACACGAGCGAGTAGGGCTTGTCGGTGTCGTAGAGCGCCATGTCGCCGGGGCCGAGCGCCGTTTCTCGTCCGTTCTGGACGATCATGCCCGTACCGCGTTCGATGAGCGAAAACTTGAAATAGCGCTGCGGCGCGCAGGCGATGAGGGCCGGTGTGCGGTGCACCGAATGCGCATCCGCCGCTACATCGAATAAGTGGATGTCGCCGGTGATCCCCGCATCCAGCCGTCCGCGGAAGCGGTCGGGATCGTCGGCGTGCACGTCGAGCGCGACGACGGCGTGAGACACGGTCGTCCGATAGGTCGCGAAGTCTTCGAGATCGGCGACCTGGGGGGAGCTTGCGTGCAGGGTGAGTTCAGACATGGTCACTCCATCGTGAGACGCATCGTATACGATTCGGGCGATAGTAGCACGACTGCGAGGTCGTCAGTTCGCCCGACGGTGATGTCGGTGGACCGAGCGTTCACGCAACGACAACTGCCCTTCACGGTAGGACAAGTGCGGCCACTACGCGATGCCTACTCTCAGAGACACAGTGCGCGAATGAGCAGTCGCGACCCGGATTATGCAACGAGGCTGACCCGAAGGGCCTGTGTCTCCAGCATTGAGATCGAGAGGCACCAACTAATGCACAAGTCACACAGCTTGGCCGCTGCCGCGGCCATCGTCGCCATCAGCGCGCTCGCGCTCGCAGCCTGTTCGTCGGGCGGAGAAGCCGCTCCCTCAGGGAGCGGCGAGCCCGCTACCGGCGACCCGATCGTCGTCGGCGCCCTGAGCGGACTGACCTTCTTTCCGGAAGCGCCGCAGGCTGTCCAAGCGGTCTTCGATGACTACAACGCGGCCGGCGGACTGAACGGTCAGCCCATCGAATACACCGTCTACGACGACAAGACCGACCCCGCGGCATCCGCCACCGCCGCGCAGGACGCGCTGTCCTCCGGTGCGGTCGCACTCGTCGGCGGCTCATCGCTTCTGGACTGCGCGGTCAACCACACCACCTGGGAGGAGAACGGCATCGTCTCCATTCAGGGCACCGGTGTCGACCCATACTGCTTCGCGACGCCGAACATCGCACCGACGAACACGGGCCCGTTCTTCGACACGTTCGCAACGCTCTACTACGGATCGGAAACCCTCGGATTCGACAACATCTGCGCGGTCATGGTGCCCGATGAAGCGGCATCGAAGGCGGCCTACGAGCAGGCGATCGCCGCATGGGGTGATGCCACCGGCAAGGAGTTGGCGTACCTTGACACGTCACTCGTCCGTGGTCAGGCAAGCTACGCGGGCAACGTCTCCAATCTCAAGAGTCAGGACTGCGATGCGATCTACATGAACGAGGTCGGTGATGCGGTCATCGCGTTGCTCGGTGAGGCGTCCAACCAGGGCATCTCGCTGCCCTTCCTCGTACTCACGTCGTGCTACTCGGACCAATTCGCCGCGTCGGCCGCATATTCCGGTGACATCTACCTGCCGGCCGAATGGGCGCCATACGGTGACACGAGCATCGAAGGTGTTCAGGAATGGGCCGACACAATGGATGGCCACGGAGTGCCGAAGACCTCGTTCTCTCAGGGTGGCTACCTCGCTGCCGAATACTTCATCGACATCCTCGAGTCGATCGATGGCGACGTGACGCGCGAGAGTTTCACAGCCGCCGCGCAAGGCATGACCGAGGAGATCCCGTCGCCGATGGCTCAGGCGCCGTACATCTTCGGCGCAGGCGAGTTCCATCAGCCGAACAACACGGCATACCCCGTCGTCCTGCGCGGCGGGACGAGCGAGTGGGAATCGCTGGGTCCGCTTCTCGAGGGCGATGACCTCGGTTGGGTGTACACCACGGTCCCCGCCAGCTGAGCCTTGACACTTCCAAGGGTGGTGCGGCGCGGGCTTCGGCCCGCGCCGCACCACCCTGGACCCGCCGCCAACGAAGATCGAAGGAGTGACGTGGACATCCTCGGTTCCCTCATCGTCGGCCTGAGTTCCGGAGCGCTCTACGCCGTGTTCGGCGTGCTTCTGACCCTCATGGCCGTCCTCACCCGGGTGATCAATTTCTCCCAGGTCGCAGTCGGCGTCTTCGGCGCCTACCTCTCGCTACGGTTCATACCGCTCGACCTGCCCGGCTGGGCGATCGTGCTCATCGCCATCGTCGCCAGCGCCGCGATCTCGTGCCTCCTCGGGTGGATCATCTCCACGTGGCTGGGCGAGTCGAGCACCACGGCGCGCAGCGCTGTGACCGTGGCAACTCTGCTCGGTCTCATCTCGCTGTCCTTCATCGTCTTCGGCACGCGCCCCCAGCCGAACCCGCCGTTACTGATCGGCCCGATCGTCTCGTTCGGCACCATCGCCGTGACGAAGGTGGGCGTGCTCATGCTCGTCGTGGCGATCGCGATCGCCGTACTGGCCAAAGTGGTCCTGACGTGGACGCCGTTGGGGGTGCGGCTGCGCGCGATATCTGACCGGCAGACGGCAGCCGAGCTCGCCGGTATCAACGTCCGCGGCCTGCAACTGTTGGTGTGGGGAGCTGTCGGCGGCTTGTCCGGCCTGGTCATCTCCATCGTCGGCAACACGCAGGCAGGAAGCGCGACCTCGATGATCGTCCTCCTCATCCCTGCCGCAGCGGCAGCACTCGTGGGTGCATTCACCAACCTCTGGCTCACGATTACGGGAGGCCTGCTCGTGGGCGGTCTGCAAGGAGTGCTGACGTCCTTCCCTGAGATCACGCTACTCCGTGACTGGGTTCCCATCATTGTCATCGTCCTGTTCCTGCTCTGGAATCAGCGGAAGGAGGTGTGGGATGTCGCACGCTGACCTTCATACGACCACAACGACAGCGGTCGGGCCCGGCGCGGTTCGCTCGCCGGGCGACAGGCCGTGGATGCCCTTCGCCGTCGCGGGCGGGGCCATCGTGGTGGCCCTTTTGCTGGGCTTCCTCCTTCCCGACTACTGGCTGCTGATCTCGACCTCCGTGCTGCTGGCGATGCTCTCGCTCATCGGCCTCGGGATCGTGACGGGCACTGCTGGCATGATCGCGCTCTGTCAGCTGTCCTTCGCTGCCATCGGTGGGTGGGTGTTGGACTTCCTGATGACCCAGACACCGCTCTACCCTGCGCTGGGCGGATTCGCCTTCATCGTCGCAATGCTGGTCGGCGCGCTCGCCGCCTCCTTGTTGGGCTTCGTCGTCGGCCTGCCAGCGCTGCGCCTTCGTGGAGTCAACCTCGCGGTGGTCACCCTCGGCGTCGCGGCCGCCCTCGACATGACTCTGCAGAAGGTGTCCTTTCCCGACCAGTGGTCCAATACCCGGGTCGCTCGACCGCTCGGCATTCCTGGATCCTCAGATCTGGCTGGGAACCGCTACTACTTCTTCTTCGTGGTCGCCGTCGTGGTTCTCGTCGCCGGCGCAGTGTTCTATCTGCAGCGCAGCCGTTGGGGGGCGGGGTGGCGCTCCGTGGCATTCTCCGAGCGCGGTACGGCATCGACGGGCACGAGCGTCACCTCGGCGAAGCTCAGCGCGTTCACCGTCAGCGCGTTCATCGGCGGTATCGCGGGTGGCTTGATGGTCGGCCAGGTGACGACGGCCAATTACATCACCTTCCAAACGTTGAACTCGCTCGGCCTCTACGTCCTCGCGATCGCCGTGGGCGCCCATCTGCTCGAGATGACCTTGCTCGGCGGTATCCTCTTCGTGCTCATCCCGGAGATTCTGAAGCAGTTCAAGGTTCCTCTCGAGTGGTCCAGTATCGCCTTCGCGATTCTGGGGATTCAGGCATTGACCACCAACTCGAACCTCGGCAGCGACATCCGCAATGCTCTTCTGCGGCGACGGCGAAAGGCGGGGAAGTCGCAAGCGGAAGCAACGCTCGCGCTTCTCGAACCTCTCGGGGTGCAGAAGCCGCATGGTGGCGATCACGTCCTCCTGGAGGTCGAGGACCTCAGCGTCCGGTTCGGAGCCGTTGCCGCACTCAATGCGGTGAATGTTCGTCTGCGGGAGGGCGAGATCCTCGGGCTGATCGGGCCGAATGGCGCAGGCAAATCCACGTTCATCGATGCTCTGTCGGGATTTCTTCCGAGTCACACGGGCCGGATCGCGCTCGACGGGACCACGCTGGATGCACTGCCGCCACACCGCGTCGCTCGAGCTGGATTGCGGCGTACGTTCCAGCAGGACCGCGTTCCTTCGACGATGACCGTCGGCGCGTACGTGCGATTCGTCGCAAACGGCGCCTCGCAGCAGCGGATCGAGGAGGTGCTCGAGTTCTTCGGATGCCCAGCGAGTGCGACGCCACTCGCGATCGTCGATGTCGGCACCCGGCGTCTGATCGAAGTTGCGGCGAACGTCGCTGCCGGTCCGCGACTCCTCTTGTTGGATGAGCCTGCCGCAGGTCTCTCGCACGAAGAGCACCTGGCTTTCGCAGATCGCCTTCGAGCGGTTCCTCAACGGTTCGGGGTGACCCTGCTCATCGTTGAACACGACCTCGACTTGGTGCGCAGCGTGTGTTCCACGCTCGTGGTGCTGAATTTCGGGGAGGTGCTCGCCTCCGGACCACTCGAGGCCGTGCTGTCGGATCCGGAAGTGCTCAAGGCCTACATGGGGGAGACGGAGATGCTGTCATGAGCCTCGTCCTTGACGACGTCACTGTGCGTCGGGGGATCGGCCCGGTGATCTCGGGCGTATCGCTCGAAGTCGCCCCCGGTGAGATCACGACGCTCGTCGGTCCGAACGGTGCGGGGAAGACGAGCCTTCTCGAGGCGATCTCCGGGGTCGTGACCAGCGTCGGCGGGCAGATCCGAATGGATGACCACGACCTGCAGAAGCTCAGTCGACGAAAGCGGGCCAAGCTCGGCGTCAGCCATGTCGAGCAGGGGAGGATGATCTTTCCATCCCTGACAGTGCACGAGAATCTCAAGATCACCGCTCGGAACAAGGCGGATGTCGACGAAGCGCTATCGCTCTTCCCAGAACTCGAGAAGCGAATCGGCAGTCAGACGATGTTGCTCTCAGGGGGAGAGCAGCAGATGGTGGTCCTCGCGCGGGCGTTCGCCTCGAAACCGAGGTATCTCCTCATCGACGAGATGTCACTGGGTCTTGCGCCGGTCGTGTTCCTGCGTCTGATCCCCACCATCAAGCAGATCGCGGACACCGGTGTCGGGGTGTTGCTCGTGGAGCAATTCGCCCACCTCGCCCTTAGCATGGCAAACCATGCGGTGGTCGTGACCGGCGGGCGTGTGTCGTTCCAGGGGGCGCCGGCGGAGCTGCTGTCAGACGGAGATTTACTGAGGGAAGCCTATTTGGGCTAGCTCATACAGCCGCGGCGCCTGCAAGCGGGATCCACGCCCGCACGCAGGCGCCGCCCACCGGCCTATCGTGGGCTATCGGTCCCACCGGTCGATGCCTCCGCCGTAGCCGGCGATCGGATACGCGGCGTACGCGAAGCGAGTGCCCTCGGGATTCCAGCTATTGACGTTCAGTGACCCCTGTCCGCCGAAAAGCGTGACGACGTCGCGAACTGCGCTACCGTCCGGTGCCATCATCCGGATGATGAGCTCGACGTCGGCGGGATGCGACTGGGTACCAGCTTCGTAACTGAGGTAGAGCACCTGAGCGCCCGACGGGTCGAAATGCGGAAACCAGTTCACCCGGTCGTCGAAGGTGAGCTGTTCGTGATCGCTGCCATCCGGCCGCATCCGGAAGAGCTGGGCGTGGCCGGGAACGGCCGCCACCTCCTCCGAGTTGTAGTAGATCCATTCGCCATCGCGGGAGTACTCCGGCCCGTCGAAATGACCGGTCTCGTTGTCGGTGAGATAGAAGTCGTGCCCGCCGGCCGCCGGAATCGTAGCGAGGCGCACCCGGCCGCGCGGATTGGGGTCTTCGCCGACTGCATGCGTTGCGACATAGGCCAGGGTGCGTCCGTCAGGAGAGACGCCGTGAAGCCAGTAGAAGTACTGAAGCTCGGGCGGGAAGTCGTTGGAGATCTTCGTCACGTCCCCACCGGCGATCGGGACGCTGTACAGGTGCCCATTTGCGCTGAAGTAAACGAGTTGCCCATCAGGAGACAGGATGTGGTCGTTGTTGACGCGGTCGACGCCTTGTGTGTCGATCGCAGTGACCGCGCCGCTCGCGATGTCGATGACGAACAGACCGCCCTCGCTGTTCACGACGAGGCTGGTGCCGTCGGGGCTCCAGTTGGGGGCTTCGAAGAGCCGGTCGGATTCGAAAACAAGATCAGCCGATGCGCCATCGGCATCTCCGATGATGATCTGGGTCGTCTGATGCGGCTGAAGGTCTTGACGACCGGGCCATCTGTTGGTTTCGAATGCAGGCATGTCGGTCTCGCTTTCCAGGTCAGTTGATGAGCTCGTGTGCCGCGCGGTACTCGCCGATTCCGCGCATCACGGCGATGTGGTCGGACGCTTCAGCGTCGACCAGTCCCGACAGTGCGACCGTCCCCACCAGGAGGCCGCCGACCAACAGGGGTACGGCGCCGCTGGCGACGGCGAATTCGGCTGGGTCGAGCCAATCCGGGTTCCGCCCGGCCAGCCGAGTCGTTAGGGCCACTTCGAAGCTCGAGACCTCGTGCTCGAGCACGGTGTTGCGCTTTCGCCTCACCCAGCCGTCGTTCGCAGCGGTCGTTCCGTCGAACGCAGCGTGAAAGACTCGCTGCTCGCCGAGATGGACGGCGATCGTCACCGGTAGCTGCTCACGCTCGCTCATTGCGGCGACGGCTTCGCCGATGCGCCGCGCGTCACTGCGATCGAGGGCGGAGAAGGTCAGGTGTGCGCGCTCCGCGCGCACCTCATCGAGCAGTCGGATGCGTGTCGTCTCGTCCATGTTGCCCAATCAGAGTTCTTGCAGTCGTAGGTTGCGCCAGCGGCACGCCGCGTCGCGCCCCCAGCGGGCGGCGCCCATTCCGGGGTCGTTGTCGTGCACTTCAAGGGCGATGTGACCACGTTTCCCGAGAAGTGACCACACGGCTTCGGGGTTGTAGCCCGGCCAGTCGATAGCGGACGTGTCGATCTCCGCGATGAGGACGTCGTTGACCCACGTCGTCACTCGCGGGGGCGTGCCCTCGCATCGGATCCGCAGGGTGTTCCAGTCGCGCCATCGCCACGATTCGAGGAAGGGCGCTGCAGCGGATGCCTGCGCGAGCATGGCTCGCTTGGGCGCCGTGATCGGCTCGAGCGTCGTGGTGGGATCATCTTCGACGAGCCCGACGGGTCGCCCGAGTGCGTCCAACCGTGCAGCAATGTTAAACGGAACACCGTGGAATCCGGCGATGCCGTTGCCGTAGAAGCCGCCGATCGAACCCGACTGACGGTGGTCCACGAGAACCTGTAAGCCCTCCCACGAGTCGCGGCGGCGGCGGATCATCACGCCCGTATCGGCCGGCCAATCGGGCTTCATCTCCAGTTCGAGTTCGAACGAGCCGAACGTCTGCTCGCTTACCAGGTAGCCACCCCACCCAGGCGGGGCGGCATCCTGTCGTCCCACGATCGCGCCGTCCTCGACGGTCCAGACCGCGGGATGCTTCGCGGACTGTTCGTTGTATTCGCGCGGCATCGCGGGAACCAGATCCAGCAGCTCGGGACCGCCGGGATACACCGACCCGTAGATCCGAGGAGCAGCGAACCATCCCGTCAAGCTGTGACCGTCGAACAACGAGATTTCACGACTCATGAGCCGATCGCCGTATCGGGTCGGACGACACCGGCCGCGGCGTAGATCGCATCGATGACATCCATCGTGGCGACGAAGTCTTCACCTTCGGTGTCGGCTGCCGTGCCGGTCCTCAGCGACGTGACGACGGCATCGAGCTCGTGGTCGTACGTCTCGGCTCCTGCGACCGTCCACGTTCTGGTGACGCCGTCGATCACGGTCGTGACACTGTGCCCGCGATGCGGGAGTACCAGATTGTCCACGCGCAGCGTTCCGCGGTCGCCGGTGACGACGACCGGCGCAGCGAACGGGACACCCGGCTCCATACTGGCGTGCAGGGTGCCTCTGGCTCCCGCGTGGGGACCCGACGTGAAGACCATCTCCGCATCGATCGCGATATCGGCACCGAGCTCATTCGGTACGAATCGTGCTCCGGTGATGAATGGCTCGGCGCCGGCCAGCTCACGCAGCCAATGCACCGGATAGCAGCCGAGGTCCATGAGCGCGCCACCGCCGAGCGCAGGGACGTGGCGGATCGATGTCGGCGAGTAAGGGTTGTCGGCCGTGAAGGATGCATCGATGCTCGCGACGGTGCCGAGCGCGCCAGAGTTCACGAAGTCGCGTACGGCTGCGGTGAGCGGGTGATAGTGATCGTGAAACGCCTCGATCAGATGTCGACCCGTGCGCTCGGCTACTGCCGCCGCATGGCGAGCTTGGGCCGCATCCATCGAGATCGGCTTCTCGCACAGGACATCTTTGCCGGCCTCCAGCGCAGCCACCGACCATCGCACGTGTTCAGAGGGAGGTAGTGCGACGTAGACCAGATCGATGTCATCCGCCGCGAGGAGTTCTGCATAGCCTTCATACGCCCGCGGAATCCCATGCTCGCGCGCGAACGAGGTGGCGCTCTCGAGGGACCGGGCAGCGACCGCCACCACCTCCATATCGGTGCGTCGGGAAACGGGTCGGATGAGCGCCTGCGGCGCGATGCCCGCGGCGCCGAAGATGCCGATGCGGATCATTCGGCTCCGCCGTCGGCGATCGGGTACTCGACGAAAGCGATGCGGGTGCCGTCGGGCGCCCAGCTGGGCACGTTCATGGTCCCCTGCCCACCGAACAGGTGGCGCAGGTCCCGCACGTTTCCGCCGTCCGAGTCGCAGATGCGCACGATGACGTCGCGATCGGCGGGGTGGCCTTCCGTCCCCGAAGGAAAACTCACGTACGCGAGTCGTGTTCCGTCCGGAGATGGATGCGGGAACCAGTTGACGCGTTCGTCGTGGGTGAGCTGCTGCTGATCCGTCCCATCGGGTCGCATCCGGAAGAGCTGCGCGTGCCCCGCGCCGGTGTTCGCCCGCTCGGAGTTGAAGTAGATCCATTCGCCGTCGGGGGAGTACTCCGAGCCGTCGTCAGGATATTCATCGTCGGTGAGCTGGGTGTCATCGCCGCCGGCGGCGGGGATGGTGAAGATGTTCGCTGGGGCCCACGATCCGTCTTCACGCGAGACGAGACCGATGTACGCGAGAGTAGCGCCGTCCGGGCTCACGCCGTGCAGGAAGTGCAGGCGCCCGTCTTCATTGTCGTTGGTGACTCTGATGGCTTCGCCGCTGGCGAGGGGTGCTCGGTAGATGTGCCCGTCGTTGGCCGAGACGAAGACGTGCATACCGTCCGGGTCGAGGACGTGATCGTTGTTCAATTCGGGGAGGTCGCCGAAGTCGATGCGTCGGGGTCCGTCATCATCGAAAGCGAGCCGGTATAGGTCGCCGCCGCCATTCACGTATAGGGCGGAGCCGTCGAGCGACCAGTTCGGCGCTTCGTACAGGATTTCACTCGATTCGTGGACCAGGGTGATCTCGCCGGAGTTCACATCGAGGGTTACGATCCGCGAGCGCTGACCGGGAGCGAGTGTGCGTGCCATTCGGATGTCTTTCTGGTCGTGTCCGAGGACGACCGCTGAGCGGCCGCCCCCCGGAGGTCTTCTACTTGAGAGCGCCGGCGGACAGGCCGCGCTCGAAGAGCTTCTGCAGCGAGAGATACGCGACGATGAGTGGGATTGCCGTGATCACGGCAGAAGCGAGCACCTTCGTTTGATCGTCGTTGTATTGGCCCTGGAAGAAGCTCGGCACCTGTGTCACCACCTGCGACCCAGCATCCTGCAAGAAGATCAGTGGCAGGAGGTAGGCGTTCCACGCGCTGATGAGGGTCAGAATGATCACCGCTGCCGCAATGGGGCGGGTCAGCGGGAGCACGACGTGCCAGAATGCGCGCCACGTGTTGGCTCCGTCGATGCGCGCGGCTTCGATGAGCGCATCGGGGATGCCGTTCATGAACGTGCGCGTGATGAGCACGGTGAACGGGATCTGCAGAGCGGCGAGCGGGAGAACCACGGCCCAATAGGTGTTGTAGAGGTTCGTCGATGTCGCCGTCACGAACAACGGTGTGACCAGCACGATCTCGGGGAGTGTGAGCGCGGCCAGGAGCAGCCAGAAGAAGAACTCCTTGCCTCGGATGCGCAACTTCGCGAAACCGAAGGCGGCCAGGACGGTGCAGATGAGGGCAATCGCGATCGTCAGCGCCGAGATGATCGCGCTGTTGACGAAGAACGACGGCAATTGGGGGAGTGAAAGCACAGCCGCGTAGTTGCCCCACCCCTGCCCCGCGAAGGAGCCCTGCACCATGACGATGAGCGGGATCAGGAAGGGAATGGTGATGAGGGTGACGATGATCTGGAGTGTGGCCTTGCCGGTCCACGTGCGTGCTTCGAGCATCAGCGCAGCGCTCCCTTCTTGGGTTTGCGGTCTTCGTTCCGGCGGAGGTTCAGCAGTATGGCCATTCCGAGCGCCAGCACGAGCAGGATGATCGAGAGCGCGGACGCGTAGCCCACCTCGCCCAGGGGAACCGCCTGTCGGTAGATGTAGGTGCCGAGGAATTCTGTCGAGAAGTTCGGCCCGCCGGCCGTGACGAGATAGGGGATGTCGAAGAGTTTGAGCGTGCCGATGGCGCTCAGCATCGCCAACGCGACGATGGTGCCGCGAATCGACGGGATGATGATGCTCCAGACGATGCGGATGTTGCCCGCGCCGTCGAGTCGCGCCGCCTCGATCACATCAGTCTCCACCTGGCTGATCGCCGCGTAGTAGAGGATGAACGAGATGCCCGTGGTGTTCCAGATCTGCATGATCATCAGTGCACCCAGGGCCGTGCTCGACTGCGCGAGCCACGGCTGTGCGAGGAAGCCGAGCCCCACGGCACGGAGGAACTCATTGAGTGGACCGTCACCGGCAAAGATGATCCGGAACACAGGAGACATGATCGCGGGTGCGAGCACAACCGGGATGAAGATGATCACCTTATAGAGACCGGCGAGCCGCACCCGAGAGTGCAGCAGTACGGCCAGCACGATTCCAAGAATCGACTGTGCAACGAAGGTGACGATGAAATAGATGACCGTGTGCTGGAGTGTTCCCCAGAAGACCGGGTCGGCGAAGGCACGAAGGTAGTTCTCGATGCCCACGAAGGTCTGGATAGGACTGATGCCGTTCCAGTCGAGCAACGAGACCCAGCCGTTGTAGCCGATGCAGAAGTAGACGATCCCGCTCGATATCGCGAGCGCAGGGAGGATCCAGGGGAAGCCGGGCGCTGTCGTTCGTCTGCGGCGGGGGGCCGGGGCGCGATCTGCCGATCGCGCCCCGACATTGGTCGGAGGGACGGAGGCGTTCGCACCGCCTCGTATGCGAGTGTCAGTCATTTCCGTCCTTCTTTCCTTGCGGCTGTGATCAGCCCTGGGTGCTGGACACGAGTGTCGCGATTGCGTCTGCAGGCGTGGTGCTGCCTTCGAGTACGGATGCCACGGCGACATCGAACGCCTGTGCGAGCGCCGGTGTGACGAGCTGGTTGCGACTCTCATCGCTTGCGGCTGCATCGGCGTACATGGTCTGAATCGCGGGAATCTGCACGTCGGGTGCGACCAGTCCCAGATCATCCCACTGCGGCTCGACGCCCACGAATCCTGGGATCAGATCGATGGCGTTCGCGATGATCTGGGAGCCCTGCTCGGTAGCGGTCAGCCACAGTGCGAACGTCGTGGCGGGGGCGGTGGCGTTTGATCGTGCATTGACGGACAGTCCGTAGTCGAGTTCGCCGAACAGTGTTGCCGGGTTGCCTCCGACCTCGGGGAAGGGGATCGGCAGCTGAACGAACGGTGTCGGATCGGTCACGCCGGCGGCTTCCATGGATGCGATTGCGCTGTCCTCCTTCGAGTACTGGGCGTACCAGGTGCCCATCTGCACCATCGCGGCCTGTTCGGAGAGGAACGCGTTGTTCGCATCCGGGTACTGGGCGAGTCCGGTGACGTCGTCGCGGATGATGCCGTCTTCCTTCATCTGGGCGAGGACCTCGAGACCTTCCTCGAAGGCGGGGTCGTCCCATGATGCGTCGCCCTGCAGTGCGGAGTACCACAGACCGGGTTCGATCGTGCTGACGATCGAGCGCCAGGTCTCCATCGCGAAGCTGCGCCCGGGGATGACGCCCATCGCCAGGCAGTCCTTGCCGGCAGCCGCGAAGATGTCGCACGCGGCGACCCACTCGTCATAGTTGGTGGGCACCTTCGCGCCCAGCTCGTCGAACATGCTCTGGTTGATCCAGATCATGCCTGCTGCCACCCCACCCATCGACACGCCAGCGACTGAACCGTCCTCGCGAGTGAGGCCATCGTTCGAGAAGGTGAAGTCATCCTCCCAGTCGTCTCCGAGCTGCTCCTCGAGCGCAGGGCGGAGGTCGAGGCCGAAGTCGCCAAAGGTGCCGAAATCGGCAACGTCGCCGCCGAGAGCGATGTCGAAGACGTCGGGACCGGAGTTGGACTGCAGGCCGGCGCGCAAGGCAGCCTTGTAATCGCCGTTCTCGAAGTTTCGGTAGGTCACTTCGATATCGGGGTACTCCTCGTTGAAGGCCGCGATGTACTTTTCCGCCACGCTGGTATCAGGCGTCCAGCCCCACCAGTTGATCGAGCCTTCGGTGGCAGACCCCGTCTGCTCGCCGCCACCGGATGAACCGCACGCGCTGAGCGTGACCGCGGCTACTGCTGCGATCGCCGCGACCGCTGCAAGCCGCTTCACCGACCCGCTGTTTGAATTCCGAAACAACATCGTCTCCTGCTTTCTCACCTCTGAGATTTGGTCGTCGGTTGACGCCGCATCGGAAAGCTAACACAATTTTCAAAACTTAGATACAGTACGTAAGCAAGTCGTTGTAGACACGAACACGAGGGGGTGGCACAGGTGGCGGTACGGGACAACAGCGGTGCGGTGCTCGATCTGATCCGGTCGGCAGGCATCATCAGCCGGGTAGAGCTGGCTCAGCATTCTGGACTTACCGAGGCATCGATCTCGCGCATCGTGAAGCTTCTTATTGCCGATGGACTCGTCGCTGAAACGGGCCGCGGCACGTCCACCGGCGGCAAGCGTCCGACACTGCTGGAGCTGAATCGTTCAGCGCGGCACGCGGTGGGCATCTACCTCAGCAACTACCGCACGCGATTCGTGCTTACCGATCTGTCGGGCCGGGTCGTCGCCCACAGCGAGTCCCCGACGGGCATCGTCGACCACAGGCGCAGCGAAGCGGTGCGCGAGGCCACGACCATCATTTCCGCGCTTCTCACCGCCGCTCAGGTTTCGCGGGAGAGCCTCCTGGGCATCGGAATCGCGGTGCCGGGGAGGCAGGAAGTCAACAGGTATCTTCAGAGCACACAGCCGGAGGACTGGACCGAGTGGGACTGGGCTTCGATTCAGCAGGACTTCGCCGAGGGTACCGGGATGTGGGTTTCCATCGAGAACGACTCGACGTGCGGTGCCATCGGCGAGTTCTGGATCAGTAGAGCCCCCGCCGCGCGTGATCTCGCGGTCGTCACTATGGCCTCGGGGATCGGATTCGGTCTGATCACAGACGGCGACGTCTACCGGGGAGCAACGTCGAATGTCGGGGAGCTCGGACACGTCGTCGTCGACGCGAACGGACCGGAGTGCGAATGCGGCAGTAGAGGATGCCTGGAGCTCTACGCATCGCCCGGCAGAATCGTGCAGCGCGCGCTCACCGACGACATACTCGCGGGCCGTCTTGCACTGTCGGGCGACGCGGCTTCGTTGTGGGCGGACTATGAGCGCATCGCGATCGCGGCCGCAAACGACGATGAGGGTGCTCGCGCCGTCATCGTCCACGCGGCGCACATGCTTTCGGTCGCGCTGGTTTCGATCACGAACATCCTCGATCTCGAACGGGTCGTGCTCACCGGTCCGGCGCTCGACCATGTCGGTGCACTGGTCGCGGAGACCGTGAGAGCGGAGCTTGCCGAGCGTGCTTTCGCGCGGAACGTTCACACGATCGATGTGCGCGTCTCGGATTCCGGCCGAGATGCCGCGGCCGTGGGCGCAGCGAGTCTCGTCATTCACCAGCGGCTTGGGGCGACGCGCCGTGATCGGGCCGGTTCCAGCTCGTCGACCGATCTCAGTGCCGCCGTCTGACAATGCACAGTTCTATCGACATCGATCAAGGGGAATCATGACCACCGAGGACCGCGCACTTTCCGCCGCCGCCTACGTGCCGGGAGGGTCGCGGTGGCTCCGGGCCGCGGGCAACACGGGTCTTACGGTTTCAGCGTTGGGACTCGGCGGCGCTCCGTTGTCGAGCATGCCCGAAGTTCTCGGCTACGAAGTGCCGAAGGACCGTGCCCTCGACCTGATCGAGGCCGTGCTGCACAGTCCTATCGCGGTAATCGATACCTCTAACAACTACAACGACGGCGAGAGCGAACGGCGCATCGGTGAGGCGCTGCGCAATACGCAGGCGTCCGAGCGTCCCCTCGTCGTCACCAAGGTCGACGCTCGCGACGGTGACTACTCGGGGGAGCGCGTCAGGCGCTCGGTCGAGGAGAGCGCGGAGCGCCTCGGTTTGGACTTCCTGCCTCTGGTACACCTTCACGATCCGGAATTCTTCGACTTCGATGAGATGACAGCGCCGGGTGGCGCGGTCGAAGCGCTCGTCGCCATGAAGGAGGCCGGATCAATTGGATCGATCGGTGTTGCCGGCGGTCACGCGCCGACGATGCAGCGCTACGTCGGCCTGGACGTCTTCGACGCGCTTCTCGTGCACAACCGTCTGACGCTGGTCGATCGAAGTGCCGAAGCAGTCGTGACCGACGCGAAAGGTCGCGGAATGGCGATCTTCAACGCTGCAGTGTTCGGCGGCGGCATCCTCGCCACACCACGCGGAGGCCGCGAGACCTACGCGTACCGCCCAGCCTCACCCGCACTCCTCGCTGCGATCACAGCCATGGCCGACCTGTGTGACGAATACGGAATCGAACTCGGCGCCGCCGCGATCCAGGCATCTCTCCGCGAACCGCTCGTCGATTGCACGCTCGTCGGGATGAGTCGCCCGGAGCGGGTCAAGTGGACTCTGGATGCTGCGTCCAACCTGATCCCGGATGATTTCTGGGCTCGCATCGACCGTCTCCGCCCCGCACCGGAGCACTGGGTCGACGCCGAGCACTGACCGCCAACCGATCAATAAAGGAGTACTCCTATGCCTCATGCACGTATCGATCTGCACAGCAGCTATCGCGACCGGCTGCCTGAGCTCAGCACCGCCATCTTGGCCGGGATGGTCAAGGGCTTCGACATGCCCGCCACCGATCTGTTTCAGATCTTCCGGCTACACGAGAAGGGGGAACTCGTCTTCGGTACCGCGTACCCCGAGCCCAACCGCGAAGACATCATCTTCATCGAGATCCTCGCGAGCGTCGGCTACGGCACCGCGATGAAGCACCAGGCTCTTGTGGCGATCGCCGACGAGATCGAGAACATCGGCATCCCGCGACAGGATCTCCTCCTGCACGTGATCGAGGTTCCGGCCGGTGACTGGTATTCGCCTGGATTCGCGGGTGTCGAGTGAACGAATCGAACCTGACCGACCCACACGACATCACTGAAAGATGGACCCGATGACTCTTCCCTTGGCTTCCGTTCAGCTGTATTCGATGGCGAGCGCATTCGCTGCCGACGCCGGCGGTTCACTCGAAAAGCTCGCCGCTATCGGACTCAAGAACGTCGAAGCATTCGACTTCGTGCGCCAACCTGGCCGTATTCGCGCTGCCCTCAGTGCCGCCGGTCTGGCCGCACCCACCGGACATGCCCCGCTGCTGTCCGACGAGCTTTGGACGCCTGACGGTTCTATTCCAACTCCAGCACCCGAGGTTGTCTTCGAAGCGGCTGCGGAAATCGGGATCGGCACGGTCATCGATCCGTTCGTGCCCGTGGAGCGCTGGCTCACTGAGGATGGCGTCGCGGATATAGCCGAGCGGCTCAATCGCGCGGCCGAGGTGGCGGCAGGGTTTGGTCTCACGGTGGGATATCACAACCATGCGCAGGAGTTCATCGCCTCGTTCGCGGGTGAGACGGCCTTCGAGCGATTCGTCGCTTTGACCGATCCTCGGGTCGAGATCGAACTGGATCTCTACTGGGCGCTAGCCGGCGACCAGAATGTGCCCGAGCTGGTGACGAAGCTCGGTTCGCGACTGGTGGCGGTTCACATCAAAGACGGCATTGTGCCGGCGAGCAATCCGTTCGCCCCTGACGCGCCGGCCTTCGCGTCGACATCGCTCGACCAATGGCATGCAGGCCAGGGCGAAGTGCCGCTCGCCGAGGCTCTTGCTGCCGGCGCCGGCGCGATCCGGTACGCGGTCATCGAATACGACAACCCGCCCGGGGACGTCTTCGAGGATGTCGAGGCGAGCCTGGCTTTCCTCCGTGACGGCGGGTTCGTCCGATGAGCGTGGTCGGCGTTGGAATCATCGGGAGCGGTGTCATCAGTGACACGTACCTCGCGAATCTGAACTCCTTTCCCGACCTCGAGGTCGTGATCGTCGGTGACCTCAACGTCGACCGCGCTCGCGCGCAGGCGGAAAAGCACGGGGTCGCCCGGTGGGGGACCGCGGCTGATGTGCTCGCTGACCCCGACGTTCAGGTCATTGTCAACCTGACCATCCCGGCTGTGCACGTCGAGGTGTCGATAGCGGCGATCGCCGCGGGCAAGCACGTGTGGACCGAGAAGCCGATCGGTCTCGATCTCGAGGGTGTGGATACGCTCCTGCGCGCTGCCGACGCCGCGGGGCTCCGGGTTGGCTCCGCTCCGGACACCGTCCTCGGACCGGGATTCCAGACCGCGAAACGCGCGATCGCGCAGGGCGTGATCGGTGAGCCACTATTCGCACAGACGACTTTCCAAACTCAAGGGCCTGATCTCTGGCACCCCAACCCGCAGTTCCTCTTCACGCCGGGGGCTGGTCCGCTGTTCGACATGGGCCCCTACTACTTCACGGCACTGGTCAGCTTGCTCGGCCCGGTCGACCGTGTCGCGGCGACGGGTATGAAGGCGCGGGAGGAGCGTGAGATTCGTACGGGCCCGAACGCCGGGACTAGGTTCGCCGTCCAGGTGCCGACAACGCTTCAGGTGCTGACGGTATTCGAGTCCGGCAGGCAAGCTCAGAGCACGCTAAGCTTCGATTCCGCGCTTGAGCGCCACGGGGTCGTCGAGTTGCACGGCACCGAGGGCTCCATCGTGATCCCCGACCCCAACACCTTCGCTGGGCGCAGCGCGTTCGTGAAGCCTCTGACCACGCTTCGCGATGGTGAGGCGTTCGACCAACCGTGGATCGACATCGATCAGCAGGGTGCCGTGGTCGGCCGAGGCCTCGGGCTGCTTGAGATGGTGCGAGCCATTACTGCTGGGCGCCCCCACATCGCGAGCGGAGAACTCGGTCGGCACGTCCTGGAGGTCATGCTGGCGGCTGATGAGTCCAGTCGGACCGATGAATTCGTCACCGTCGCGAGCAGCATTCCACCCGTTCCTCCCGTGCCGGCTGACTTCGACCCGCTCGCTCGCACACTCTGACCTTTCGGTCAGTGAGTTACCGCAGCTGCATGGGAGCCGCACCAGTGGTCAAGGCCGATGACTCAACATTGCGACGGATACGCCTCTCCGATGTCGCAAAACACGCGGGTGTGGCGGCATCGACAGCGTCCGCCGCGCTGAGTGGCGGTCGAGGCGTCGCAGATTCGACACGAGCACGAGTGCTGACTGCAGCTGATGAGCTTCGCTACGACGGCCCAGACCCTTGGGCGCGAGCTCTGCGTACGAGACAATCTCCCACGATTTGCGTCATCTCCGAGCTGGCGGGTCAGCTCCTCAACCCTGCTCACGTTCTCAGGCTTCTTAACGAGATCAGTGCGTGCGCGCAGCCGCTCGGCGGTTTCGTTATGTGGTTGCCGCTCGATGGAAACTCGGCCTCCCGCCTTCAGCATGTTCCGATCATCGGGGCGATCGCCATGGGTGAGCTGTCCGAGAACGTGCTGCTCCAGTTGGAACACAATCGCGTGCGATTCGTCTCGTTGGATTTGGACGCGCAACCTGACGAAATCGCCCGCGGTGTCAGTAGGGCCTTCAGCCGCGGTGACCAATGCGAATGAGCGAGAGACCCCGCCAGCAATGATTCAGTACCGCACGAGCGGGACACACCGCGTCGACGTGGGGCAGGGTTCGTCATCGAGGCTCCCACGTGTGTTCCCGAGAAGCGCTCGCTCCTCGGGAAGGGGCTACGGCGGACACCGTCATGCTTCAAGAACCGATAGCCGGTTGCCACTGCCTAACCCTCGCTCGATCGCTACCCAATCAGCAGTGCGCCTTAGCTCTCACACATAGCCGGACCAATGAGATAAAGGTCTTACATTGACTATCGTGTTCATGAGGTGCTTTAGTGTGTACGGACCTTAACAACAATCCGCCTCGACGAAGTGGCATCCGAACATGCGCGAACTAACGGTAGAACTCGACGAACCCCTCCTCTATGGGGCCCGCCAGCGCAACAGTGCAGGTCGAGAAGGGTCGACTTCCATTACCGAGCGCAACGAGTGGATACGGCCGATAAGGTACCGTCTGGCGCCGATCGTGTTCGCTCTCGGGACGGGTGTAGCGCTCGGCGTCGTGGGCTTCTCAGTTCTTGGCGCCGTAACCACTAGCGATGCAGTTCTCCTTTTGTTCGTCTGCAGCGCGGCATCGTTGCTAGGTGCTACCACAGCATGGTGGACGCAGAAGCGGCGGGCCGCGTCGGTGGGGAGTATTGCTTGCACAGCCTTGAGCGGGATTCTTCTCGCTATCGGGAGTTGGTGCAGCCTGAGTCTCGACGCCGGGAAGTTGACCGAGATCGAGGGTGCTGGCGGTGTGTTCGTGCTTTCAGCTGGCCTTGGATTCATACTTCTCACCCTTTGGTGGGCGGGTAGGGTCATCTGCCTCGCTATTCAGATGCAGCGCGCGCGGCGCTCCTGATGGCACAGGTTCTGAACGATCGGCCCACCTGCCAGAGACGGCAACGCTGCGCGGCAGGGACGTGTCCTGCACGCGCCGGGATTGATTGGTCATCACCGTTCGCGACGATGGAGCGCGCTACGAGTTGATCCGATGCGCCTACATCAGCTTTTCGTCGAACCCCAGCAACCACTCCAGCAATTTGAACGCAATCCGCGACATTCAGCGATGGCTTGTAGATGAACTACACGCCCAAACCATATGACGTCCGGCGTCGCGGGAGGCCGTTGCGGCCCTGGGGTTGGCGTGGGACTGAAATGGATGCTACCCGCTCGATCGCGCGCGACTACTCAGGCGTCGCCCGAGTCGAGCGGGCGACCGCGACTAGGGCCGATGTGGTGGCGGAGGTAGGTGAGGTGGTCGATGATCGCCGCCTCCGCCGCGGTTGCGTCGCCGTCGGCGATCGAGTGGAAGATGCTCTGATGCTGAGCGAACGTATCGCGCCCCACCGACGGCGAAAGATCGAGGTACGACACGGGTTCGGTCTCCCGGTGCAACGCATACACGAGCGACGCGAGAATGCGGTTGCCCGACATGCGCGCGATGGCGATGTGAAAGCGAGCGTCGAGTTCGGCCACGGCGGGGTCGTCGACCGTTCGCAGTTTCTGTTCGTCGATGATGGTGCGAAGTTCCTCCACGTCGGCGTCGGTGCGGTGCTTCGCCGCCAGAGCAGCAGCGGGTACCTCGAGAAACTGCCGGACCATGGCCAACTCGTCGAAGCTGATGCTGCCCAGCCACAGGAGGTTGTGCATCGATTTCTGCACGACCTGACCGAGCGCATTGTGATCGACGGTCTGCACGAAGCTTCCACCGCCGGCGCCCGGGACTTTGAAGATCAGCCCCTGAGATTCCAGGGCAGAGAGCGCTTCCCGGATCGTTGGGCGGCTGACGTTGAACTGTCGCGCCAGCTCCGTTTCGGCGGGAAGTCGCTCTCCCGCGGCAAGCTGACCGCTGAGAACGGCCTTGCGCAGCGCTTCTTCAACCTGCTGTCTGGGCCGCAGAACCTTCTGGCCCAGAATCCTGGTCGTCGACTCGCCGCGATCGTTGCTCGTGTTGTCGGTCATATCGCCCTCCGGCCTGCGGCGTCGCAAGATCGATTCACCTTACCGGAAGGCAAATCGGCTTTCCGGATGGATCGATCCTTCTCACCGTGACGGCTTCGACGCAGCGGGCCCGGTGGTCGGCGTTCGCCGTCTGCCTAATGGCGGCCGGCCTGGCCGTGCTCGACATCTCGAAGGTGAACGTCGCCATTCCGGCGATCGAGGCATCGCTCGGAGCAACCCCGACCGCGGTGCAACTCATCGTCGCGGGCTACGTGCTCGCGTTCGGCCTGGCACTGGTGCCCGCCGGTCGCGCCGGCGATCTTCGCGGCCGCCGCGTGCTCTTCCTGATCGGAGTCGTGCTGTTCGGGCTCGCCAGTGTCGTGTGCGGCTTTGCACCCAACGTCACGATCCTCGTGATCGGCCGACTCCTCGAAGGCATCGCTGCCGGCACTCTGATGCCCCAGGCACTCGGACTTCTTCAGCGACTGTTCGCCGGCGCCGAACGGGGCAAGGCGTTCGGTCTTTTCGGGGCGATGATCGGCCTGACGCTGGCGATTGCGCCTCCCCTGGGTGGTCTGCTCGTCACGATCGGCGGTGCGGAGTGGGGATGGCGCTTGGTGTTCCTCATGAACGTGCCGATCGTCGCGGTTCTGATTCCGCTCGCGGCCAGGCTTCTTCCGCCTGACGGAGTTCGGCGCTCCGCCCGTGGCGACCTCGATCCGGTCGGCATCCTTCTGCTCGCGATGACAACGCTCGCAGTGATGGCTCCTTTCGCGCTGACGACCGGGACGGCGGCCGACAGTCCGCTGCGCTGGCTGCTGCTTCCTGTCGCGGCGGTTTCAGGAACCGCCTTCGCCTTCTGGGAACGGCGGTACGTGCGCATCGGTCAAAACCCGGTGGTCGATTTCGGCATGTTCCGCAGCCGCGGTTATCGCCACGGCGTTCTGATCGCGCTCGCCTACTACGGGGGAGCGCCGGCATCCATGCTCGTGACGACGCTCTTTCTGCAACTGGGACTCGGAGTCGGCGCATTGCAAGCCGGGCTGTCGATCGTGCCCTTCGCCGTCGCCTTCATCGTCGCGTCGTGGTGGAGCGGACGGCTCACGCATCGATATGGTCGACCGTTGGTGATCATCGGCCTATCGATCGCGATCGTCGGGTGGGGATCGGCAGGGGCGGCGGCGGTCGTGCTGCCCGCTGACGAGGCGCAGTGGCTGGTGCCGCTGAGCCTCATCCTCGCCGGATGGGGTGCCGGATGCGTATCGGCCCCTAATCAGACGCTGACGCTGAACGATATCCCGCCGTCGAATGGCGGCCTGGCGGGATCGATCACCCAGGTCGCGCAACGGCTCGGTGCGGCCATCGGGGTCGCGGTGCTGGTGTCGGCCTTCTACGGCACGATCGCGCAGGAGTCCTTTGCCCTGGGCAACCTGACGGCGTATCGCGACGCATACCGTAACGCCATCCTCGCCGCGATCGGCTTCTTCTGCACAGCGGTGATCATCGCGGTGATGGATGAGAGGTGGCGGCGGCGCCATGGCATCCGCCCGATGACGGAATGACAGTCCGCTCGAACTCGACAACGACGATGGAGGCACCCCCATGCGTGGCGACGAACTCACCGCACCCGAACCGGCGCGCCCGCGGTTGCCCCCGTTCGGCGTGCGCGGTCGAGCCCTGGACTTCGTTCCCACGGCCGTCGCGAAAGACATCGCCGTCGAGTGGGAGGATCTGGGCTACGGGGTGGTGTGGTTGCCTGAGATGGCCGGCAGAGACGTCTTCGTGCATCTGACCCACCTGCTCACGGCGACGCGGTCGATGATCGGAGCGACGGGAATCGCATCGATGTGGGCGCGTGACGCGGTCGCGATGTCGTGCGCGGCCAACGCCCTCGCCGAAGCGTTCCCGAGCCGGCTCATCGTCGGGATCGGCGTGAGTCACAAGAATCTCGTGGAGAAGGTGCGCGGAGGCTCCTACGGTTCGCCCCTCGCGTCGCTGACAGAGTATCTGGCCGCGATGGCGGCGGCGCCGTACCGCGCCGTGCGGCCGACGCAGGCGGCGCCCCGGGTGATCGGCGCCTTGGGGCCGAAGATGCTGGCGCTCGCGTCACAACACGCCGACGGGGCGCACCCCTATCTCGTGCCGCCCGAGCACACGTCTCGGGCCCGCTCGATAATGGGTACCCGCGCGCTGCTGTGTCCCGACCAGATGGTGGTGATCGAGCGAGACCGCGGCGCTGCGCGGGAGATCGCGCGACGGCGTATCGGGGTGTATCTGTCACAGCCCAACTACGTGAGGAATCTCCGCGGTTTCGGGTATGACGACGAAGACTTCCAGGGGGGTGGGAGCGAGCGGCTCGTCGATGCCCTGGTGGCCACCGGGTCGGTCGACGACGTCGTACGACGAATACGCGAGCACCTCGATGCCGGTGCCGACCATGTCTCGATCCAACCGCTCACCTCGCAGCCGCGGGGAGTTCCGCTCGGTCAGTGGCGCGAACTTGCCCCGGCGCTGAGGGAACTGGCGCCGATGGCACGACGCGACCAACACGAACCAAGGAGTGCCGCATGAGCGACCCGGCCTTTTTCGACCTGGATGAGGATGGCGGCGAGGGCGGCTTGATTCCCCGAGACCGCGCGCTCAGCAGCTGGTCGGCCGACCAACTGCGGGGGCCGGCCGTCGCCGGTGCGCTGGCCAGAGCGACCGAGACCGCCGTTGCGGCGGCTGGCATGAGCGGTCTGCATCCGACACGATTCACCCTCGACCTGTTCCGGCCCGTTCGAGCGTCGCGTGCCACGTTGACGACGAGCGTGGTCCGGCGTGGCACGCGACTCGTGCTCATCGACGCCGACTATCGGGTCAGCGGGGAATCCGTCGCGAGGTCGTCGACGCTGCTGCTCGCGCCGTCCTCGACCGCGCGGGGCACGGTGTGGTCGGCGAACCGCCGATTCGCGGTGCCGGCGGAGGATACGAAGTCGCGCGACAGCGACGGCCGCCTCTTCTTCAGTGAGGCGACCGGCTGGAGTGAGAGCATTTCGACTCCCGATGGCACGCAGCCGAATCAGTCCTGGCACGCTGGGATGCCGATCGTGACCGGGGAGCAGCTGACCCCCTTTCAGATGGCGGCGAGCGTGGCGGATATCTCCAACCTCGTCTCGAATTGGGGCACCTGCCCCCTGGCGTACATCAATGCCGACGTCACGATGGCGCTCACGCGGCTCCCGGAGCAACTCGCCTGCGGCCTGGCGACGACCGACCGTCTGGAGCATGACGGCATCGCGGTGGGCTCTCTGGTGATGTACGACCGACGAGGACCTTTCGGCACCACCACGGTTTCTGCCCTGGCGAACGAACGGCGGGCGGTGAACCCGGTGGAGCGCAGCCGGACGGCACGCGTGCGGCCACCGACTGCCCAGTGATCAGCTTCTTACAAGCATTTCCCCTAAAGACAAAGGAATACGTCGATGAAATTCAGCCTGTGGACGCCGGCCCGCATGGATCTTCCACCGCTCGCGCTGCAGGCGGAAGCGGCCGGATTCAGTTATCTCCACCTGTACGACTCGCAGCTGCTCTACGCCGAGCTCTACGCGAGCATGGCGCTCTGCGCCGCGGCCACGACGCGGATCAACGTGGGCCCGGGCGTCACGAACTCTCTCACGCGCATGTCGTCGGTCACCGCGAACGGTCTCGCATCGATCAACCAGATCGCGCCGGGCCGCACGTTCCTCGCGATCGGATCGGGCTATACGAGCATGAAGGCGATGGGCTTCGGCGGTGCATCCCTCCGGGAACTGCGCAGGTACATCCGTGAAGTGCGGGCGCTGGTCAGCGGTGAGGCGATCGAGTACGAGTTTCGCGGGGACCGGCGAATGATGCGGATGATCCATCAACGCGGCAGCGTCGATGACACGTTCTACAACCTGAGCGATCCGATTCCGATCTACGTCGCGGCGGGCGGACCGAAGTCCACCGAACTGGCCGGCGAGGTCGCCGACGCGGTGATCTTCAGCGTGAAGAACCCCGCCGATATCGATCTGGCGACGGTGCGGCGCAACCTGGCTGCCGGTGCGCGTCGCGCCGGACGCTCGGTCGAAGACATCCGGATCTTCGTGATGCTCAATATGTACGTTCTGGAAGACGGCGAGCGTGCGACCTCCAGAGAGGTCAAGGAGTCGGCGCTGGGCGTCTGGCAGAGTCAGATCGGCAGCTGGGCCGCTCGCCGGCCGCCCACCCCCGGCACGTTCGACCCGGTGGAGGCCACCGCGGTACCGCCCGACGTGGCGCCCGTCGCCGACGCGTACCGGCGGGCACTCGCCGAGGAGTCGGGAGGCACCGACGTGCATCCGCTCGATCGACCCGAGTGGTATCTAGACGCGTACAACGGTCATGCGTGGCGCCTTCATTCCGGCATCGTCGACGAGATCTCGGAGGAATTCCTGCGCTCTCGCGCACTCATCGCGAGCCCCGACGAGATCGTCGAGCTGCTCGAGCGCTGGGAGGCGATGGGGGTGTCGGCCGTCGGGCCGCACCTGCAACACGATCTCGAACGTGGTGCCGAACAGATTCGACGGTTCGGCGAGCACATCATCCCGGCATTCGCCGGATGAATCGAGCTCGACGATGACGCGTCGCCGATCGGGTGAGGGAGGGTGAAGGCTCGTTCCCCCGGCGGCAACGGCTGGCTCTGGACGGTTTCGACCCATTCCTTCTTCGTCCAGGGATTCACGGCGGCCTTCCGGCCGGCCCTCGCGTACGCCTTCATCGCGGCGGACGTACCGATCTGGATGCTGGGAGTGCTCGCGGCGAGCTTCTCGGTGCCCGCACTGGCGCTTGCTCTTCCCATCGGCCGGTTCGTCGACGTCTTCGGGGAGCGCCGCGCGGCCCTCATCGGTGCACTCTCGGTGGCGGCCGGCGCGCTCGTCGCGCTGTTCGGCTTCTCGTCGCCGTCGCTCGTGCTGCTGGCGAGTCTGCTGGTGGGAGCGGGGCACATGCCGTCGGTCATCGTGGGGCAGGTGCAGGTGGCACACCGGACGCCACGGTCGCGCCTCGATGCGATCTACGGCCTGTACGCCTTCTCGTCGTCGTGCGGTCAGTTGATCGGGCCGCTTCTGCTCATCGTGGTGGGCGGCACGAGGGCGGTACCCGATCTCGAGCTCGTGTTCGGCGGATGTGTCGTGCTGGCCCTGGGGATTCTGGGCGCCGCGGCGTTCTTCACGCCCAGCAGGCCTCCCTCCTCGCGGGTTTCGCAGGGCGCTCCGCCGGGCGTGCTGCGCGAAGCCGGGCGACTCATCCGGCATCGCGGCGTCGTGTCGGCGCTGATCGTCGGGTCGATCTCGGTCGTCGCGATCGACATCGTCCAGGTCTATTGGCCCGCTCTCGGTGTGGAACGGGGCTACGACGTTGTCTTCGTGAGCATCATGCTGTCGCTGCGCGCGGTCATGAGCATGATCTCGCGGCTGATCGTGGGGCCGGTGGTCGCGCGCTTCGGTCGGCTGACCGTGCTGATGGTCTCGACGATCCTCGCCGGAATCAGCCTGGCCGTCACGGCGCTCCCGCTTCACGAAGCTTTCGTCCTGGCGGCTGCGGTCGTGCTCGGCTTCGTGCTCGGCGTGTGTCAGCCCCTGACCATGTCGTGGCTGGCGGAGATCACCCCCGCGCACAATCGTGGTGCCTCGGTGTCGCTGCGCCTCGCCGCCAACCGCGTGGGGCAGACGCTCATCCCCGTCTGTCTCGGACTCGTGGGTGGATTCGCCGGCGCCGGCGGCGTCGTGCTGATCTTCGCGGTGATGCTGTGTTCGAGTGCGCTTCTCACCCGGAGACCGGATGAACGATGACTCATGACCGACGGCGGCGAACCATCCGGCGCCAATCGTCGATTGACTCACACACTGTCAAATGCCAGTCTTATTGCAGGTCTGTAAGGCATCGGAATGGTCCGATCGCGCTTCGGCGCGCCGCGTCACAGACCGGGAGAGGGAAACATGTCTACCCCAGGGCTCCGCACCGAGGATGATCTCGGCGCTGTCTTCGCACGCTATGTGATCGCGACGAACTATCGCGACCTGCCGCCCGACGCCGTCCGCGCCGCCAAGCAGAGCACGCTCGACACCCTCGGGGTGATCCTCGGCGCGAGTGGACTGCAGGATGCCATCCCAGAGGTCGTCGACCTCATGAAGGAGTGGGGCGGAATCGCCGAGAGCACCGTGATGGGCTTCGGCGGCAAGCTGCCCGCGCCGTCGGCGGCTTTCGTGAACGGCGCCATGGCCCACGGCCTCGATTTCGACGACCACCTGCCCGAGGGCCACCACCCCAGCAGCTCGCTCGTACCCGCCCTGTTCGCGGTGGCGGAGCGCCTCGGGGGAGTCTCCGGCGAGGAGTTCATCACCGCCATGGCGATCGGCCAAGACATCTTCGCGCGTCTCCGCAAATACGTGGCCTGGAAGCAGGATTGGTTCATGACACCGGTCATCGGAGCCTTTGCCGCCGCCGCCGCGTGCGCGAAGCTTCTGAAGCTCTCCGAATCGCAAGTGCTAAGCGCCTTCGGCATCGCGAGCATGCAGTCGGCTGGAACGATGCAGCTCGCCTACGGCACCGGCGGTGGCCTCCGCGGAAACTACGCCGGATTCGCCGCGAAGGCGGGAGTGTTCTCGGCCTATCTCGCGCAGGCGGGCGTCACCGGCACCACCGCACCGTTCGAGGGCAAAGCGGGCTTCCTCGAGGTCTACTTCGACAACGACTACAACCGTGACGCGATGGTCGCCGACCTCGGCACGCGCTTCGAGGGCAGCACGATCGTCTACAAGCTGTGGCCGAGTTGCGGGGCGTCGCACGGCTACATCGCGGCATCGATGCAGCTGCTGGGAGCAGCCGGGCGCGGAGACGAGATCGAACACATCGATGTGATCGGCGGCGACTTCGCGAAGCGGCTGAGCGAACCCATCGAGAAGCGTCGCCGGCCGGCGTCGATCCTCGATGCGAAGTTCAGCATCCCCTACACCGTCGCACTCGCCGTGGCGCGGGGCCGGGTAGGGCTCGGCGACTTCGCCGAGGAGAGCCGCACCGACCCGCAGGTTGTCGCGGTCGCCGACAAGATCTCGTTCGTCGAGGACTCCAGATTCGACTGGAGCGAGGAGCTTCCGCCGAGTGCCGTTCGCATCACCCTGAAGTCGGGCGAGCAGCTCGAGGCCGAGGTCAGTCACGGTCAGACGCCCGGCAGCACCGAACGACCGCTGTCGTGGGACGACCTGGTGACGAAGTTCGTGGACTGCGCGACGTATTCGATCCGTCCGCTCCGCGAGTCGGAGCTCCGTCGCATCGTCGCGGAGATCCGCGAGCTGGAGACCGTCGCCGACGTGTCGGTGATCATCGAATCGCTGGGCTGATGGACACGACTCTCGAGAGACTCGTCGACTTCGTCGACTCGGTCGAGACGCGGCATCTGGCGCCGCAGACCGTCGAGCAGGTCGTGCGCCACGTGGTTGACACCGTCGGGTGCGGCGCCGGCGGGTTCCGATCCGAGCCGGCCGCCATAGCTCGCTCAGTGGTCGAGGGCACGGGAGGGCCGCTCGTGGCGTCGGTCTATGGGCAGCCGGAGAAGATCCTGGTCGACTGCGCCGGATTCGTCAACGGCGCCGCCAACCGATACCTGGATTTCAACGACTTCGGGTCATCCGGGCACCCGAGCGACATGATCGCCGTGGTGCTGGCGGCGGCGGAGGCAACCCGTGCCGGCGGCTCCGAGGTGGTTGCCGGGGTGTACACGGCATACGAGGTCGCCACGACGTTGGCCGAGTCGGTGCCCGCAACCGGGGGATGGGACCAGGGCATCTTCAGCTCGCTGGGAGTCGCCGCCGGGCTCGCCCGGGTATTCGGCCTGTCGCGGCAGCAGACTGCCAACGCGCTTTCGCTGGCGATCGTGCCGAGCGCTCCGCTGAAGGTGACCCGGTACGGACAGCTCTCCGAGTGGAAGGCGGCCGCCGTGCCGCACGCGTCGATGACGGCGTCGTTCGCGACCCGTCTGGCACGAGCGGGGATGACGGGACCTCCCGAACCGTTCGAGGGCAAATTCGGGCTCTTCGAACAGGTTTGGGAGCCGTTCGACCTTCGCCTGGGGTCGGCCGTGCCCAGTGCCATCGAGCGGTCGAGTCTCAAGCGGTTCGGCGCTTGTTACTGGGGTCAGGTCGCGATCGACATCGTCACCAGGTTGCGGGTCGGTCTCGACCTCGAGCGGGTGGAGTCGATCGAGGTCGTCACGTGCGACAGTGCTTACCGTGCGATCGGCGGCGGTGTCGGCGACCACGACGCGAAGTGGCGGCCATCGACCCGCGAGACCGCCGACCACAGCATGCCGTTCCTCGTGGCATCCGCTCTTCGCGACGGGGCTATCGGGGAGGCGACGTACGCGGACGAAAGGCTGAGTGATCGGCGACTGCTCGCTGTCATGGACCGCATCACGGTCACGGGCCGCGACGATCTGACGGCGCGCTCGACCCGGGATCGCTGTCCGACCAGTGTCACGATCACCCTTTCCGACGGTACGGTCGTCGAACACGAGCAGGACTTCCCGCGAGGGCATCCGGCCAATCCGATGAGCGATTCGGAGGTCGCCGCCAAGTTCGACGACCTCGTAAGTGAGGCTCTGCCCGCCGCGGCGTCGGCTGATCTGTCCGGACAGCTGTGGGATCTGCCGGCTCTGAGTTCGCTCGAGGGCATCGCCGCACACTTCCGCAGTTTCGGCGCCGACTGACACCGTTCAGCTTGACACGCCCGTGTGCCGGTGATTGTATGACAGTTAGCTAATTGTCAGGCTAGAACGTTTTCGACGAAGATTGCGCAGGATTGAACATGGAGCCCGCAGCTTCCATCGTGGGGATCGGTGCCCTGCCGGTCGGCAAGTACCTCGAAGAACTCGAGCACGAGATGATGGTGCGGGCACTCCTCGAGGCGGTCGAAGACGCCGGGGTGACCAAAGACGACATCGACGCACTCGTGTTCTCGCTGCCGCGTCCCTACGCCGAGCAGCGCTACTTCGGCACGTTCATCACGTCGTACCTCAACCTGCCTCTCGGCGACACGCTTCTCGAGGTTCTGGGCAACGGCTTGACCGGCGCACTCGCCTTCGACACCGCCGTCGCGCGCGTCGCGTCGGGCCAGGCCAAAGTGGCGATCGCCCTCGGGGTCAACCGCGAGATGCACGTCAACACCGGCGAGCACATGCACCTGTCGATGCGCGCGGTCGGAGACGTCGACTTCGCCGTTCCGTTCGGGGTGACACCGATCTCCTGGTACGCCTTCAACGCCACCCGGTACATGCACGAGTACGGCCTGACCCGCGAGCAGCTCGCCGCGATCCCGGTCAAGAATCGGCGCCACGCGCTGGATAACCCGATCGCGCAGATGCGCAAGCCGATCACGATTCAAGACGTCATCGACGCCCGTCAGATCGTGCGCCCGCTGGGCCTGCTCGACGTGCCGCCGCGCTCCGACGGGGCAGTGGCGATCGTCATCGCGCGCCCCGACATCGCGCGATCTCTCGGTGGTCGTTACGTCGACATCGTCGGTCGCGGCTTCCACCACGAGGGAGTGCATCAGGTCTCGCCCACCCCGCGGTCGCTGACCTGGTTCGAATCCGCTGAGATCGCGTCGGGGAAGGCGTACTCGGATGCCGGGATCCAGGCATCCGATCTTGATTTCGCCGAAGTCTATGCACCGTGCTCGATCGTCGAACTGATCTTGAGCGAGTCGCTCGGTCTGGTGCCGCGAGGCGAGGGCGGCGCCGCCGCCGTCGACGGAGTCACCAGTCTCGGCGGCGACATCCCGATCTCGACGTCGGGCGGATGCGCGAGCCGGGGACACCCGCCGCTGGTCACGCCGCTGTACAACGTCTACGAAGCGGTGCAGCAGCTGCGCGGCGAGGCCGGCTCGCGACAGGTGATCGATGCCGAATTCGGGGCCGTGACCGGTGAACTCGGCGACTACAACGCCACCATGATGCACATTCTGCGAGCGGCAAGTTGATGCGCCTGCGGGGCGAACTCGTCGAGGGAGACGTGAGGACATGACCGAGAACACCCTCGTTTACCCGCCGCGCGTGACCGCGTTCACGCGCACGTTCTGGGACGGCCTGCGCGACGGGACATTCCTCACGACCCGGTGTCAGGACTGCGGTCACATGACTTTCCCGCCGAAGCCGGTGTGCCCGGAGTGCTGGAAGTCGAACGTCGAATGGGTCGAACTGAGCGGTCGCGGCGTGCTCGTGAGCTACACCGAGGTGTCGGCAGCACCGCAGATGTTCGAGCACGAGGCGCCGTACACCCTCTGTATCGTCGACCTCGACGAGAGCGTGCGCTGTGTGAGCCGCGTGCTCGCCGCGTGGGACGACCTGGCCCCCGACGCGCGGGTTCGCCTCAAGATTCGCGACTCCGTCCCCACGCCGCTGTTCGAATTCGTTCTGGACACCGACGACGAACTGGAAGTGTGAGATGAGCACAACCCTCGCAGCAGATCTGTCCCGCGCCTATGCCGCGCCCGCCATCGCGCTCGAATACGGCGACATCGCCGCCGAGACGGTGAGCGCCACCCTCGACGCCCTGTACGACACGCTGGCGGTCTCGCTCGGCGGGCTCACCGCGCCGGGCGTGCCCGAAGCGCGGACCGCTCTCTCGGCCTGGGGCCCGGGGCGCGCCAGCGTCTGGGGCGGCTTCGGCTCGGCGCCCGCGCCGTTCGCGGCGATCGCGAACGCAGGCGCCCTGCACGCGCTCGACTACGACGACACCGACGACGGAGTGCCTCTGCACGCCAACAGCGTGCTGCTGCCGGTGCTGATCGCAGACCTCGAGGAGAACCAGCCCGACATCCGCGGCCACGCGTTCCTCACCGCGCTCGCGGCAGGCATCGACGGCACGATGCGGATCGGCCGAGCGGGCGGTCCGCGAGGCAGCCGCGGCTGGAACTACAGCGTGATCAGCGGTGGCATGGGCTCGGTTCTAGGCATCGCGCGACTTCGCGGCTGGGACGTCGAGACGACGATCAGCGCACTCGGCCATCAACTCGCGCAGACCGCGGGCAGCCTGCAGTCGATCATCGACGGCAGTCTCGCCAAGCGTTTCCAGCCCGCGATGGTGGCCAAAGACGTCTTGATCGGGGCCGCATTCGCGCAGGCGGGAATCGATGGTCCGCGCAACGTCTTCGAGGGTCGCGCGGGGTTCTTCAACCTGTACCAGGACGGCGTCTTCAACGCCGACGTCCTCGTCGACTCGGCTGCCTCGGCGTCACTGGTGAACGACCTCAGCCTGAAGCCCTATCCCGCCTGCCGATTCACCCACGCGTGCATCGACGTCACGTTGCGCATGAAGGCGGCGGGGATCGATCCCGCCGAGGTCGACCGGCTCACCTACCAGGTGAGCGGCCAGGCGATGAACATGGTCGGACGAGAGTTCGACCCCGCGAGCGCGAATGTCGTCGATGCCCAGTTCAGCGTCGCCTACACCGCGAGTGTCGGCCTACACCGCGGAGCAGTCATCATCGAAGACTTCGATCCCGAGAACTTCCGCTCGAGTGCCGCAGGCGCATTCGCCCGCGATCGCGTCGGCGTCGAGGTGCTCGAGGGCGTCGACTTCCTCGGGATGGCTCCGGTCAAGGCCATCGCGCGGCTCCGCGATGGAAGCGTGCAGGAATTCGTCGGCGACACCGTATCGGGCAGCCCCGAAGCGCGCATGTCTGCCGAGCAGCTCAAAGAGAAGGCCACCGACTGCATTCGTCGGGGCCGGGCCGACGTCACCGCCGACGAGTTGTGGGATGCCACCCGTCAGCTCGAGAACGACGGACCGGTCGATTTGCTCCTCGAGCTCCTCCGGCGACCGGCGGTGGACGAATGAACACCGCGGCCGAATCGACGATCGCCGACGGTGGTCCGCTTCAGGGCGTGCGCGTGGTCGAGCTCTGCCACCTCATCGCCGGGCCGTACGCGGGCATGCTGCTGGCCGACGAGGGTGCGGACGTCATCAAGGTGGAGCCGCCGCAGGGTGAGCTGACCCGCGCACGGGCCCCCTTCCGAACGACCGACGAGGGCACGATGTCGGGCTACTTCGCGTCGCTCAACCGGCGCAAGCGCAGCATCGCGCTCGACTTGAAGACCGCCGAGGGTGCCGAGATCCTCGAGGAGCTGCTCGGCCGGGCCGACGTCTTCATCACCAACATGCGTCCGCAAGCGCTCGCACGACTGGGATTTCACCCGGAGGCTGTGCTCGAGCGGCATCCGAGCATCATCTCCGTGAGCATGACGGGGTTCGGGCTGCACGACTCCGGCGCCGACGCGAACCGAGCCGGTCTGGCGATGGTCGCCGAAGCCCTCTCCGGCACCACGGGACTCACGCGCGATCGCGGCGGCATGCCGGTGTGGTGCGGCTTCGCATTGGGCGACATCATGACCGGGAACACGGCGCACGCGTCGGTGTTGCTCGGCCTGCTCAATCGGCAGCGCACCGGCGCGGGCCGCCTGATCGACCTCGCGCTGACCGAATCGACGCTACCGCTGGTGTCGGTCGCGCTCGCCCGTGTGCAGGCCGCCGGAGTGACCGAGGCGGCGTCGAAGGGCGGGAACGACTTCCACGGTGTGCCCTACGGAACCTTCGCCGCCATCGACGGCTACTTCAACATCGGTGTGAACCGGGACGACTACTGGCAGCGCCTGTGCGATGCGATGGGCCGACCCGACCTTGCACACGACCCCCGCTACGCCACGTACGACGCGCGCGCGAGTCGCCAGCGCGAAGTCGAAGGCCTGCTGGAGGCGTGGAGCAGTGCACTTCCCCGTGACGTCGTGGTCGACGCGATCACCGCGGCCGATGTTCCGGTCGCCCCGGTGCTCACGATGGCTCAGGTGCTCGAGCTCGACCACTTCCTCGCGCGCGGATCTTTCGTCGAGGTCGACGACGCGATTGGTGGACGCTACTTGCTTCCCGACGACGCCACCGGCTTCAGCATCGATGCCCCCGCGCGAATCCCGCACCTCGCAGAGCACCGTGATGCCGTGCTCGGCGAACTCGGGTTCGCGAACGACAGAATCGACGCCCTCGAGCAGCGCGGTGCTTTCGGACGCCCCGCGCTCTCCGCAGACTCCGCGCCGTCATCAGACCCCGCTCCGTCATCAGACCCCGCACTTCCGACCGAGAGGTCGGTTCGCAGTCCCCTCCTGAAAGGATCTCGACAATGAGCAACACCACGATCACCGCTGAGCCGGAAGTGACGCTCGATGACGTGCTGCAGGCCGCCCAGGCCGTCACCGCGCGATTCCCCGACGAGTACTATCGCGAACTCGACAAGTCGGGCGAGTACGCCACCGACTTCGTCACCGCCGCCACCGAAGCGGGTCTGCACGCAGTCATGGTGCCCGAGGAATACGGCGGCTGGGGCCTCGGCGTCCGAGAAGCCAGCGTTATCACCGAGCAGATCAACTACTCCGGTGGCGCAGGCGCTTTCATCCACGCGACGATGTTCATCATGGGCATCCTGGCCCGCTACGGGTCTCACGAGCAGAAGGCGAAGTGGCTGCCCCGGGTCGCGAGCGGCGAACTGCGCCTGACGACCTTCGCGCTCACCGAGCCGAACGTCGGCACCGACACGTCGAAGATGCAGACCACCGCCCGGCTCGAGAACGGCGAGTGGGTCTTCAAGGGCCAGAAGATGTACATCTCGCGCGCTGGATTCACCGACCTCATGGTCATCATGGCGCGCACCAGCCCGTCGCCCGACCCCAAGAAGCCGGGCCTGGGCATCTCGTGCTTCCTCGTCGACATCCGTGACGTCGACCCCAAGCAGCTGTCGATGCGCCAGATTCCGGTGATGTTCAACCACCACACGTACGAGCTGTTCCTTGACGACTTCCGCGTCCCGGAGGACGCGCTGATCGGCGAAGAGGGCAAGGGTTTCCGGTACCTGATGGACGGCCTCAACGCGGAACGCATCGTCGTGGCCGCCGAGTGCATTGGCGATTGCCGCTGGTTCCTCGAGCGCACCGTCCGCTACGCGAACGAGCGGGTCATCTTCGGTCGTCCCATCGGGCAGAACCAGGCCGTGCAGTTTCCGATCGCGGCGGGTTACGTCAACATGAAGGCGGCCGACCAGATGCGCTGGAAGGCCACCGAGGTCTTCGACAGCGGAGTCAACGCGGGAGCGGAGTCAAACATGGCGAAGTACCTCGCGGCCAACGCGTCGTGGGAACTGGCCAATGTCGCGATGCAGACCCACGGCGGCAACAGCATGGCCGTCGAGTACGACATCGAGCGGAAGTTCCGCGAGACGCGCATCTTCCAAGTCGCCCCGGTCTCGCCGAACATGGTGCTCAGCTACATCGGCACCCACGTCCTCGGCCTCCCCAAGTCGTACTGAGGTCGGCGGTGACTTCGCAGGGACTGCTCTTCGAGGATTACTTCGACGGGCAGTCCATCGAGACGCCACATCGCACGGTGACCGACTACGAGATCTCGTCGTTCGTCACCCTCTGCGGGTTTCTTACGCCGACCTTCATCGATCTGGAGTACGTCAGCCGGCCGGAGCACTACTCCGGCCGGATCGCGCCCGGGCTGCTGACGCTCTCGCTCGCCGAGGGCCTCGTGCTGGCCTCCGGGGTCACGAGGGGCACCGGTCTCGCACTGCTCGAGCTGACACCGAAATGGCTGTCGCCGGTGTACTCCGGCGACACGATCTTCACGGAGATCAACTTCGTCTCGAAGCGGATGACCTCGCGCGGCGATCGCGGAGTGGTCGTGACCGACAACGTGGTGCGCATGACGAAGGGCGACGTCGCTGCGACGTACCGCTCCACGCGCATGATCAAGAGCAGCCAGTTCCAGTCCAGCGTCGAGAGCGAGTGAAACGTGCCCGTCGAAAAGCCGAAGTACTACTTCGAGGATTTCCAGGCCGGCGACCGATTCGTCTCGCCCCGGCGCACGATCGGTGTCGCCGACATTTCTCTGTTCGCGGGGCTCTCGGGTGATTACAACCCGATCCACACCGACGCCGTGTTCGCCGAGGAGAGTTCCTTCGGCCAACGCATCGCGCACGGCGTGCTCGGGCTCAGCGTCTTGACCGGGCTCATGACGCGAACGGGTGTTTTCGAGGCCGGCACGATCGCACTCCTCGGCATCGAGGAGTGGAGATTCAAGGCGCCGGTGTTCGACGGCGACACGGTCCACGTCGTGATCGACATCGAGGAGACCCGGCTGGCCAGCGACGGTCAGCGCGGCATACTCAAGCGGCGGGTCTCGCTGGTCAACCAGCGTGGCGAGGTGTGTCAGACCGGCGTGCTGCCGCTGCTGATGAAGTGCCGCCCCGGCGCCGAGGTCTGACTCCAGGCGCATCTGCGATGACCGACAGGCCGCGGTGCTTGGCGAGGTGGATCACATGGCCCCCGTAGACACCGGCCGCCCCCGTCACGCCCAGCACACTGCCCGGCGCCAGGCCCAGCAGGTCGAGCGACGCCACCGCCGTCAGACCGGTCATCGGGAGTGTCGCCGCCGCGAGGTCGCTCATGCCCGTTGGCGCTCTGGTGACCGACCGGGGCGAGACGACGATGTGGGATGCGTACGCGCCGCGCGTTGCCTCTGGAAAGATCAGGGCCATGGCACGGTCGCCGATCGACAGGTCGGTGACCGCATCCTCGCCGATCTCCTCGACAATGCCCGCGAAGTCCATTCCCCGAACCCAGGGACGCTGGTGGGTGTTCAGCAGATCGGCGCGTGCCCCCGGATCGTCTGATCGTGTCGGTTGGGTTCGCCGCCGCCGCGGTGACGCGCACTCGGATCTCGTCTGCGCCCATGACCGGGTCGGCCACCTCCACGACCTCGAGTACGTCTGGACCACCGAGTCGGCTGTAACGGATCGCTCTCATGCGCCGCTCCGCTCTCGCTCCGCTCGCTCTCCATTGACGCGGAATGGTCATAATGTAAGACTTTAATACTACAGGTCATCACCAGAAGGAGAACCGGGCACCGTGCCGACCGCGAACCCCGCTGCGGTGTACCTCGCGAGGATTGAGCCGCCGCCTAAGCGCCTCAGTTACATCCAGCGCCGCGACTCGCTCGAGGAGACCGCGTTCCGCGCGCACTGGTCTCAGGTCCACTCGCGTATCGCTCGGTAGCTGCCCGGTGTTCGCGCATACGTCCAGAACCACGTGGTCTCTCGCCTCGGTGTCGATCCGGAAGCACCGACGCGCATCGATGGCATGGTCGAGTTGTGGTTCGACGACGACGGTGCTCACGAAGCGGGGTTCTCCTCAGACGTCGCGGCGAGACTCGCGGTCGACGAGACACTCTTCATGCAGGGACTCGGAGGGTCCGCCGTCGTCACCGATTCCGACGCCCCGCGGGCGGGGGATGCCCCGGCTGCGGTGTGGCTGCTCGGTTATGGGAATGTCCCACGGCGCACCGAGATCGCCGCGGAGCTGGCAACCATGACCGGAGTGGCGCCGGAACGGGTCGCCGTGAACCGCCCCGTTCCGGGGGCGAAAGTGCTCACTCGCCCGCTCATGAAAGTTCTGCCGATCGCCGGCCTCGCTGTCTCGATCGCGATGCCGAGCACGCTCGAGGCGCAAGACCTCGCAACGATGCTCGCACGGTCGAAGGCACGGTCATGGTTCCCCGCAGCTCAGATCCTGATCGCCGAACGCATCAGGATCGTCTGACGAAGGTGAAAGTCACCCCGCCCCGTTGCTACTCGCCGACCGGCACCCCGAGGAGCGACGGCAGCACGTCGGCCAATTCGGCGGCATCCCATCGTCCGTGCTTACGCACCATCCGGCTGCCGCGCACATCGAGCTGATCGCCGTAGACGATGATGTCGCCGCCCGAGGCGTAGACGAACTTGCCGCTGATGTTCTTCGCGGCCGGAGTGCTCAAGAACACCACGGCCGGTGCCACGTCGGCTGGGTCGAGCGACTCCGACGGCGGTACGCCGCCGACCATGCGGGGCTTTGACTCGGGGAACAGCTGCGTCGTCGCGCTCGGCAGGAGGGAGTTGACGCGGATGCCTGTTTCCCACAGCTCGACCGCAAGCGTGGTCGTGAGACCCATGATCGCCGCTTTCGCGGCGCTGTACACGGTGCTCGGCGGTTGCCGCAGATCTTTCGTCTCGGTCTTGCTGGCCGGCACCTGGAAGAACGCGCCGCGCGAAGAGACCGTGATGATGCTGCCGCTGTTCTGCTTCTTCATCTGCGGGATGGCGTACTTACACGCGAGGAAGTGTCCCTTCACGTGCAGCGACATCAGGCCGTCCCACTGCTCCTCGGTGAGGTCCTCCAGCTTTCCGCGCACCATGTTGCCGGCGCACATCACGAGGATGTCGAGGCGACCGAACTTCTCCACGGTCTGCGCGACCATGGCGCTCGCACCCTCGGAGGTCGTGACGTTCTCGCGCAGAGCGAGGCCGCGAGCTCCGATCGCCTCGATCTCTGCGACGACCTCGTCGGCAACCGAGACGCCGTTCTCGTCGCGGAAGATGTCGTCGATGGCGACGGAGGCCCCCTCTGCTGCCAACGCTAGAGAAATCGCGCGGCCCAGGCCCCGCCCGCCTCCTGTGATCAGCGCTACTTGCCCGTCCAGAAGTCCCATTGTTTTTTCATCCTCTCGATCAAACTAACTGTCAATCTCTGACACAACGTGCTGTAGTCTGACGTTTAGACCATATGGGGATGTGACGAAGGCGTCAACACGTCATCGCACGGCACACCCGCGCGGCGGTCGACGCCGACGGTGCCCATCGGATCGAGGAGGAACCGGTGCAGGACTTCAGGCAGCAGTTTATTGGTGGCCACTGGCGACACGGCGGCGGGGGAGAGTTCGAGAGCGTCGACCCGTATACGCGCGAGCCGTGGGCGGTCTTCTCCATCGCGACCGCCGAAGACGTCGATGAGGCGGTCGCCGCGGCACGCGCCGCGTTCCCGGCCTGGCGTCGCACACCGGCGTATCAGCGGGCGCAACTGCTGTTCCGCCTCGCCGACCTCATCGAGCAGAACGCCGATGCACTCGCCGAACTCGACGTCCACGACAACGGCAAGATCTTCCGCGAACACCGCAACCAGAACATCTTTGCGGCGCGCAACACGCGTTTCATCGCCGGCGCGGCCGACAAGGTGCTGGGCGAGACCAAGCCGATGGATTCGTGGGATGTCATCGACTTCACCGTGCGCGAGCCGTTGGGAGTGGTCGCCGGTATCAGCACGTGGAACTCGCCGCTGCAGAACGCAGCGAACAAGATCGCCCCGGCCATCGCATCGGGCAACACGATCGTGTTGAAGCCCAGCGACCGCACGAGCTCGAGCGCCCTGCGCCTGGCGCGACTGTGTGAAGAAGCGGGCTTCCCCACCGGTGTCGTCAACGTGATCACCGGCCCGGGCGACTCCGGCCGCCACCTCACCAGGCATCCCGATATCAACAAGATCGCCTTCACCGGCGGCCCGCCCGCAGCGCGGGGGATCATGTCGCACGCGACCGAACGAATGATCTCCGGCATCTACGAGCTGGGTGGCAAGTCGGCCAGCATCCTTTTCCCGGATGCCGATCTCGACCGCGCGATCCCGGGAATCGTCGCGGGCGTGTTCGCTGCCGCAGGCCAGACCTGCGTGGCCGGATCGCGTCTTCTGGTGCACGAGAGCATCCACGACGACATCGTCGCCCGCGTCGCCGAGCTGGCGGCGAAGACCGTCTTCGGCAACCCGTTCGACGAAGCGACCCAGGTCGGTCCCCTCGTAGACGAGAAGCACTACACGAACGTCATCGCCGCGATCGAGGCCGCGAAGGCTGAAGGCGCGGTGCTGTACGCCGGCGGGGGCAACCCCGAGGGCTTCGAGGGTACCCTGTTCGTCGAACCGACGATCTTCACCGGGGTGCGACCCGACATGACGATCGCCCAGGAGGAAGTCTTCGGACCCGTGCTCGCCGTCATCCCGTTCAGCACCGAAGACGAAGCGATCGAGATCGCCAACGGTACGGATTTCGGGCTCGCCGCGAGCATCTGGACGACCGACTTCGCGCGTGCACACCGTGTCGGCCGAGAGTTGATCGCGGGTACCGTGTGGATCAACACGTCGCGCACCATCAGCGCGACCGCGCCCTTCGGAGGCTTCAAGCTCAGCGGCCACGGCCGTGAGCGCGGGACCGAGGTGTTCCTCGAGTACACCGCCACCAAGAACATGATGCTCGACATCTCCACAGGCGGACGCGATCCGTTCCTGATGGGCGCAGGAAAGTAGCGGGAGCGGTCGTGCGAAACCACGCAACCAGTCATCGTCTGTACGCCGAACGCACGCGCGTCGAGGGCGTCTGTCCACAGTGCGGCACCGGCGAACTCGCCCGGTACCCGGTCAACTCCGAAGGGGGATGGTTCATGGTCGTCAAGTGCCAGGAGTGCCTGCATTCGGTCAGCCGAGAGCCGTGGAACCGGCTCGGACCCATCGCGCTCCTGGTCGACACGATCGAGGGGGCGAGCAAATGAGCGCTCGGGCCATGATCGCCGTGGATGTGGGTGGCACGTTCACCGACGTCGTCGCGATCCGCGAAGGGAAGATCGAGACCGCCAAGGTTTCGACCAGCTACACCTCCGTGTGCCAGCCGGTTCTCGACGGCGCGCAGCTGCTCGGCGTCGACGACGCGATCGTGTTCAATCACGCCAGCACGCACGGGCTCAACGCCGTCATTACTCGCCGGCTCCCGAAGGTCGCGTTCCTGACCACCGAAGGCCATCGCGACATGCTCGACATTGGTCGCGTGTGGCGGCCGTCGGAATCGCTGCTCGACCCGAACTGGCGACGCAGCTTCGGCGACGCGGCGCGCCCGCTCGTGCCGCGCTATCTTCGCCGCGGAGTGCGCGAGCGAACGTTGGCCGACGGCACCGCGCTATTCGAACTCGACGAAGGCCAGGCGCGCGCGCAGCTGGAGGTGCTCAAGAAGTGCGACGTCGAGGGAGTGGCGATCTGCCTGCTGAACTCCTACGTCAGCCCGGTGCATGAGATCAGGCTCCGCGAGCTGGTGTACGAGGTACTCGGCGCCGACATCGCCTGCTCGATCTCGTCTGAGGTGTCGCCGCTGGCCAAGGAATACCCGCGCGCATCGACCACGGTTATCGACGCCTTCATGAAAATCATCTATCGCGACTACACGTCCGAGCTGCAGACGGGCCTCACCGATCTCGGCTTCGACGGTGAGCTGAACTTCGCCGACTGCGCGGCGACCCTCGTGCCGGTCGATCGCGCGATGGAGTTCCCCTACCGCATCGTGTTCTCGGGTCCCTCCGCGGGCACGGTCGCGTCGGCCCACTTCGGCGCGATGATCGGTCAAGACCAGCTGCTGTGCGCCGACATCGGCGGAACCTCCTGCGACATCAGCGTCGTGACCGGTGGTCGACCGACCGTGAATACGAGTTTCGAACTCGAGCACGATCTGATCGTCAACGCGCTGGCCAACGACATCACAGCCATCGCGGCCGGCGGCGGCAGCCTCGTCACCATCGGCCCGACCGGCGAACTGCGAGTCGGCCCGACCAGTGCCGGCTCCGACCCCGGACCGGCCTGCTACGGCCGGGGTGGCACGCAGCCGACGACGACCGACATCTGCGTCATGATCGGCATCATCGAACCCGGCGAGTTCGCCGGCGGCGAAGTGCACATCAATCGCGACCTCTCGCGCCAGGCCTTCGAGGGTCTCGACACGGAGTTCTCCCTGGCGCAGCGCGTTCGCTACGCCTACGAGATGGCCGTCAACAACATCTCCGAGGGTCTGTTCAACGTGGCGATCAAGCACGGCGTCGACCCGCGTGACTTCAGCGTCGTGGCGTACGGAGCCGCGGGACCGATGCTGCTGCCGGCGACCATGGACACGCTGCACTGCAAGCAGGTGATCGTGCCCCCGCATCCGGGTCTGTTCTCCGCGCTGGGGCTTCTCTCGGCCGACCAGGTCTTCACGGTCAACCGCAGTTCGTACACGATCCTGTCGGCGGATGCCGCGGAGCACATCAACGCGATCTTCGCCGAGATGGAGGCCGAGATGCTCGCCGGACTCGACGCGAGCGTCGCCGTGACTTTCGAGCGCACATTCGACGGCCACCTCGTGGGTCAGAGCTGGGACACGCCGTTCGTGCCCGTGCCCGATGGCGCTCTCGATGCGGGGAGCATCAGCGAGATGATCGCGGCCTTCCACGACACGTACGAAGAGCGATCGGGAAACCGCTTCGAGCAGGTCGCGGTGGAGGGTGTCACCTTCCGCATCAACGCGATCCTCGACACACCCAAAGTCGAGTACCCGGCGCTCGCCGCGCGCACCGGCGATGCGCTCGCACCGGTCCGGCAGACGACGATCCGCTACCTCGGCGATCTCGCTGTGAACGATGGGGAGCAGATCGCCTCTGTCTACGACCGCGACGACCTGCGCGCCGGAGACGTCATCGAGGGTCCGGCGATCATCTCCGAGAGACTGTCGACGACGTTCATCAGCAGCGGCCAGGTCGCATCGGTGGGCCCGTTCGGCGAACTCATCATCACGAAGGAGTGAGCATGACCGACACATTGATTCGCGACGATGCGACGTCGTCGTCCGCCCCGACGATTCGAGAGCTGACCGACCGGCAGTTCACCGAGCGGTACGGCTGCGACCGCTTCACGGCGTCGATCATCGTCCATCGCCTCCACTACGTCGTGGAGCACATGTCCACGGGGTTCCTGCGCGAAGCGTTTTCGCCGATCATCCGCGACTGGTACGACTTCGCGTGCACGGTGAGCGGCCCGCCGGAAGACGGCTATCCGATGAGCGTCGTCAGCGATGGGCTGCCGGTATTCAGCGGAACGATGGCGGATGCGGTGCGCAACAGCATCGACGAGTACGGTCCGGAGAACCTTCAGGAGGGCGACGTCCTCATCGCCAACGACCCGTATCGGGTTGGCACGCACGTGAACGATGTGTGCTTCATCCGGCCGATCTTCGTCGACGGTCGCCCGGTCTCGTTCGTGACCCTGCGCGCACACCAGATGGACATCGGCGGCGTTGTGCCCGGCGGCTTCTCGGCGATCAAGAAAGACGTCTACGAGAACGGTCTGGTCATCCCGCCGATGCTGCTCTGGTCGAGGGGCGTTCCCGTTCGCTCGACGTTCAGCCTGATCTTCGACAATTCACGCTTCGGTGAGCTGCTGCTCCCAGACTTCATGAGCATCAATCAACAGCTCAAGCTGGGCGAGTCGCTCATTCGCGAAGATATCGCCCGCTACGGCCTCGGCGCCTACTCCGGCGCGCTGAAATACGCGTGCGACGTGTCGGCCGAGCGCATGGCCGCCGCGATCGCCCAGCTTCCCGACGGCGACTACACCGGCAGCGGACTCATCGACGCCGACGGCCAGGACGACACTCTCGAGTTTCCGGTGCAGGTCACGATCCGAAAGCGCGGCGATCGCATCGAGGCCGACCTCTCGGGCACATCTGAGCAGGCCAGGACGAGCATCAACGCCGGCATCCTCGATGCCAAGGCCGCCATCGGAGTCGCTCTCACGCTCTTGCTCGATTCCAAGACGCCGTTCACTTCGGGAACCTGGCGCAACATCGACATCGTCGCGCCCGAGGGGACTCTGCTCTCCGCCCTGCCGCCCGAAGGCCCGACGATGCTGTTCTGGGAGGCCAGCGCCGCACTCGGCACGGCGGTCTTCGAGGCGCTCAACCCGGTGCTGGGCACGAGGGGTGTTGCCGGCGACTACGGTTCGACGAACAACCACACGGCCTTCGGCCGCACGGCCGACGGCAAGAAGTGGACGCGCGCCGGTCTTTTGGGCGCCGGAAGCGGACCCCGCGGAGGTACCGAGATCGGCGATGGTGACAGCTGCACCACTCTCTTCACGCTCAACACGATGGATCCCGCCGTCGAAGCGATCGAACACGATGCGCCGGTCGTCGTGCTCCGCAAAGACCGCCTGATCGACACCGGTGGGGCGGGCGTGCACCGGGGCGGTGCGGCGGCGATCAAAGACACCCTCTATATGACAGATGCCGAGCACTACAGCAATCCCTCTCGCACGAAGATCCCGTCCGGCGTCGGAGCCAACGGCGGGGCAGCAGGACCGAACGGCGCCGTCTGGATCTTCCCGCCCGAAGAGTCCGCCGCCGGAGCGCGCGGCCGACGGACGGGCCTGGTCGATCTGGGCGGAGATGTGTATCGCGCGACAACACCGGTCGCCGGGGTTCTCGATCCCGAGTCGAAGCGGCTCGACCCCGAAGACGGCGTGTATTTCTACCGCGCGAGTCAGCCCATCTGGCACACGCGCGCGGGCGCGGTCTTCCGCTACCTGACCAACGGCGGAGGTGGCTGGGGCGATCCGGCACTGCGCGATCCCGAGGCGGTCCTGAAAGACGTACGCGACGAATACGTGAGTGTCGAGGCCGCCGCAGCGACCTACGGTGTGGTCGTCATCGGTGATCCGGCGACGGATCCGGAGGGCCTCTCCATCGATCAGGCCGCCACCGCGGCGCTGCGGTCCGCCACGACGTAGTGTCCCGCTAGATTCGTTTGCGTAAAAGTCAGACATACATCCATCCAGGTATCTGTAAGTCTGATAACGTCCAGATGTTCGCGGTCGTACCTGACGTCCCGACCACACGATGTTTTTTCAGCGAAGGAGCTGCAATGAAGAATCGATTGGCTACGGCGGCGATTTCCGTGATCGCTATCTGCGTTGTTCTCGCCGGCTGTGCCGGCTCGGCCGGTGATGACGAGAACCCCGACGCGGGCGGCTCCGACAGCCAGGGCACCATCAAGGTCGCGAACATCATGACCTCGTCTGGAGCACTGGCAGCCAACGCGGATACCGTTCGGCAGACCTGGCAGTACGCGATCGACGAGGTCAACGAGGCAGGCGGCGCAGGCGGCTACGACTTCGAGTTCGTGGAGATGGACACCGACGCCAGTCCGGCAGCCAGCGTGCGCGCGGCCACACAGGCTGTGACGCAGGAGGGCGCATCGATCCTCGTCTCCTTCCAGACGTCGCCCGAGAATGCGGCGGTTAACCCGCAGCTCGCCGCGCTCAACGCGCTCTCCATCAACACGGTGGCGCAAGACGATGGTTTGCGCGGCGCATCGTGCTCGCCGAACGCGTTCAACATCGTGCAGTCCAACTCGATGCTGTTCAACACGTTGGCCGGCCAGATCGACGACTTCGACGGTGAGAAGTGGGCCATCATGTCGGTCGACTACAGCGTCGGCCATGGCGGCGCCGACGCGTTCGCGGCGGCGGCGGAGGAGAGCGGCAAAGAGATCGTGTCGCAGCAGTTCGCGCCGCTTAACACCACCGACTACGGCTCGTACATCACCGAGATTCAGCGCAGCGGCGCCGACGCCCTCCTGCTGATCATGTACGGCCCCGATGCCGAGGCGTTCGTGAACCAAGCGGAGCAGTACGACCTTGCGTCGCAGATCGACACCACGCTCACGCTGAACGTGATCACCGACCAGTCCTTCGAAAGCCTCGGCGACAAGGTGCTCGGTGACTACCTCATCAAGCAGTACGACGCGGCGGCCGATAATGAACTCAACCAGAGTTTCGTCGACGGTTATACCGAGTCATTCGGGACTCCCCCGAACGACTACGCGGGCAACGCCTACATCGGTGCTCAAGCCCTCTTCGCCGCAGTTGCAGAAGCGGAGAGCGACGATCCCGAAGCAATCCGCTCCGCGCTGTCGGGAATGACGTTCGACAGCATCGCCGGCTCGGTTGAAATCCGTGCTGACGACCACCAGGCGCTCACGCCGACCTACCTCGCCCAGGTGGTGGAGGGCGATGATGGCCTTGCGTTCGAGGTTCTCTCCACCATTCCCGGCGAGGAATCGGCGCCCGAGCCGAGCTCCGAGTGCACTCTTTAACCGATCGCCGGCACTGAGTGAGCCGCTTCGCGAATTTCGATTCGCGAAGCGGCTCTCTCGTGCGGGGTCGTCGATCTGCGTGCGACCTCGTCAGCGACCGGGGAGAACCGCCACGGGGGAGGTGGAGAGCAGACCCCCGTCGACGGGAATCATCTGCCCGGTCACTTGACGAGCGGCATCCGATACCAGAAAAGCGACCAGATCAGCGACATCCTGCGGACTGACCAGCCTCGCGGTCGGCGTGTGCTGAAGATACGCGTGCTTGAGCGAATCGGGAACGGCGGTTTCATTGCGCTCAGTACTGACGTACGAGGGAGCGACGCTGTTGCAGCGGATGCCCGCGTGACCGTACTGCGTGGCGACCGCGCGCGTGAGTTGAAGCACAGCCGCCTTCGACGCGCCATAGGCGGTCAGTCTGTTCTCGCCGATGAGTGCAGTGATGCTGGCGATATTGACGATGCTTCCTCCGCCGCGGGCGATCATCGACGGCAGAAGCGCCTTGGACATCAGGAACGGGCCACCGAGGTTCGCGTGCAGCGTGGCGGTGAACGTCTCCCACGTGGTATCGAGCAGTGGGCCGTCCACGCGCTGCAGTCCCAGCGCCGCAGCATTATTGACGAGGATATCGACGCCCCCGTACTCTCGCTCCACAGTATCGGCGAGATGCTGGATGCTCGCGGGGTCGGTCGTGTCGGTGCGCGTGAAGATCGACTTCCTGCCGTCGGCGCGAAGTCGCGCTGCGACCGCTTCGGCGCGATCGACGGCGATATCGGCGATCATGACCCGTGCGCCCCGCGCGGCGAGCGTGCGGGCGATGTACTCGCCGACGCCACCGGCACCGCCGGTGACGACGGCGACACGGTCGACGAGAGAGAGTGACGAGAAATCTGGTGGGCGCGCGGAATGTTCCATCGATGCGGACACGCGGGTGTGCTTACTTGCCCTGGGCAACCAGCGCTTGCTCGACATACGTCGTCGCCGCGACGACCGGATTGAGCACCGGTGCGCCGAATTCGGCCGCATCCAGCCCGAGTCCCTCGATCCCCGTGCTCCAGAAGGCGCACGCGAAGTAGAGCGCCGCGGCACCGTCTTCGGCGGTGGCGAGTTTGGCCTGTTCCAGCCCGCTCGTTCGCAGCGCCTCGGTCATCGCGTCGATGGTCAGATCACGCAGCAGCCCGGGATCGGTCGGCGTGTACCTCTCCAGATCTTCGGGAGAGGGATGCTTCGGCACGGGCACGGCACGCAGCGTGTAGTCGCCGTCGCCCAGGCCGTTCTTCCGGGCGGTCCCGTTCCAGAAGTCGAAGTTGCCCTGCGTGGGAATGAGCGGCAAATACGCGTCGGAGAGCCTCCGCGGAAGAATAGTCAGTTTTCCGTAGGTGCGCGATGCGTGAATGACCGACTCCGAGGGCGCCGAGACCGGAATGCCGACGGCCGCGCGGATGTCCTGCAGGAACGGATCGGCACAGCAGCCGATCGCGATGCCGTCGAACCCGTCTGCTTCGGCTTGACGGGCGACTTCGACGGCCCGCCCGGCCATCCCGGCTACGGGCCATGGAAGCGGTGGCGCAACATCGCCCAGGTTTCGCACCTCGAGCTCCGTGTCGGAGCGCACGTGGCGCCCTGCGATCTCGGCTGTCGGCTTGTCCATATAGTCGACTCCCCACGGGCTGAGGACCAGGATTCTCCGCGTCATCGTGTCTCCTTCGAACGACTCGCCGCCGGGGATCTCATCACCACGGCGCGCAAATGCAACGTGGTTAAGAGCATACAGAGCGCGCAGACTCAGCGCTATGGGTAAATGTCAGGCTAATGCCAGTCCACACGGTGACGACATGTGCTGTGCACGACTGAGGGACGGATGCCGCGACATCCGTCCCTCAGTTTTTCCCGGACAGCACGCCGGGATGGGAGATCGACTACATCGAGCAGGCCGGGTCGACCGGGATGTCCAGGTCTTCCGCCGACAGCTCGGTGAGCGTCTGCCAGGCCGGACCGTCGGCTCCCTCGGCGACCTCCGATACGAAGACAGGGGTCAGAAGGCGATGGTCGTCAGCGCGCATGGTCACCTCGCCATTGAGCCCTTCGTAGGTGATCGTCTCGAGAGATGCTTTGACGTCGTCGGGTGCGATGGAGCCGGCATCCTCGATCGCCGCGAAAAGCGCGAGTGCGGCGTTGTAGGCGTCGGCGGGGAAGTAGTAAGGCGCCTCGCCGTACTCCTCCGTGTAGCCCTCGACGAAGGCCTGGTTGAGCTCGCTGTCCCACGTGACGTCATAACCCACGTTGCCGTACCAGCCGCCGACCTTATCGCCGATGGCGGGGAACAGGTTCTCCGTGAGCGACGCGATGGCAATGGTGCTCTCGACGCTGTCGGACAGTCCGTACTGCTCGGCCTGGTTCACGAACGCGACCAGGTCTGCTCCGTAGACCGTCAACGCAAGCGCATCGGCGCCGCTCTCCATGATCTGGGTGATCTGCGAGCCGAAGTCCGTGGTTCCGAGAGGAACGAACTGGTCGGAGACAACCTCTCCGCCGGTCGCATCGATCGCCCTGGTGATCTCCTCCTGCGCGTCGTGGCCGGTGCTGTAGTCGGCGTTCAGCAGTGCCCACTTTTGCCCGGGGATATCGGGTAGGACCTGTGAGATCGCCTCGATGATCACGCCGTTGGACTGGGTGGTGGTGAACCCGTTCGGTGAACAGGCTTCGCCCACGAGGTTGTCGGCGCGGCCGATGTGGTTGATCGCCAGCACTCCGAGGCTGGTTGCCTGCTGGAACACTGCGACATGCTCCGGCGATGTCATAACGCCGGAGATGTACTGCGCGCCATCCTGTGACACGGCTTCGGTCATTGCGCGGATCGTGGTCGGAACGGTTCCATCCGTCTCCTTCACGATCAGCTCCACGGGGTGCCCATCGACACCGCCCGCGGCATTCACTTCATCGACGGCGTACTGCCATCCGTTCGCAGCGTCTTCGCCCAGCTCCGCCAGCGATCCTGTCGATGGCGGAATGATGGCGACCTTTATCGGCTCACCTGTTGCTTCGCCGCTCGCACCGCTCGATGCGCTGGGGGTGCTGTCCCCTTGTGCGCATCCGGACAGCACCAGCGCTGCGCCCACCGCGAGGGTCAGCCCCGCGGTTCTCCATGACTTCACGTTCACGACGTTTCTCCTCGTTCGACGGGAGAGTGCGCATCTATCGCACACCCTTGTGCAGGTGCCTTACGTCAAGCCCCAGCGTGACATAAGCGCAATGTTGATACTGCCTGACATTTAGAAGTTGTGCAATATAAGATCTTTCTCGCATGGCACTTCCACGAATACCCGAGGACCGCACGGCGAGGAGGAGGGCGCATGAGGGGTTACGTTCTCCGCGCCGCCGGTCGCGCCGTATGGAAAGAGACGCCGATGCCTTGCGTCGGCCCGTACGACGCCCTGGTGCGTCCGACAGTCGTCGCGATATGCACCACCGACGTGCACCTCATCGAGACCGCAGCCCGGCCGACCGCGATCGGCAAGGTGATCGGTCACGAGGCCGTCGGCATCGTCACGGCCGTGGGCGAACATGTCCGGGACTTCCGAGCGGGCGACCGTGTCGTTCTTCCCGCCGTCGTTGCCGACTGGCGGCATCCGCGCGCCCAGCGAGGCGAAGCCAAGTACCACCAGACCAATAGTCCCTATCGTTCGGCCGACGATCGGGTCGGGGGTGTCTTCTCGGAGTACGTGCTGGCCATCGACGCAGACATGTGCTTGGCGAAGATTCCCGACCGCGTATCCGACGTGCAGGCCGTAATGGTGAGCGACATGCTCGCGACCGGGTTCTCGGGTGCCGAGCGTCTCGAGATCCAATACGGCGAAACCGCCGTCGTCCTTGGAATCGGACCTGTCGGGCTGATGGGGGTCGCCGCCGCCGCGCTCCGCGGCGCCGGGCGCATCATCGCGGTCGGTTCCCGCCTGCGCACAGTGGAACTTGCAAAGCACTATGGCGCCACAGATGTCGTGGACTATAAGAAGGACGATGTCGTATCGCAGATCCGCGCTCTCACCGGGGGTGAGGCGGCCGACAGCGTGCTCATCGCCAGCGGGGGCGAGGTCAGCGACCAGTTCACTGTCGCGATGGAGCTGGCCAAGCTCGGGGGACATGTCGCCTGCGTGTCGGGATTCTATGGCGAGCAGTCGGTGACTATTCCCCTGAAGTTGTGGAACTGGGGGGTCACCGAGAAATTCGTCACCGGTGTGCTCGCCGGAGCCGGTCGAGACTATCTCGAGCGTCTCCTCGCACTCATCGAGTGCGGACGGATCGACCCGTCGCCGCTGGCGGCGCCGATCCTGCGCGGGTGGGGCGGCGTCGAGGAAGGTCTGGACCTCATGCGCAGGAAGGATCCGGACGTGATCAAACCCATCGTCCTCATCGACTGACACTGAAGGTTTCGCCTGCCCGGACCGCCTCGCGACGCGGCCCGTTATTGCGGATCAGTTACAGTCCGTATATTGTCGGACTTATATCGAGCACGGTCGTGTAGGGGATGCTTCCCTCCACGACACTCGACGAAGACAAGGGACAACGGAGTCATCGAATTGTGATCGCACAACTTCTCAACGGCGTCGCGCTGGGCAGCCTCTTCCTGCTACTCAGCTCCGGACTCGCCCTCATCTACGGCCTCCGGGGAGTCTTCAACTTCGGCCACGGCGCCATGTACATGCTCGGTGCGTACATCGCCTACGCGGTCGCATCGACGACCTCCTTCTGGCTGGCGATGATCATCTCTCCGCTCGTGATCGCGCTACTGGGCGTGATCCTGGAGTTCGCGGCGTTTCGGCCGCTGCGAAAGCGCGACCATCTCGAAGTGGGTCTGCTCACCTTCGGTATCGGGATGATGATCACCCCCATCGTGATCTGGGTGTGGGGAAGCCGGACGCTGGCCGTCGGCGCCCCCGAGATCATCGACGGCACGACGAATCTGTTCGGTGTGGCCTATCCGACGTACCGGCTGTTCATCATCGGCGTCGCCGTCGTGGTCATCGGCGGACTCGTCGTGTGGCTGCAGCGCAGCCGCATCGGCCTCCACATCAGGGCGACCAGCCATGATCACCAGACCGCAGGCATCCTGGGAGTCAACACCGACCGTGTCAGTCTCGTGGTGGTCGCGCTGTCGTTCGCCCTCTGCGGGCTTGCGGGTACTCTCGTGGCACCCCTGCAGTCGGTCAGCCCGGGCATGGGGGCGAGCATCATCGTGACGGTGCTGATCGTCGTCGTGGTCGGCGGGATCGGCAGCCTCGGTGGCGCAGCGATCGCCAGCTACGGGCTCGGCATCATCCAGACCATGGTGTCGGTGTGGGTGCCGGGACTCACGGTGCTGATCCCGTTCATCGTGCTGGTTGTCGTGCTCCTCGTCCGGCCCACCGGCATCGCAGGAAAGAGACTCGCATGACCACCACGACGACGGAGCTGATCAAGCTCCACACCGGCCCCACGCGAGCGGGCATGAGCCGGCCAGTCCTCTTCGGATTGATCGCCGCAGTCGTCGCGCTCGCCGTCGGCCTCGTGCTTCCCCTGGTGATCTCGCAGAACTACTGGATGACCGTGCTCGTCGACGGCGCCACGGTGTCGATCGTCGCCATATCCATCGGGTTCCTGTACCGCCACCTTGGCCTGATCAGTCTCGGGCAGACGGCCTTCTACGGCATGGGCGCCTATGCCATGGCGGTCCTCAACGTGCGGGTCGGCTGGTCGCTGTTTCCCGCCGCGATCGGAGGCATCGCCGCGGGGATCATCCTCGCCGTCTTCATCGGTGTGCTGGTGATGAAAGCCAAGGGAATCGCGTTCCTGATGCTGACGCTCGCCCTCAGCCTGGCCGTCTATTACATCGTCGTCATGGAAGACATGCGACCGATCACCGGCGGTTACGACGGGATCATCCTGGCGTTGTCGATGGACAATTCCGTGCTGTGGATCAGCGAGACAGATCTCCTGAACGATCGCGTGTTCTGGCCGCTGGTGTGGAGCATCCTGGTCATCCTGACGTTCCTGCTCTGGTGGATCGGTCGCACCCGGTTCGGCACGATCCTTCACGGCATCCGCGAGAACGAGGAGCGCATGCGATTCTCCGGCTTCGACACCCTAGCACCGCGCTTCAGCGCCTTTGTGATCGCCGGTACCGTTGCCGCGATCGCTGGGGTGCTGGCCGGGCTCAACGGTGGCCTCGTCACCGATCAGATGCTCAGTTTCCACACCGCCAGCCAGCAACTGGTGGGAACCATCGTCGGCGGGCTGGCGACGGTGCTCGGCCCGATCGTGGGCTCATTCATCTTCACCATCCTTCAGTCGGTGTTCAGCAGTGCGGGAAGCATGGAGTTCTTCATGGGACTCACGCTGGTGATCGTGCTCGCCTTCCTCCGTGGAGGAATCGTGGGCGGAATCGAACAGTTCGTGCGCGCCATGAGAAAGCGGCTCGCAAAGCGCAGAGTCGGGAGCAAGTGATGGCGCTTTTCGAGGCACGAGGCGTGTCGGTGCGATATGGCGCCGTCCGAGCGGTGCAGAACGTCGACATCGACATCGAACCGGGAATCGTGCATGGTGTGATCGGTCCCAACGGCGCGGGCAAGTCGACGCTGATCGATGCCCTCTCGGGGCGGCGGCGGCTTTCGTCGGGCACGGTGACGTTCGAGGGCCGGGACATCAGCGGCCGGAACCCGGGATGGCGTCGCCGCAACGGCATCGCCCGCTCGTTCCAGCGCACGAGTGTCTTCGCATCGATGACCGTTCGCGAGCAGCTCGAGATGGTCGCTCGAAAGACCGGGGAGCATGATCTTGCCGGCATCGTCGCTGCGGTCGAGCTGGAGCCCGTGCTCGACACGGTCTGCAGCGAGGTGGCCTACGGCACACAGAGGTCGATCGACCTCGCTCTGGCGCTCGTCGGCCGACCGAAGATCGTCCTCCTCGATGAACCGTGCGCCGGGTTGGTTCATGAGGAGTCGGTGAGGCTGCTGCAACACGTGCGAACGCTGTGCAATGAGCGCGAGGTAGGCGCACTGCTGGTCGAACACGACGTCGACGGGGTATTCCGCACCTGCGATGTGGTGACCGTTATCAATCTCGGCGAATTGCTCGTCTCCGGCGCGCCCGCCGATGTTCGGAAGGATGACCGCGTGATCGAGGCATACCTGGGGACGGCAGCATGAGCGCCGTGCTGGAGTTCGTAGACGTCGGTGCGTCTTACGCGGGTGCCGTCGTGCTTCAGAATCTGTCGTTCGCGATAGAGGAGGGCGAGACGGTCGGCCTCGTCGGGCGCAACGGTGCGGGCAAGACGACTGCCCTGCTGTCGGTTTACGGCGTGCCTCGGGTGACGGGCCAGATTCTTCTCGACGGCAAGCCCGTCGGACGTCGGCGCTACGACCCGGCCACCCGCGGATTCAGCCTGGTGCCGCAGGGCAAGATGATCTTTCCGAACTTGACCGTCGAGGAGAACATCCTTCTAGGGCGCGCATCGAAGCGTAAGGGCGAGTGGTCGCTCCCGCGGGTTTACGAGTTGTTCCCGAACCTCGCACGCGGTGCGAAGCGCTCCGGCAGTGCGCTCAGCGGCGGTGAGCAGCAGATGCTCGCGATCGCGCGCGCTCTCATGGCCGAGCCGAAACTGCTCATGCTCGACGAGCCGACCGAAGGCCTCGCCCCCGTCATCATCGACGAACTCGTCATCGCGCTCGACACGATCCGCTCCACGGGAACTGCGCTGCTGCTGGTCGAACAGCACATCTCGATGATCCAGAAGCTCGCGAGCAGATTCATCGCGCTGCAGAAGGGCCAGCTGGTCGCTTCGGGGCCGGTCGCCGACCTGAGCGATCGGGCGGTGCAGGAGCTCATCGCGCTGTGATCACGCCGCGGCTCGAGATGCTCGAGGTCGGAGGGGTAAGCATCGGCTGTCGTGTGTGGGATGCCTCCGGCCCCGGTGTTGCGGAAGAGACCTACCTTCTCGTGCACGGCAACGCTGCGCGCAGCGAATGGTGGGACCGCATCGCGCCGTTGCTCGCCCGCCGCGCGCGAGTCGTGGCCGTCGACCTGTCGGGGCACGGTGAGAGCGGATGGCGCGACCACTACACGCTCGAGACCTGGGCCGACGAGCTGCGCGCGGTTGCGCGAGAGCACGGCGCCGGGCGCCGCACGGTGCTGGTCGGACACAGCATGGGTGGACTGGTGGCCTTGACGGCTGCCTGGGCCGATCCCGGTCTCGCGGTCGGGATCATCACACTCGATACGCCCCTTCGCCGATTGACCGTCGAGCAGATCGCCAAGCGGCGGGCGATCGCCACACGGCCGCTCCCTCGATACGAAACGCACGACGCCGCCGTCGCGGCCTTCAAGACGGTTCCACCGCTGCGCTCGGCAGAGGCGGCTGTTGTCGCGCACGTCGCGCAGCGATCGTACCGGCGGGATGGGCCCGACTGGGTGATGCACTGCGATCCGGCCCTGTTTGCGAGAGTCACCGATGTGGATGCCTTTCTGCGGCCTTTCCCGTCGAACACGTTCGCCGTCCGGGCAGAATACGGACTCATCACCGACGGCATGCAGCGGGAGATGTCGGCCTACCTCGGCGGCGACGATCGGGTGATCGACATCCCCGACGTGGGCCACAACTTCATCCTCGAGGCTCCCCGGGCCACGGCCTGGCTTGTGCTGGCGCTGGCCAGTCGAATTCCGGTTCCCTGATGTACAGCCGGGGGTGCGTCAGACGCGCTGAGCTTCTTCGCGCGCCTTGAGGTGCTCGCGGAGATAGGTCAAGTGCTCGGCTATCGCCACTTCGCCGGCCAGGGGGTCGCCCGCGGCGATCGCCTTGACGATCGAGCGGTGCTGGGCGAATGTCTCACGCCCGACGTCGGGAGACAGGTCGAGGTAGGAGACGGGCTCCGACTCGCTGTGCAGCGCGTAGACGAGCGACGCGAGGATCCGGTTTCCCGACATCCGTGCGATCGCGATGTGGAAGCGGGCATCGAGGTCGGCGATCATGGGATCGTCGACGGATCGGGTGCGCTGCTCCTCCATGATGGTGTCGAGCTCTTCGAGATCGTCGTCGGTGCGGTTGATCGCGGCGAGGGCGACGGCCGGAACCTCGAGGTACTGGCGCACCATCGACACCTCTGCGAAGCTCACACTGCCGAGCGAGAGCAGATTGTGCATCGACTCCTGCACGACCTGTCCGAGCGCATGGTGATCGACCGTCTGAACGAAGCTGCCACCTCCGGCGCCGGGGACCTTAAAGATCAAACCCTGCGATTCGAGCGCGGAGAGCGCTTCGCGAATGGTCGGGCGGCTGACGCTGAACTGACGCGCGAGCTCTGTTTCAGCGGGGAGTCGCTCCGTTGCCCTGACCTGACCGCTCAGGATGGCCTTACGCAGCAGTTCCTCCACCTGCTGACGCGGACGAAGAACTTTCTGGCCGATGATTCTCGACTGGCTCGCGCCATTACTGATCGCGTCGTCGATGTCCATCATGCCCGCCTCACTCGTACCCCTCGATGTACTGTAACTGACAATTCACAAAATTCCGGGTTCTTTGCGCGAACATCTGATCCTGGTCTGCACTGCCTTCAGTTGACATCAATGGTAACTGTCAGACAGTATGCTGTTATGCGAGACACACGCGCTGCCGATGGGGGCATGCACCGAGGACCACTGTCGGGACTCCGCGTCGTAGATCTGACCACCTCGTATGCGGGTCCGACCGCGTCGATGTATCTGGCCGATCTCGGCGCCGATGTCATCAAAGTGGAACGCCCCCTCGTCGGCGACGACGCCCGCACGTGGGGCCCTCCCTTCATCGACGGGCAGTCGCCGTGGTTCGCTTCGGCCAACCGCAACAAGCGTTCCCTCGTGCTCGATCTCAGGACTGACGACGGCTTGACCGCTCTGCGCGAACTCATCGCCACCGCAGACGTGTTCATGCAGAACCTGAACCCGACGAAACTGAAACGGCTCGGTGTCGACCCCGGGCGGATGCGCGCCGAGAACCCGCGACTGATCTACTGCGCGATGTCGGGGTTCGGCTTGAGCGGACCGAGCAACATGCTGCCCGGCTACGACCTCGCCGCACAGGCCCGCTCGGGCCTCATGTCGGTGACCGGCTCGATGGGCGGGTCGCCCCAGCGAGTCTCGACGGCGCTCTCCGACATCGTGACCGGAATGTGCGCGGCGCTCGCCATCAGCGCAGCCGTGGTGCGCCAGCGCGGCGAAGGAGCCGGAGAAGTCATCGATGTCTCGCTGCTCGACTCCGACCTCGCCCTCATGGCGCCGAGGATCGCGTCGTACCTGGCCGGTGAGGCCGAGCCGGCGCCTAGCGGCGGCACCGACTCTGTGCTGGCGGTCTATCAGTCCTTCCCGACGGCCGACCGCGACATCATCATCGCGATCGGCAACGACGCGATGTGGGTGCGATTCTGCACCGCGCTGGGCCTCGACGACCTCGCTGTCGACGCCCGGCTCTCGACGAACGCGGGCCGCCGAGAGCACCGGCTACGGATCATCGCGGCGGTGACCGAGCGACTGTCGACCCAGAAATCCGCCACCTGGCTGGCGTGTTTGAACGCGGCCAACGTTCCCGTGTCGTGCGTCCAGTCGCTCTCCGAGGTCGTCGCCGACGAGCAGGTGATCGCGCGAGGCGCGATCCTTCCCGTTCCCGACGCGGAGGGCCTCTTCACGGTGCACAGTCCGTTCCGGTTCGCGTCGATTACTCAGCCGCGCAATGACGGCGTCGCCGCACTGGGCGAGCACACCCGCGAGGTGCTCGAAGAGATCGGGCTCGCCGCAGACCGCGTCGACCGACTCGTTGCGGCCGGAGATCCCGCTGCTGCCGCCCCCGAACCCGCCGCCGCGCCGTCCCATGGGTGAGCTGAGCGTACTGACCGGTCGCGACGGACATGTGGCGACGGTCACGATCGATCGCGTCGATGTGCATAATGCCCTTGACGCTGCAACGCTCGCTGCCATCGAGGGCGCAGTCGCGCAGCTGGCCGACGGCGGAGCCCGTGCCATCGTCATCACCGGCACGGGGACCAGGGCCTTCAGCGCCGGCGCCGACCTGAACGAACTCGCTGGGCTCGACGCCGTCGCGGCGCACGCCGTGCTCGCTGCCGGCCAGCGCACCATGTCAGCGATTGCCGCGAGCCGGGTACCCGTCATCGCTGCCGTGAACGGACTCGCGCTCGGCGGCGGATTTGAACTCGTGCTCTCCTGCACTTTCGCCGTCCTCGCCGACACCGCGAAGCTCGGCCTGCCCGAATCGGGGCTCGGGCTGATGCCCGGCTACGGCGGCACCCAGCGTTTGCCTGCGCTCATCGGCAGGGCCGCCGCAGCGCACGTTATGCTCACGGGAACCCGGCTCGACGCCCGCCGCTGCTACGAACTCGGCCTCACGCCGATGGCTCCGGTTCCGCTCGAGCAACTAATGGACACCGCCATGACCACGGCACACAGCATCGCGGCGAAGGGCCCAAGGGCCCAGTCGGCGATACTCACCGCTCTGAGCGCATCGGCGGTGCGAGACGATGCGCTGTCGCTCGAGTCGGCCCTGGCGGGAGTCATCACCGGAGGCGATGAAGCGCGGGAGGGCATCGCCGCGTTCCGCGAGAAGCGCGATCCTCGGTTCGAATCGATGACGGGGGCGAGTCGGACATGAGCGACCTCGACTTCTCTCTCCCCTTCACGCACGCCCCTGCGATCGACCGCGACCCCGACGCGTACGTTGCCGCTCACGACGCATTCGACGAATCGATCAGCGATGCCCTTCTCACCCCACGGGAGCGAGCTGTTCGCGCCGCCATGCGCCGCGTTGCGGCATCGGACGTCGCGCCCCGCGCTGCGGCGATCGATCGAACGCACGATTTCGCCCACGACAGCTATCAGGCGGTCGCGGCCGCCGGGCTGGTCGGCCTGGTGTTCCCCGAGCACCTGGGCGGCACCGGCGATACTCACGTGGCCTATGCCGTCGCCATGGAGGAGCTCGCCGCGGCGTGTGCGTCGACCAGCCTCATCTATATGACGCAGACTCACGCCGCCTACCCGATCTTGAGCGCGGGAAGCGCAGAGCTCGCCGCACGATACATCCCGCATCTGCTGGACGGCAGTCGCTACGGGTCGATGGCGATCACCGAACCCGATGCCGGGAGCGACGTGTCGAGCATCCGGACCCGAGCGACCCTCGCACCCAACGCGGACGCGTACGTCTTGTCGGGATCGAAGACATTCATCACCACGGGCGACCGCGCCGACGTCATCGTCTGCTTCGTCACCACCGACCCGCGCGCCGGACGAGCCGGTGTCACCGCTTTCGTGGTCGAAGGCGGTCAAGACGGCGTCAGCGCCGGTCAGCCGTTCGCCAAGATGGGCATGCACGGATCGTCAACCGCCGAGATCTTCCTCTCCGAGGTGCGCGTGCCGACAGCCAACCGGCTGGGCGACGAGGGCTCGGGCTGGGCGATCGTCATGGCCTCCGTGACCAAGTCGCGCATCAGCGCGGCAGCTCAGGGAGTGGGCATCGCACGCAACGCCTACGTCCGCGCCCTCATCGCCCTGCACGGAATCCACGGGCCGCGTCTGCCCGCAGACATCGCGTTCGTGCTCGCGGGGTTGCGCGGCGACATACTGCAGGCACGTCTCCTGCTGCTGGCCACCGCCCGCGAGGTCGACGACGCGGAGCATCCGTCCGTCGCCCACATCGGCATCATGAAACAGGTGTGCACTGATGCGGGATGGAACGTAAGCGTGAAGGCGGCCGCACTGCTCGGCGCCTACGGCGACTTCGCGGAGTTGGGCGTCGAACGCGGGCTGCGCGATGCGAAGGTCACGCAGATCTATGACGGGACGAACGAAGTGCAGCGGCTGCTGATCGGCCGCGATACGGAGCGACGCTTAAGGGAGGTCGTATGAACGACGAGCTGACCGGCAAGGTCGCCATCGTCACCGGGGCAGGCCGAGGCCTGGGCCGGATCATCGCGCGCACTCTCAGCGATGCCGGTGCAAATGTGGTCGTGGCATCTCGCACGCCCGCACAGCTGCAGGAGTTCGTCGAAGACGCTGAAGCCCGCGGGCGCAGCGCACTCGCGATGCCCACCGATGTGACCGACGAGGGCGCCGTCGATGACCTCGTCTCGGCGACCGTCCAGCGGTTCGGGCGCGTCGACATCCTCGTAAACAACTCGGGCGTAGTCGATACGAGCCCACTGCTCGAACAGGCACCCGCCGCGTGGGACCGGGTCATCGACACGAACCTGCGTGGTACCTACCTGGTCACCCGGGCGGTGGGCGCGCACCTGGTCGCACAAGGGTCGGGCAAGGTCATCAACATCGCCTCGAACTTCGCGCTCATGGGGGTCGCGAACCATGCGGCGTACTCCGCCTCGAAGGCCGCGGTCATCGCCTTCACCAAGTCGATCGCGGTCGAGTGGGCTCGCGCCGGCGTTCAGGTCAACGCGATCGCGCCCGGCTACTTCGAGACCGACCTGAACGCGGGCATGCGGGCCGACGAAGAGATGACGTCGCGGGTTCTGCGGGCCATTCCGGCGCGGCGCATGGGCTCGCCGATCGAACTGAAGCCGTGGATCCTGCTGCTGGCGGGCACCGCGTCTGACTTCATGACGGGGGAGGTCATCGTCATCGACGGTGGCCAATCGGTGACGTGACGATCGGCACGTCATTCCGAACCTCCCGATGGCACGCCATCACGACACGACAAGCAATGCGAAGGAGCACACTGTGACGGAGTCACTCAGGACCGTGGCGGTCGTAGGCGGGGGCACGATGGGCTCGGGAATCGCCGCAGTCGCCGTTCGCGGGGGCCAGCGAACCGTTCTCTACGACCTCAGTGCCGACCAGGTCGAGCGCGGGCTCGATTTCGTTCGCGGCTTTCTCGCCAAGAGCGTCTCGCTGGGCAAGCTCGCCGCCGACGACGCCGAAGCGGCAGGCAATCGACTGACCGGAACGACCGACCTGGCCGAGCTCGCCGGAGCCGACGTGGTGGTCGAGGCGATCTTCGAAGACCTGACGGCGAAGAAGGACCTCTTCGCACAACTGGATGACATCGTGTCGGAGCGGACGCTCCTCCACACCAACACGTCGACACTCTCCGTCACGGCGATCGCATCGGGTTCGCGGTATCCCGAACGCGTCGTCGGCACCCACTACTGCAATCCCGCCCCGCTGATGAAGCTTGTGGAGCTCGTCCCCGGTCTGCACACGGCATCTTGGGCGCAGGAGGCCACGCTGAGCTACCTCACAGACGTCGGCAAGACCTCGGTCGTGGTCAAAGACCGCCCGGGGTTCATCCTCAACCGGTTCCTCATTCCGTGGGAGAACAGTTGCATCGACGCGCTTGAGAACGGGTTCGGCACGCGAGAGTCGATCGACTCGGCCGTGACCGGGGCGCTCGGCCACCCGATGGGCCCGTTCCGGCTGCTCGACATCGTCGGACTCGATATTCACCACCAGGTCGCCACGCGACTGTATGAACAGTTGAAGGAGCCCCGGTTCGCACCCCCTCCCATGGTCGAGCGCATGATCGCGGCCGGTGATCTGGGGCGCAAGAGCGGCCGCGGCTTCTACTCGTACAACGACACGAAACTCTTCGGCGCGTGATGGGCGAGCGGATGCCGATGAACCCCGGCCTTCTGGAATCTCAACCCACCCGTCTGGGAAAGGACACGAAATGACGCTGTTCGGAAAAGTAGCGGTGCTGGGATTCGGCACGATGGGAGGCGGCATCGCCCAGGTGATCGCCCAGAGCGGGAGAACAGTCGTCGTTCTCGAGACCGACCAGGCGCGCATCGACAACGGCATCGCCGCCGTCGACGCGTTCTTGAGCTCCGGCGTCACGCGCGGCAAGGTCACCGAGGCCGACAAGGAGGCCACTCTCGCGCGGATCACCGGCACGACCCTGCTGAGCGACCTGGCAGACGTCGATCTGGTGGTCGAGGCTGTCACCGAGCGCAAAGACATAAAGTCGGCGCTGCTGGTCGACGTCGCCGCGGTGGTGTCCGTGGATGCGGTCATCGCCACGAACACCTCCGCGCTGTCGGTGTCGGATCTCGCATCTCGCCTGGTCGAACCCGGTCGTGTGGCCGGCCTGCACTTCTTCAACCCCGCTCCGCTGATGCGCGTCGTCGAGGTTGTGCGCGCTCTCCAGACCGCGGAGGATGTCATCGAGCGGCTCGCACAGTTCGTCGGCGAGATCACGAAAGACGCCGTGGTCGTGAAGGATCGGCCGGGGTTCCTCGTCAACAAGCTCTTCATGCCCTACATCAACGACGTCGTCCAGGCGTACGACGACGAGCTCGCGAGCGCCGAAGACATCGACACCGCCATCAAGCTCGGTCTCGGATACAAGATGGGTCCACTCGAACTGCTCGATCTCATCGGGCTCGACGTGCACGAGCACGCCACTCGCAGCGCCTACGATGCGACCCTCGACCCGATCTACGCCCCGCCGCCCCTGCTGCAGACCATGGTGGCCGCGGGCATGCACGGCAACAAGAACGGCAGAGGATTCCGCGTGGGAGTGGACAAATGAGCGATTACGAAGATCTCCTGGTCACGCGTGAGGGCGCCGTGCTCACGATCGCGATCAATCGGACGGATGCCGGGAACAAGCTCCGCGCGAAAACTTGCTACGAAATCGTCGATGCGATCCGCGAGCTCAAGATGGACCCCACGCTGCGCGCGGCGATACTCACCGGCGTCGGCGAGAAGTTCTTCTGCATCGGCGGCGAGCACGATGAGACCGTCACGGTGGATCCCTCCCAGGTCATCCCGATCGTCGATGTTTACCAGGCGATCGACACGGTGCCCAAGCCCGTCATCGCCGCCGTGAACGGCTTCGCCGTTGGCGGCGGAAACGTGCTAGCCAACGTCTGCGATCTGACGATCGCGGCCGACAGCGCCGTATTCCGCCAGGTCGGGCCGATGGTCGGCAGTTTCGACGCCGGCTACGGCACGTGGTACCTCGAAGACTCGATCGGCCGGAAGCGGGCCAAGGAGCTGTGGTACTTGAACGACAAATACAGCGCGCAGGAGGCGCTGGAGATCGGACTCGTGAACAAAGTGGTCCCGCTCGCCGATCTGCGCACCGCCGCGGCGGAGCTGGCGGCCAGGATCGCCACCCGCAGCCCCATTGCGATCGGGGCGCTCAAAGGGGCGTTCTCCGCGCGCCACAACGGCGTGTCGGGCCAGTCGCGGCTCGCTCACGACCAGCACCTCACCCTGTACCTAACGACACAGGAAGCTCACGAGACGAGCGCGGCGTTCACCGAGCGGCGCGACCCCGACCCTGAGAAGTTCTGGAAATGACCTGGTTGAACGCGCCGCTCTCCGACGAGCAGCATGAGGTCATCCACCTGGTCCGCAGCGTAGTCCCGGGGCTGACGGGCCTGGCCGGTGCCGACGGCATCGACGATCCGTCCGCCGTTGCGGCGGCCCGCGAGGCCCTCGCCGAAAGTGGAATCTGGTCCATCGGCATCGACGACGAACTCGGTGGCGGCGGGGCGTCGTTCGATCTGCGCCAGGCGGCCTTCATCGCCCTCGGCGCCACGACACCATCGCTCGCATTGGCTAGTGCGCACGCTCACGTCGCGACGCTCGTGGTGTCGCAGGCATCCGCTCTCGACGGGCTCTGCGCCGAGATCGTCGAGGGCAGCCGACCGGTGTGCATCGTGGAGATCGACGATCCCCACGTGCGCCTCGAGGTCGGCGGCGACCGCGTGCACGGCGTGATCGGGCGCCTCGATCCGGCGGGCACCGACCCGGCGGTCATCGTGCTCGACGGCGACGACGCCGCGTGGGTGCTGGTCCCCGGCTCCATCACGAACTCCGCGGCGGTGCGCCGCACCGGTCTCGCGGGGGCCATGACCATCTCGGCCGTGATCGACGCCTCGGGCGAGAACCTCCACCGCATCGAGGGTGTCGATCTGCCAGGCATCCGCTCGTCTCTCTATGCTGCTGGCTCTGCCATCGCCGCGGGAATCGCGGTCGCCGCCGCCGAGGGCGCACTCGAGTACAGCCGGGAGCGCGTGCAGTTCGGCGCTGCGCTGACGGCACTGCCGACCGTGCGCGCAGCGCTGGTCGAACAGAGCTCTGGAGCAGTCGAGAGCATCGCGCTCGTGCTGACCGCGTCGCCGTCGAGGGCCGATCGCGCCGCGGCAGTGCTGCGCGACAACTGCGAGCGTGCGATCTCGATCGCCGGTGCCGCTCTGCAGTCGCACGGCGGATACGGATATCTCGATGACTACGACGTCGAACGGCTCCTGCGCGATGCGGTATCGCTTCGAGCCGCAACGGGGGCATCGACTGTTCTGCACCGGGTAGCCAACGCCCTGGTGACGAGCTGAAACGCTACATCCGACGGGGAGGTCGACGATGACGTGGGCAATGACAGAGCTGATCGAGCAGCGACAGACGCCGCTGACCGCCGACGACGCGCAGCACTATCGACGCGACGGGTCGTGGTCGGGCCGGACGCTGCGAAGCCTCCTCACCGACGCGGCGCAGCGCCACCCCGAGCGACCCGCCATCGTCGGCCACGTCACCGGCGGCGTTCGACGGTCGATGACCTACCGAGAGATGGATGCCTCCGCCTCGAGCGCGGCGGATTCTCTCGCCTCGATCGGGGTCGCACCCGGCGATGCGGTCGCGCTCATGCTGCCGAACTGGGTCGAATACCCGGTATTGATGTTCGCCTGCCATGAGCTGCGAGCGGTGTACGTGGGGATCCCGGTGTCGTACGGGGCGATGCAGGTGCTGCCGATTCTGCGCCGGAGCAAAGCCAAGGTCGTCGTTATTCCGCGCGGATGGCGCAGCTCTGACCATCTGTCGCTCATCCGATCGCTGCGTGCCGAGCTGCCGCACCTCGAGACCGTCATCGTCGTCGACGACAGCGACGACGGCTTGGGTGATGAACTTTTCTGGTCGGCGCTCGACGGCGCACCCGCCCATGGCGTCGGCCCCGCCGACCCCGGCGAGATCTGCTACCTGGGTTTCACGTCGGGCACCACCGGTGAGCCCAAGGGAGCGATGCACACGCACGAGACGCTCCTGCACAGCATCGAACGTCTCACGTCGCACATCGGAGCCGACACGTTCGGCGACCACATGGTGCAGCTGGTGGCGTCGCCGGTCGGACACCACACCGGGTACGTCTGGTGCACGCTGTTCACGGTGTTCCTGGCGGGCACTGGTGTGCAGGTGGATCGGTGGGAGCCCCAGTGGGGCGCCGATCTCATCCGAGCCGAGGGCATCACGACCTTCTTCGGTGCACCGACCTTCCTCCAGGACATGATGCGCACCGACCTCACCTCTAAGGCAGGCAACCCGCTGCGCTGCATCGTGATCGCCGGGTCTTCGGTTCCGCGCAACCTTCCACAGCGTGCGGCGGAAGCGCTCGGGGCTTACGTCGCGCCTGCGTGGGGGATGACCGAGTGCAGCATCACCATCGCATGCACGCCGTCCGAACCCGACGACATCCTGCAAACAGACGGGTCGGTGTTTGCGGGGTCTGCCGCACGAGTCGTCGATGCCGAAGACGGCGACGTCGCGACCGGAGCGGTGGGAGAGCTGCTCGTGAAGGGTCCGTCGCTCTTTCTCGGCTACTACGAACGGCCCGACGCGACGGCGGCGTCGTTCACCGCAGACGGGTGGTTCCGTACTGGCGACACCGCGGTGCTCGATGAGCGCGGCTGGGTGTCGCTGCGCGGACGATCGAAGGACATCGTGATTCGCGGTGGCGAGAACATCCCGGTCACCGACGTCGAGACGCTGCTCTTCGACCACCCGGCCATCCTCAACGTCGCGATCGTCGGTACGCCCGACGAGCGGCTGGGCGAGCGGGCTTGCGCGGTCGTGGTGTTCCACGACGGGCAGGCCGACGATCTCGCCGGCCTGTCGCGCTATCTGCTCGACCGAGGTCTGTCCAAGCACTACCTCCCCGAGCGCTTGATCGTTCAGGAGTCGCTTCCGATGACCCAGAGCGGGAAGATCCAGAAGTTCCGACTGCGTGAACTCATCGCGGCCGGGGAGATTTAGACCTATGTTCCGAGATTCGAGGAGATATCGATGAGAATCATCGTGCTGGTCAAGGAGGTTCCCGATACGTACGGGGATCGAAAGCTCTCACTGGAGACCGGGCTCGCCGACCGCGGAGCGAGCGAGGCGGTGATCGATGAGATCGGCGAGCGGGCGCTGGAGGTCGCGCTGAGCTATGCCGACAAGAACGCCGGCACGGAGGTCATCGTGGTGTCGATGGCTCCGGAGGGTTCGGCCGCTACGATCCGCAAGGGACTCGCCATGGGCGCTTCCCGCGCGGTTCATGTCGCGGATGAGGGACTGCTCGGGGCCGACCTGGGGCTGACGGCCGAGGTGCTGGCGAAGGCCATCGAGCGCACCGGGTACGACCTGGTCATCGCGGGCAATCTGTCCACCGACGGATCGGGCGGTGTCATTCCCGCCATGGTGGCCGAGCTGCTCGGAGTTCCGCAGGCGACCGCGTTGACCTCGGTGGAGATATCCGCCAACTCGGTATCGGGGGAGCGGGCGACGGATGCTGGAACCATGCGGATATCGGCGCCGCTTCCGGCGGTGATCTCGGTCACCGAGCGCATGCCCGACGCACGATTTCCGAACTTCAAGGGCATCATGGCCGCGAAGAAGAAGCAGTTCCAGACGCTGTCTCTGGCCGACCTCGGAGTCGACCCTGTCGATGCTGGCGCGGCCCGCTCGATCGTGATTTCGATAGCCGAGAAGCCTCCGCGCGCCGCCGGAGTCAAGATCGTCGACGAGGGTGACGCGGGCGAGAAGCTTGCCGACTTCCTCGCGCAGAACCGACTGGTGTGAGGAGCGAGCGATGACTGATTTTGCGGAGGACTCGATTCTCGTCCTGGTGGATGTGATGCCGAGCGGTCAGCTCGCCAAGAGCGCCGCGGGCCTGCTGGGCGCCGCCGCTGCGGTGGGTACGCCCGTCGCCCTGATTGTGACGGCGCCCGGTCAAGGTGCTGCGGCGGCCGAGGCGGCCGGTGCGTTGGGCGCCGCGATCGTGCTGGTTTCCGAATTGGAGGCGTCGGCCCTGACCGTGCCGATCGTCGACGCCCTTGCCGGCGCGGCCGATCTCGTCCGGCCCGACGCGGTGCTGATCTCCAACTCGATCGAGGGCCGGGATGCCGCGGGCAGATTCGCCGCGCGTACGCGCTCCGCGCTCTGCGTCGACGTCATCGGAGTGTCCCGCGACGACGAGGGCGTCGTGGCGAATCATTCGGTCTACGGAGGGTCGTACAACCTCGATTCGGCCGCGACGTGGGGCGCGCTGGTGATTACCGTCCGGCAGGGCGCCATTGAGGCGCGCGCCGAAGCAGTGGCCTCGCCCACGGTCGAGCCGCTCACCGTCACCGCCTCAGGAGCGGCTGCCGCGACGATCGTGTCATTCGCCGAAGCGGTGGTGGCCTCCACGCGGCCGGAGCTGCGTGGTGCGACGAAGGTGGTTTCGGGCGGTCGCGGACTCGGATCGCTCGAGCAGTTCGTGCTGGTCGAGGAGCTGGCCGACGCGCTCGGTGCGGCGGTGGGCGCATCGCGCGCGGCGGTCGACGCCGGTTACATCCCGCAGACCGCCCAGGTCGGGCAGACAGGCGTTTCGGTATCGCCTCAGTTGTATGTCGCACTCGGAATATCGGGCGCGATTCAGCACCGGGCGGGAATGCAGACTGCCAAGACGATCGTCGCAATCAATAAAGACGCGGATGCCCCGATCTTCGACATCGCCGACTTCGGCGTGGTCGGCGATCTGTTCACTGTGGTTCCGCAGCTCATCGCGGCCATCGAGGCGAAGAAGGCGTAGTGGCGACATTCGGAACGACCGTGCGGAGGGGACTGCCCCGGCGACCCAGCGGCGACCCATGGCCACCGGCCGACGTTGCCGCGCCTGTCGCGGAGTCGGTGTCGCAGGTCGTTGACGTCGCGTCCCAACCGGTCGTCGAGCCAGCAAAGGCAGCCGAAGCGCCCGCCCACCCCGCCGCGCCGCCCACCGCGTCATCGGTCGGGACTTCTCTGCTGTCGCGAAACGCCCCCGCAAGCGCCGTAGATGGACGGTCGGCGACAGCGGAGCAGTTCCGGATCCGTCGCGGGCTGCCGCGAGTTCCCGGTGGGGAGCCTTGGCCGCCTGCATCCACCGTCTCTGCACTCCCGGCCGCTGAACGCGCGCGGCGAGCCGAAACGCCTGTCGCGCCCGCTCCCGCTCTCGTCAGTGTCGCCACCACCGCGCAGCCCGCCGCGCCCGCCGGCACCGTTCCGCGGTCGCAAGCCGCCGGCTCAGCTCTCGATGCCGGACGGTTGGCGACGGGGGAGCATTCCCGACTGCGCCGCGGACTACCGAGGGTGGCCGGCGGAGAGCCCTGGCCGCGCGAAGGATTTGCGACGGCCGTGACAACATTCACCGTTGGCACCACAGCACCCGCACCGTCGAAGGCGACTTCGCCCGAAGCACCTACATCGGGTGCTTCGCAGCAGATCGCGATCGAGACGGTCGAAGGCGGGCGACCGATGTCGGTCGAGGTCGTGCAGGTCGCGGCATCCGTCTCCGACGTTTCCGTCCCGCTCCCGTTCACCCGCACAGTCTTCCCCGGCTCGGGCGGCCGTGCCGCCGCGACGGTGAAGCCCCCACCGCAGCGCTACGGACCCTTCACGAAGGTCCAGTGGGCCGGGGCCGCGATCGTCGGAGGAGCGGGGCTGTTGTTCGCCGCCGCAATGGCGGTGCTCGCCGTGCGGTGGCTGCTCAGTCTCGAGCCGTTGCAGGAGTTCGTCGGGACCTACCCCGGCGAGTATCACCTGCCCGAGGGGGCGCCGGTCGGCATCCCGCCGTGGCTCGGATGGCAGCACTTCTTCAACGTGTTCCTGATGGTGCTGATCATCCGGTCGGGCCTACAGGTGCGCAACCAATCGCGACCGCCGGCCTATTGGTCGCCGCAGTGGAACCTAAGCCGGAAGATCTCGATCAATCTGTGGTTCCACCAGTCGCTGGATATCCTTTGGATCGTCAATGGTGTGATTTTCGTGGTGCTGTTGTTCGTCACCGGGCAGTGGATGAAGATCGTGCCGACGTCGTGGGAAGTGTTCCCGAACGCGATCAGCGCGGCGCTGCAGTACGTGTCGCTGGATTGGCCGACCGAGAACGGGTGGGTGAATTACAACTCGCTGCAGCAGCTCGCCTACTTCGCGACCGTGTTCCTCGCCGCCCCGCTGGCGATCATCACCGGGGTGCGGATGTCGGGCATTTGGCCCAAGAATGCCAAGACGCTGTCCCGCGTCTACCCGGTCGAGTGGGCTCGGGCGATCCACTTCCCGGTGATGCTGTACTTCGTCGTGTTCATCGCCATCCACGTGTTCCTCGTCCTCGCGACCGGCGCGCTACGGAACCTGAACCACATGTACGCCTCCCAGGGCTCCGTGGATCCGAACGCGTACGCGGACAACTGGCTCGGGTTCTGGCTGTTCGTCGCCTCGCTCGTCGTCATCGCCGCCGCGTGGGTCGCCGCACGCCCGCTCGTGCTCGCGCCCATCGCGCGACTGTTCGGCAAGGTCAGCGAGCGCTGATCGGCCGACCGCGTATCGCAGGATCGCGGCTTCGTTAGAGTCCCTCCAAGTAGAAGGAAATAGATGACCGCCTCATTCGCCTACGACGCCGTTCGCACCCCATTCGGACGGGCAGGCGGGGCGCTCGCCGGCGTCCGTCCTGACGACCTGGCCGCCGTGGTGATGCGCTCGATCATCGAGCGGACGGGCCTTGACCCGGCTCGGATCGAGGATGTGATCTTCGGCGACGCGAACCAGGCCGGCGAAGACAACCGCAACGTCGCGCGCTTCGGCGCGCTGCTCGCGGGCTTTCCGACTTCGGTGACCGGGGTCACCGTCAACCGGCTGTGCGCATCGTCGGTGGAGGCCGTCATCCAGGCGTCACGGGCGATCGAGTCGGGCGATGCCGAACTCGTGCTGGCGGGTGGCGTCGAGTCGATGAGCCGCGCGCCGTACGTCGTGGAGAAGTCGGCCAAGCCGTACCCGGCTGTCGGCAACCAGACGATGTGGAACACCGCGATCGGCTGGCGGATGACCAACCGGGCGCTGCCGAAGCACTGGACGATCAGCAACGGCGAATCGGCCGAGCAGATCGCCGGCGAGTGGAACCTGAGCCGCGACGCGCAGGACGAGTTCGCGGTGCGCTCGCATCGCCTCGCCGCCCAAGCATGGGCCGACGGCATCTACGACGGCGAGGTCGTGCAGGTGCCCGGTGCCGAGCTGGCACGCGACGAGGGCATCCGGGCCGACAGCTCGGTCGAGAAGCTTGCAGGACTTAAGCCGCTGTTCGCCGCCGACGGCACGGTCACCGCCGGCAACGCGTCGCCGATCAACGACGGCGCGTCGGCGGTGCTCGTCGGGGCCGAGGGGGCGCTCGATGAGGAGCCCCTGGCCCGCATCGTGAGCCGGGCATCCCACGGCGTGGACCCCGATCAGTTTCCGATCGCGCCGATCGAGGCCGCGAACAAGGCACTCGCCCGGGCCGGCAAGACGTGGGCGGATGTCGATGTCGTCGAGATGAACGAGGCCTTCGCGTCGCAGTCGCTGGCCTGCATCGCCGGGTGGCCCGACCTAGATCCTGCCAAAGTCAACATGCACGGTGGGGCGCTCGCGATCGGCCACCCGCTCGGTGCGTCGGGCGGCCGGATCATCGGGCATGCCGCGCACGAGCTCAAGCGGCGGGGCGGCGGGGTCGCGGTCGCCGCGATCTGCATCGGCGTCGGCCAGGGCCTCGCCGTCGTCCTCGAAAGATAGTCGTGTCGGAACAACGGAGCACGCTCGCTACCTGCCTGGTGGCACCCAATTCGGGACCGATGACGCTTGACGGAACCAACACATACGTTATTCGCGCACCCGGATCGAGAACTGCGGTCGTCGTCGATCCGGGACCGTCAGTCCGCGGGCACATTAATCGAATTGAAGCATTGGGACCTGTCGACCTAGTACTTCTCACGCACCACCACCACGACCACGCTGAGTCGGCGACAGAACTGTCGGAGCGCACGGGAGCGTCAGTGCGCGCGTGGGAACCAACGCTGTGTATAGGTGCTGGTGCTCTTCGCGACGGCGAAACAATCGTTAGCGCGGGTGCGCGCATCGTCGTGATCGCCACACCAGGGCACACCTCAGACTCGGTGTGTTTTCAACTGCCCGACGATCGAGCCGTTGGTAGCCAGGACCGGACCGGCTCCATTCTGACCGGCGACACCATTCTTGGCCGAGGTTTCACTATTCTCGCGCAGTCGGAGAACGCGGTCCGCGATTACCTGACCTCTCTCGAGTCTTTGCGTGCCCTCGACGATGCGCAGCTCGTTCTTCCGGCGCATGGTCCGGCCCTGCCGAGCCTTCGAGTGATCGCCGACGAATACCTTGCGCACCGGCGCGACCGCCTCGCTCATATTTCCGCGGCACTTGTTCAACTCGACCCGCACCAATTGAAGGATCAATCGGTGATCTCCGCGATAACCGACGCGGTCTATCCGGAGGTTTCGGATGAATTGAGGCTCGCCGCCGAAGCATCGACAGCAGCGCAGCTGCAATACCTCGCCGATCGCCGACGATGACCCGTGAACCTCCTGCCCCGGCGGAGAACTCCTCCCTCTGTTCGCCAACTTCGCGATCGATTTGCGTCCACACTCCATGCGCCCCCTCACATCCGCGACGTAGGGACCGTTATCAACGGCTTCATTGTTGATCTGACTCCGCTCCACCCCACAGCGCCTGCGCGCCCCGCCTATTTCGTGTCCGACAGCACCGGCATCACCGCTGAGACACTCGGCAGCGCGCTGCTCGCCAACTTCCCCGGTGTCACGTTCCAGCGCCATACGATTCCGTTCATCGACACCGTCGAGGGTGCGCGTAACGTCGTCCGCGACATCCAGCACGCAAAAGCCGACGGTGCCGAGCCCATCGTCTTCGCAACGGTCAAGTCCGCTGAGATCCTCGCCGAGCTGACCGCCTCGGAGGCCGTTGTCATCGACCTGCTTGGCGGGCACCTGCGTGAGCTCGAGGCGGCGCTGGGCAGTACGGCATCCGAGCAGCTCGGCCAGTACCACGGTGTGGGTGACATTGAGCGGTACTTCGCGCGCATGCGCGCTGTCGAATACGCGATTGAGCACGACGACGGGCAGAGCATGCGGGCGCTCGACATCGCCGACGTCATCATCATCGCCCCCTCCCGATGCGGAAAAACGCCCACGACGATGTACCTCGCCTTGCAGTACGGGCTGCTGGTCGCGAACTACCCGTTGACCGACGACGACTTCCCCTCCGACGGGCTGCCGCGCACGGTCAGTCCCTACGTCGACAAATGCTTCGGACTCACCACGACGCCGCTGCGCCTCAGCCAGGTGCGCCACGAACGCCGACCCAGCTCGACGTACTCGAGCCTCGCGCAGTGCACCCTCGAGCTGCGCCGCGCCGAAGACCTCTACCGCCGCAACCGCGTGCCGTTCCTCAACTCCTCCACGAAATCCGTCGAAGAGATGTCGGCCGTGATCATGCAGTCCATGCGCCTCCGCTCCTAAGCCGAAATCCATCCATCGCCTCGCGCGCCCAACCCAACAGATCGGGACACGAAATGACGAACAACATCCTCTGGTTCACCGAGATCGGCATGCACGACGTCGGCCAGGTCGGCGGCAAGAACGCCTCCCTCGGCGAGATGGTCAGCAATTTGTCCGGCGCGGGAGTGAGCGTGCCGGGCGGGTTCGCGACGACCGCCGACGCATACCGCGACTTCCTCGCCGCCGACGGTCTGTATGAGCGGATCAAAGCCACCGTCGAGGCCCTGGATGTGACCGACGTCGCGGAGCTTGCCCGCGTCGGCGCGAATGTGCGCGAGTGGATCGAGAACCAGCCGCTGCCCCCTCAGCTAGAAGCTGATATCAGAGACGCCTACTGGCTGCTTGCTGGGCGCGAGAGTGGCTCGGTGTCGTGGGCGGTCCGCTCCAGCGCGACGGCCGAAGACCTGCCGGACGCGTCGTTCGCGGGTCAGCAGGAGACGTTCTTGAACATCAGCGGCATCGACAACATCCTCGCCGCGGTACGCAGCGTCTTCGCCTCGCTCTACAACGACCGCGCAATCGCCTACCGGGTGCACCACGGCTTCGACCACCACGACGTCGCACTGTCCGCCGGCATCCAGCGGATGGTCCGATCGGATGTCGGGGCCTCGGGCGTGCTGTTCACCGTCGACACCGAATCGGGCTTCGACCGTGCCGTGTTCATCACGAGCTCGTACGGGCTCGGCGAGGCCGTGGTGCAGGGCGCGGTGAACCCGGACGAGTTCTACGCCTACAAGCCCGCCCTCCGCGAGGGGCGCCCGGCGATCCTGAAGCGGTCGGTGGGGGAGAAGGCCGTGCAGATGGTCTACGCCGACGGCACCTCGGCCGGGGCCAGCACCGTGTTCACCGACGTGCCGCCCGCACAGCGCGCGCAGTTCAGCATCACCGACGCCGAGGTCGAGGAGCTCGGCCGGCAGGCGCTGATCATCGAAGACCACTATGGGCGTCCGATGGACATCGAGTGGGGCAAGGACGGCGTCGACGGCAAGCTCTACATCCTGCAGGCCCGCCCGGAGACCGTGGTCTCCCGTGCGGACGGCAACGTCACCCGCAGGTTCGTGCTCGAGGAACCCGGCACCGTGATCACGATCGGCCGCGCGATCGGGCAGAAGATCGGTGCCGGTGCGGTGCGGGTGATGACTTCGCTCGCCCAGATGAACGAGTTCACCAAGGGAGACGTGCTCGTGGCAGACATGACCGACCCCGATTGGGAGCCGATCATGAAGCTCGCCTCGGCGATCGTCACCAACCGCGGCGGACGCACGTGCCACGCCGCGATCATCGCGCGTGAGCTCGGCATCCCCGCCGTCGTCGGCACCGGCGACGCGACCATCGCACTCGAAAACGGCCGCGAGGTCACCGTCTCGTGCGCCGAAGGCGACAACGGCTTCGTCTACGACGGCATCCTCGCCTTCGACGAGGTGATCACCAAGCTCGACGAGATGCCCGAATCGCCGACGAAGATCATGCTAAACGTCGGCACCCCCGACCAGGCGTTCGCGTTCTCGAAGCTGCCGAACAAGGGCGTCGGGCTCGCGCGGCTCGAGTTCGTGATCAACCGGCAGATCGGCATCCACCCGCGCGCCCTCCTCAACTTCGACACCCTCGAACCGGCGCTGAAAGCCGAGATCGCCGAGCGGATCGCCGCCTACCCGTCGCCGCGCGACTACTTCGTGCAGCGCGTCGCCGAGGGCGTCTCGATGCTCGGCGCCGCATTCGCCCCCGAGAAGGTCATCGTGCGCCTGTCCGACTTCAAGTCGAACGAGTACGCCAACCTGATCGGCGGCGAACTGTATGAGCCGCACGAGGAGAACCCGATGATCGGGTACCGCGGCGCCTCCAGGTACATCTCGAAGGACTTCCGCGAATGCTTCGACATGGAGTGCGAAGCGCTGAAGTTCGTCCGCGACGAGATGGGCCTCACCAACGTCGAGATCATGGTCCCGTTCGTCCGCACCGTCGGCGAGGCGCACGCGGTCATCGAACTGCTCGCCGAGAACGGGCTGCGCCGCGGCGAGAACGGCCTGCGCGTCATCATGATGTGCGAGCTGCCCTCCAACGCAGTCCTGGCCGACGAATTCCTCGAGTACTTCGACGGCTTCTCGATCGGGTCCAACGACATGACCCAGCTCACCCTGGGCCTGGACCGCGACTCCGGACTGGTCGCCGCCACGTTCGACGAACGCGACCCGGCCGTGCTGAAGATGCTCTCGATGGCCATCGACGCCGCCCGCCGAGCCGGCAAGTACATCGGCATCTGCGGCCAGGGCCCGAGCGATCACCCCGACCTCGCCGAATGGCTCGTCGCCCAGGGCATCGAATCCATGTCACTCAACCCCGACACCGTCGTGGAGACCTGGCTGCGCCTGTCGCGGATGGAACGAGTGTCCACCCATCTTTCTGTCTAGATGTCACCTCGCCGATTACTGCGACCGAGTGTCTACCAACCAGCAAACCGCATCAATAAATAGGGAGTCTTGTGTTCAGAATCATCTTGATGGGACCTCCGGGCGTCGGCAAAGGTACCCAGGCACGGCTGCTCTCTTCGACGCTATCGGTGCCCGCGATCAGCACAGGCGACATGTTCCGTCGCCAGATTAGAGACCAGACAGCGCTCGGACGGGAGCTTCAAGCTCTCATTGATACGGGCGAGTACGTTCCGGACGACATCACCACCGCTGTGCTCGCTGACCGATTAGCGGCCGCGGATGCTCAACTAGGGTTCATTCTCGATGGCTACCCGCGTACGCGCGCGCAGATAGGCGATCTCGACAAGCTTCTGTCAGAAGCTTCAATCGGAATTGACCGGGTATTTGTATTGGCGGCGAGCAGAGCCACACTCATTTCGCGTCTGACCGACCGGGCAACGACCGACGGGCGATCGGACGACAGTCCTGACGTCGTCTTACGCCGGTTGCAGATATACGAACGCGAGACCGCCCCAATCGTCGAGGAGTATGGCAGACGCGGGCTGATCGTCGAGATTAGTGGCGAAGGTGCTCCCGAGCGGGTTGCCGAGGACATGATGCGGGCGGTCGGGCGGATCTAGTCGTGCGCACCGAGTCGTTCGACGGCTCGCTTCCAGTGCTTGCCGCGCAGATCGTTCTCGCGCGACTCACTGCCAATCAGCCTTCTGGAGGTGCACTGATACGACTCGTATGGAACGAGCCGGCGCTGTGAGCGCGCAGCCGCATCCGATTCCGCTGCCACGGATAACGTTCGCGCGTCTGGCGGATCAGAAGGCGAAGCGCCAGCCGATCGCGATGGCCACCGCGTACGACCATCCCAGTGCGCAGATCGCCCAAGCCGTCGGCATCGATCTGGTGGTGGTGGGGACTCTGCCGCGATGACGCTGCTGCGCTATGACCCAGCGTGCCGGAGACGGTTGAGAAAACGACGAATAGAACCTGAATCGCGCGCAGGTATCGCCGAGTGCTGAACGCGCATCAAAGACAATAGAGCGGGCTGCTACTTCATAGAGTCGGCTTTAGCGCGCCGCACGCAAAGCTCCGATGACGTAACAAACCGTCCGCCCAGACACGACACTTACAGCTCCGATGACGTCACGCGTGCGAATGGTGTTTTAGTGCGGTTCGTAGCACCAGCAGCTCTGCTCGCCGTCTCGAAGAATAGTCGCTCGGCCTCCCGTCGTCGATCTATGTCATCGAGGACGAACTCGACGAAGTCCACGTCGCGATTCACGATCTTGGCGTCTTGTGGCGCGATCGGCGGGGGTTCTCCTGGCCAGCAGGTCTGGCGTGTCGCACGATCCGTGTCGAGCCGCGTCCCGCACGCACTGATCCAGTCGTGAAGACGCTGTCGGGCGTCTGCGAAGTCGTGGTGCCACCCGAACGGGGCAGAGGCGTGTTGGTCGGGTTCGTATGCACACAGCCAGTGCAGGTGGAGTGCGGACAGTTCCCAGACCAGTTCGGGATGCCGGTGCCATAGCGGTGGCACAACAGAGGCAGAGAGTCCGTAGGTTCTGCGCAGCCAGTTCACCCACCGGTTCAACCGGATCCATTCGAACTCGGCTTCGTCGGCCGTGAGCAGATTCCAGTTCACCGGTCGCGGTGGCTCGGAGGAGCTTGCTCCGTCATTGTCGTCGAAACTCTCGGCGCTATAGGCCGGATCTGGCTCGTCGCCGACGGATGCCATGGCCGCGGATGTCATTGAGACTGGTTAGAGCCCGAGTGTGTTCACGCTGGCTCGAACGGGTTCGGCGGTCGGCATCTGATGTCCAAGGGCTTCTCGCGCCGGTGTTGCTGGTCGCCGCGTGCGATCGACGTCGTAGTTGGTGCGCGCGAGGTCGTGGCCGAGCTTCTTGGCGACGAACTCTTCTGCTTCGACGACTTCGCCGTCGCGTTCGATCGGGAAGGTGCGTGTGTAGCCTTCCGCGATGAAGCTGTCACCCTTGGCGACGCGAGTGAGTGCGCGTTCGGCGGTGGCGCGGTAGGCGACCATGTCGTGGAAGCTCGGTTCGAGCTCGGTGAACGTGCCGTCTTCGTTGCGGCGGAAGTGCGGCTGGCCGATTCGCACGTAAAGGCGAGTGTCGCCGTTCGCCGTGACGGACTGCTGCGGTTCCGAGGCGATGAAGCCGGAGATCGACTGTTGGGTGTGAAGAGTCATCGGACTGATCCTTGCGTCGGTGCGGGCCTGGTGACTCGCTCTACCCAGAAGGTGTGCCCGCCGCTCCGCCGCCAACCGTACGTCGGTGGCTGCTCGTAATCTCATGCTCGGCCGGAGAGGAGGTCCGACCATAGGGACGAGCAAACGATACGCAGGGCATTTCGATCGGCTCATGGACGACAAAATCCTCGCCCGCATCGCGTCTGAGAATCCGCTCCAATCGCTGACGCCCAGGGAGCGGCAAGCTGACACTCTGCCGGAGACGCGTGATCCGCAGCCGAAGCCGTGCAGTGCGTGGGTGCGTTTCGGACCGCATGCGATGCGCGTCGAGGGGACGGTGGTCGTGTGGAACGACATCGCCTGTGGGGTGCTGTTTCACATCGGTGACAAGGAGCTGCGCTGCTGGGTGTGGGCGAACGCCGTCACGCCGTTGCGTCGTCCTCCGCGGATGTCTGGCCAGGGTTGAGTTCGGGATGCTGCCTGAGCAGCGTCTCGATGGCCGAGCGATCAGCCAGAAGGGCCTTTGCATCGCGGCGCGACGTCCAGGTGCGCAGCTGGGTCACGATGGGCGGGGCGGCGCGGAACAACACGAGTCCCGTGCCGAATGGGATTGTGCGAATGACGTCCGGCGGCATGATCGCGACGCGGCGGATCGACCGTTGCGATGATCGCGATCCGCGTTCGCCGACAGTCACCGAGTCGGTGACGTCATCTCGGTCGCCGATGAGCGTCGAAAGGTCCTGCAGATCCCGTGAGTTGGATCCGCCGCCCAAGATCACCTTCACGATTGACGCATCCCAGATCGCACCTGCTGCGTTGTCGCTCCATTTCGACCGCGCCTGGGTGAGTGACTGCAGCACCGGCATGGTGGTGATTCCCGTGCCGCCGCCTTCAGCCATCAGCGTCGGCAGTGAGGGGAGCGGGGCGAGGTTGCCGATCTCGTCGAGTGCCAGCAGTAGCGGGGGATCCAGGCGCGCCCCAGGTTTTCGTGCGGCGATCCTTCGTGCCGATTCGACGACATCTTCCACGAACGCGGCGACGAGCGCAGCGGAGTTGTTGGCGCCAGCGCCCGTAGCCAGAAGGAAGAGGGCGCCGTTGCTCTGCAGGAACGATTCCGGATCGAATGACTCGCCCTCGCCTGGAGACACGGCGGCGAGTACCCGCGGGTCGGCGAGTGCTCCGAGTGCGAGGGAGACGCCCTGCCAGATCGAGTCCCGCGTTCTGGGATCGGACTCGAGCATCGCTTGTAGGGAGTCGGCCCAGCCGGTCGCGGCGCGGGGATCGTTGGTGAGAATGGCAACGGCATCCGCGGCGGCGGCAGGGTCAAGCGTCCAGCGGAACAGTTCGCTCGGCGGTCGCCCGGCAAGCGCGGCTGCGTGCAGGAGTGACTGGAGCGCGGTGCGGGTCTTGGCCTCCCAGAAGCCGCCGGATTCAACGCCTCCGGCAGCGAGACCGGTGCCAGAGGCCAAGCCGGCGGCACGGATCATCGCGGTCAGCGGGTTCTCACAGCCTCGAATGGGCGACCACCGAAGACCGGCCGGCACGCCCGCCGCCAGCTGCTGCGGATCGAACACGGCGACAGGCCCGATCCGTTGACGTGCGCGGAACGTGGCGGTCAGATTGTCAGGGCGAGTGGATGTGGTGACCACGGCACCTGGGGCGTCGAGGATCGCGTTGATGACGAGGTGTGCGCCTTTGCCTGAGCGTGGGGGACCGATGACGAGGATCGAGTCCTCGACGCTCGCCCAGATCGCGGATGATCGCGAGTGGCCGATGAGGTATCCGATGTCCCCGGCCGTCGCATGAGCCAGGGACGGCCTCAGGTGCTCGGCGCGGCGAATTAGTGCGTTTCGCGATGCGGCCTTTGCGACATCGTTCCGGCCGGCTACCCCTTCGAGGTGGTGCACGTTGACCGAACCGTTGCGACGCTGCCCGCGCAGCAGCCGCCAGATGAGAACACCGAGAGCGCCTGCCGCGGCGAGGAGAACCCCTGCACAGATCCAATAGACGACTGGATGTAGGCCTGGGGCCTCCAGCGCGATGCTGGGGTCACCTGGATTGAGCAGCACCGCGATCCCACCGCCTACGCCGGCGGCGGGCTGGTCGATGCCCGTGATCCATGCGGCGACGGAACCTGCGCCACGCAGAGTCGCGGCGAGGCCGACACCTCCGACAAAGATTCCGAGACCGAGGTTCGTCAGCTCGTCGCCGAAACCTCCGGACGGCCGCGGCGTGTTCATCCCGCCATCACCTCGTCTTCGGTCGACTCTGTCGTCAGAGGCTGATGTCCGGCTCAAGTCGATGGGTGCGCCGTGCCACGGTGGCGACGTTGAAGGGCCGATCCGGTCCAGCGGTGTTCGTCGAATCCAGAAGGTCGATCGCGTCGCGAGTGTCGGTGACGATCGTCGCGATGCCTTCTTGCAGCAGCCGGTGACAGCCGGCGCTCGCGGGGCTCGTTACTGGACCTGGAACAGCTCCGATCGGCTTCCCGAGAGAGTGAGCTTCTCCGGCTACGTTGAGCGATCCGGAGCGGTAGCCGGCCTCGACGACGATGGTGGCGCCGCTCAGCACCGCGAGCAGCCGGTTGCGTTGCAAGAATCGCCAACGCGTGGGCGCGGCCCCTGGTGGGAGTTCGCTGATCAGGAGCCCACCGGCATCCTGAATCCGTTCGAACAATTGCTGGTTGCCGGCGGGATAGTAGCGATCGAGTCCCGACGCGAGCACTGCCACGGTCGATCCGGGTCGAGCTGCCGTTGCGGCGTTGTGCGCGGCGCCGTCGATGCCGTAGGCGCCCCCTGAATAGATCACTCGGCCCTGAGAGGCGAGGTCAGCGGCAAGCTCCATCGTGATGTGCTCGCCGTAACTTGTTGCGGCGCGTGCGCCGACGAGCGTGATTCGACTCGCGGTGAGCCCTTCGAGGCGACTGGGTCGTCCGCTGAGCCAAAGCGCGAGAGGAGCTCGAGATCCGAGCTGCTGAAGTTCAGCCGGCCACTCGAGATCTTCGGTCGTGAGCATGGTGAGCGCTCGGCGATCCATCTCCTCTCGGATGCGGTCCACCTGTCCAGGGTCCACGCGCGGTGCGAGACGTCGACGCCAGAGACTGCCTTCAGCGGGGTCGATGGAGGTGGGCAACGAGGCCTCGGATGCGACCAGTGCCAGCGTATCGATCGCACCGATGCGAGCGACGAGTGTTCCGGTGACGGTGTCGCCGGGTTCGGATGCGGCGGCGAGACTGATCCGGGCGAGGCGGTCTTCGGAGAACGAGTCGGACATGTGATTCCTCCTACTGTTGAGCAGGCGCGTCGGGTACGTCGGGTCGGCCTGCGGCTATGCCGTCATGCGAGCGGTGGTGTCGAAGACGGCGAGTTCTTCGGGGTGAAGTTGGTGCTGGACGACGAAGCTGCGGTCTTTGACTCGCCACAGTCCTTGCCCCGTTCCCAAGGAAGGGAGCAGGTTCATCTCTGTGCGGGTGAGTCCGAGCGCGGCGGCGGTCGATCCGAGCTGATCGGGTTCCTGCCGGTAGACGATTCTGGTTTCGGCGTTGGCGAGCAGCGACGATGCGAGCGCGCGCATCGCCGATCCGGAGTCGCCGACGTTGTCCAGATCGGAGAGCTTGTGAAAGACGAGCATGTTCGCGATGCCGAAGTGACGCGCGAGTCGCCACTGGGCGTCCATCCGACGAAGCAGTGACGGATACGCCATCAAGCGCCACGCCTCGTCGTAGATGACCCAGCGTTGACCTCCGTTTGGATCGGCCAGCGCGGCCTCCATCCAGGCCGATGAGCACGTCATCAGGACCGATATCAGCGTCGAGTTCTCGGCCACGCGAGACAGATCCAGCGACACCATTGGTAGAGACGGGTCGAACCGCACCGTTGACGGCCCGTCGAAGAGTCCAGCAAGGTCACCCGCGACCAGCCGGCGGAGCGCGTGCCCGACCAGACGCCCGTCCTCGGCCAGGCGCCGGTCACCCCCGTCGGAGGTGGCCGGCGAGAGGATGCGATCGACGACCATCGGCAGAATCGGGACCTCGGCGCTGCGGACGACATCCGTGAGCGCCACGTCGACGGCGGTGTGTTCAACTGGCGTGAGTGATCGCTCGAGCACGGTCTCTGCCAGCGCGCCGATCAAATCGCGGCGACGAGCAGCGACCTGCGCGGACCATTCGGCGTCGGACAACGCGTTCGCCCGGTGGCCTTCATCGAGCGGGTTCAGGCGGTTGCGGAGCCCGTGGCCGAGAACGATGGCCCGCCCGCCAACAGCCTCCGCGACCGCGGTGTGCTCGCCCTTCGGGTCACCGGGGACGTAGACACGTCGACCGAACGGAAGGGAACGGGTGTAGAGGGACTTGGCCAGGGAGGACTTTCCCGAGCCGACGATGCCTGCGAGGACGATGTTCGGTGCGGTGATGAGACCGCGCTGATACAGCACCCATGGGTCGTAGACGAATGATCCTCCGGAGTAGAGATCCTGACCAACGAAGACTCCGGCCGGGCCCAGTCCCGCTTCAGCAAGGAATGGGTAGTGGCCGGCCAGGGTCGCTGAGGTGTCCTGATGCTTGGGTAGGCGCAGGCGACGCGGCATCCGCAGGGCGGCGGGCCCGGCCTCTCCAGCTGCGGGCAGGTAACCGGATGCGCGGGCGTCGGCGCGTTCGGCCGCCCACCGCTCCTTCGATTCGTGCGCGTGCTGCTTGCGCGCGTCGGCTACTCGTTGGTTTGCCAGCCGCTCACGAGTGCGGCGTTGGCGTCGATGCTCGCCGTGCGGGTTGATCAGCGTCGCGGCATGAAGCCGTTCGTCGCTCTTCATAGCGCGATGCTCCTCGCCGGCGTTCGATGGTGGCCCCAATGCGCAGAACTCCAGGAGGGGAAGGCCGATGCGCGCTCCGGCGCAGCCGGAGCCGCGGCCGACGGGACGGCGACGAGATCAGGGTCTGGAATTTGCGGAAATCGACGCAGCAGCGAGACGTAGCGCAGTGTGGGGTTGCTGATGAGCGCGTAGCCCGACGCGCGATCTTCAGCGGTGTGGTCGGTCCGGCAGGTCGGGATGCCGTCGTAGATGTAACCGTCGTTGAGTGCCGCCTCGGTTGTCTCGTCGCCCGCGTCCCAGTGTGCGAGGTGGTGGATCGCGGCCTGGGCGCCGGAACGGTCGAGGATGTCGAGCGTCTCAGCCGCCTGCTCACCCTGGAGCAGCACGACGCTGAGCCATCGCTCACTCTTGTCGGCCGGCAGCCAGGCAACCTGCCCAGCGCTCTCCGAGGCGAGCTCCGTGGCATTTTCGGCGGCATCCAGCAGTTCCCGCACGCGCACGAGTGCCCACGCGGTCTCATCCGCCTCTTGTCCACCGAGCGCCGGGTCGTCGTCGCTGCGCGCACGACCGCGGTGGCGCATATGCGCATGTGCGAGTTGATCAGCGACCTGCACGAGCGATCGCAGAGAGCCGAGCAGATCGCCGACCAGTGGGTAAAGATCGGCGGGATCATCGATCGCGATCGTCGCGTGAGCGAGCTGCTTCATCGCGGCCGAAGCGTCGGCGCCGATGCGCTGAGTCGATCCTTCAGGTTCCATGACGCTCTCCATTCCGAGTCAAAAGAGAGGTACGCCACCTCATGCGGGGCGGCACAGCGGCAACGCGGCCGCACTGAACGCCTGAGCCTGCTGGCCGAAAAGTCTTCGTGTCTCGCAGGAAGCCTGGATGGCAGCTTGCTCGACGGCCGCAACGGCCACATCGAGTTCGGCGAGGGTGGGAGCGGAGATGCCGATCAGGCCGATCACACGTAAGACGCCATGTCCAGCCGTCAGGTCCGCTTCCTGCTGCAGCACGTCGTCGTACTCGGCGGTCGCGGCAGCATCTTCGATCTGTCCGATGCGGCGACGTTGGTGTGCGTCGCTGATCAGCTCAGTCTTCTTGCGCCGGAGATCTCGCGCCGCGTGATCGGATCGCACCGGAATGTAATGCAGGGCGATGCTGCGAAGCACGCCGTTCGACAGCACGAGGGGCGCGAGGAACCCTGGAAACACCTGAGATCGTGGCCACTCGCTGATCCAGAGCACGACGTGGTGCGCGGAATCGCTGCGAAGTCCATCCCAGCGCTCGATCACGGCCACCGGGCCGGCATCAGCAAGCGAGCGCCCAAGCGTAGGACTTCGCTCCAGATGAAGACTCGCGGCCGGATCGTAGGCAGATCTCAAGACCGCGGCGAGTTCACTCGGACCGAGCCATTCGCCGGCGGCGAGGTCGGCGTTTCGGAGGGCTGCTACGAGCGCCGCCATCTCCTGGCGAAGGACAGCCGCCGAGCCACGCATGCCGCCACCGCCGGCGCGAATCTGTCGTCCGGCGGCGCGCAGATCCAACGAGATGCTGATTGTCGTCGAGTGGCGCTCTCCGGCAGGTCCCGCGCGCTCGATCAATTCCCGATACGTCGTCGCAGCCCAACTGCCGTCGTCGAGGCCGTGGTGGTCCCACCAATCGTCGAGTCCGGTGCCCGAGTCGAGCAGTGTCCGCTCGGTCACCTGCAGCCGCGCTATGCGTCCGGAGCGGCACGCGCCCGCGAGCGCGCGACCCCAGCCCGTGACGCGTCGGTGCTGTTCCGCCGGGTCCAGGAGCACGAAGGCGGGATGCGAGACCGCTAGGACCGCAGTCAACGTCTGTAAGTGAGGATCGTGAACCATCACCGCGCCGGATTCGACATCGACCCATTCGCGCAGCCGAGCTGCATCGCCGGGTAGCGCTAAGGTACCGGCGGGGCGCGGCCTCTCGATTCGTTTACAGTAGGTCAGCTGACCGGAGGCCGTTCGACGCGTCCACTGCACCAGCACCGGCGTCCACTCGACGAGCTTTCGGCCACCAACACCGACGCTTGCGACGACGACTGCCGATCCCCAGATCGGGAATGTCCATGCAACTGCCTCTGGCCCTGAGGTGTAAAGCCCGATCACGATGGTCAGCAGTGCGGTTGCGATCGCAATGAGCTGGGGGAGCGATAGGCCCAACAGGATGCCGCGGCGTGATAGCCGTGAGAACTGCACGGATGCCGGTTCGAAGCCAGCCCCAGATTCCGAGCGTGTCATGGTCGTGACTCTCCTTGGCGTGGCGGGACTCGCATCGGCGGGTGTGGTGCTGACGCGTGGTGTCCGGGCGCCCCGACTGCTGTCGTCGCCTCATGCACGCGGCCCACGACCCGTTGGTTCTGCGCGCTCGACTGGTCAGCGTTCTGCGTGTGCGCATCTGCGGCGCCGGCGGCGGCCTTCCCGCTCTTCGGGCCTGCTGTTGCCGCGGCATGCACGACGGCAGCGCCGGCGGCCACCCCCGCGCCGGTAGCCCCGGCCGCCGCGGCGCCGCTCGTTGCTGCTCCGCCATTCGCAGACGCCGCTGGAGTAACAGCCGGCGTGCCGGAGTTACGTGTCCCGCCCGGTCCCAAGATCTTCGCGGCGTTGTCCGCTATCGGCTTGGAGGGGATAGGCACCGGCCGATTGAGTGAAGACTTCGCCTCTTGTTCGCTCGACATGGCGTGGTACATATCGATGCCCACGAAGTTGAGGAACTTGTACGTCATGTATGGGGCGAATGCCGCAATCAACATCAACACGATCCCGGCGATGGGGTTGCTGATCGACGCCAGGTCAGCGTTGATCGGCGCCGCCACTCGCGCGACCGCGACCAGGAAGATGACGACCAGCACCAGCTTCGAGAGGATCAGCGCGATGACGAATGACGCCCACTTGCCGAACCATCCTTTGGTCGCATCCCATGTCGCCCCCGCCAGCGCAATAGGGCCGAACACGATCGCGACCAACACGAGCGCCTTTCGCATCAGGAGCGAGAACCACACGATTGCAGCGGCGCTGATCACCAGTCCGGCCAAAAAGATCGTGACGATTGCACCGACGCCGGGGGCGACGATGTTGATCGACGCAAGCCCGGCAACCAGGAGTGCGATCCGATCGCCGATTCCCTCCATCGTGTTCCCGGTCGCCTGAACGATGCCGATGGCGAGTTGATCCGTGACTTCGAGCAGGATTCCGGTCAGTGAGATCACGACGAATGACCCGAGGATCGATTTGCCCAACCCGAGCCCGGCACGTGACAAAGCGGTAGGGTCGCGTCGCACGAGCCCCGTGATCAGTTGGAAGCAGAAGAAGATGAGTGTGATGAAGACCGCGACGCCGAACAGCACGTTGAACACATCGACATAGCCAGGCGCCCGAACATCGACCAGCGTCGTGCTGTCGAAGGCAGTCCAGACCGCTTCGAACAACCAGGCGGCGGCTGATCCCATCGCATAGGCGAGCCACTCGAAAGGTGCCGCTACCAACGAAGCAATCCCCTCACCGACCCCGGCACACACGGAGGCGATGACGGGCACGTCACAAACGCTCATGAGGGTTCGCTCAGATCTGCGTGAGATCAGTCAGACCGTCTGACCGACGCTCCAGAAGAAGTTGATCAGGGTGACGGCGGCGCCGCAGATGATCGCCGCAGCGCAGGACACCAGCACGCCGAGCTTGCCTCGTGAAGCGAGGTGGGGGTTCGACGAGTTCGCACCCATGCCCCAGACGATCGCCGAGATGATCAGCGCGAGCACGCTCAGAATGAGTCCGATCGTCATGACGGCTCCGACGATGACGTTCAGCTGCGGGATGCCCGGCAGGCCGGTGGTGTTCGGGTCGATGTCGATCACGGAGTCTCCCTGCCTAGCGAACGATGTCGAAAGAGAGGAGTGCCACGGTTCCCTGAGCTCGTGAGCCCCTCAGAGCCCCGCGCCGAGACCCAGGAGGAAATTCACCAAGGCGACGCACGCCCCAGCAAGCCCGGCCGTGCCGCAGCAGAGCCACACGCCGAGTCGGGCCTTGGCGGCTGTCTGGTAGTGACCGTTCGTCGCCGCCAATCCCCACGTGACCGCGGACACGACGAGCAATAACACCGATGTGATGAGCACGAACATCAGCAATGCGCCGATGATGTCGCTCAATCGGCCCGCGCCTCCAACGGCACCGAAATTCGGAAAGACGTCCGTGATCATGCTGTCGCTGCAATGCACCCTGCGGGCACGACGGACCCGTCCTGAAGACCAGCTGCGCTGTGCTCTGCGAGCCACTCGACGGCGTTGACCGGTGCGCTCTCGGGACTGCCCGGATGGATCTCGAGATGCAGGTGCGTGCCGGTCGAACGGCCCGAGGAGCCGACGTCGCCGATGTGCTGGCCTGCGGCGACGGTGCTGCCGGTGACCACGTGGACACCGGCATCCCACATGTGTGCGTAGTACGAGGCGACGCGCTCGCCGCCGACGGTGTGTTCGATGATGATGAGGTTGCCGAAGCCGCCGCGGTGGCCGGCGAACGTAACGGTCCCGTCGGCGATGGCGAGGATCGGTGTGCCGCCGGAGGCCGCGAAGTCACTGCCCTCATGGAAGGTCTGCTCGCCGGTGAATGGATCGGTGCGCCATCCGTAGCTCGAGGTGTCGACATACGTGCCGGAGGGCAACGGGAACACGATGCGTGTCGTCTCCGGAACTCGAGGACCCTCGTTTGCAGGTGAGTTCGTGGCGCGCGCAGTGAGCGCGGCAAGTATCGCCTCGGCCACGGGCTGATAGTTCTGGTAGCGGTCGGGGTAGGCGCTGACCTCGACAGACTGCGCGGCGACGCCGGGGTCGAGCGATTGCCAGCCGGCGATGTCGAGCAGCCCACGGGGCGAGCCGCTGTTGGGGCCGGTCGGGCCACCGTAGAACGCTCGCGCCTGGTACGTCGAGTCCATCAGCTGAGCGACGGTGCCCCATCCAGAGACGGGCCGCATCTGAAACAGTCCCAGCGAGTCGTGGTCGGAGCCTTCGCCATCGTTGGGGTAAATAGCTGATTCCGGATATGCCGCCGAGTTCGCCAGCATCCGTAGGGTCGACTCGGTCAGCGCCGCCATGAGGGCGACTAGCGCACCTGGTCGCCCGACGCCGGCGGTCTGCGAGCCAACAGTGATGATGGTTGCCGCGTGCGTCAGTTGCTGACGGTTGAGGGTGATCGCAGATCCGTCACGCGTTCGCGCCGCCAGCGAATCGGGAATCGGCCCCACCGCAAGACTGCTCATCGAGCACGCCGTGACAGCCGGCGTGAGAAGCACCACGACGGTGACGAGCCCGAGCGACGGGAGGGTGAGCACAAGCACAAGCAGGATGCCGAGCAGCTTCGCCATCGTGTCACTCGAGCGGCTTGTTCAAGAGAGAGATTCGCAGCAGTCGACAGCTCTCATCGTGCGGGCATGCGAGGAAGACCGTGAACGCCACTTCAGCCGAGGTTGAGGTGGTCTGATCGCCCCAGACGCCGACCCGATGCCGGACTCCGCTAACCGTGTACGCGATCGCGCCCGGCGGAAGCTGGCCGGGCGCGGCTTGCGCGACTGCGATCGCCCACGTCTCTGGAACGCGAACGCTCTCGATCGAGAGCCATTGTTGAGTCCCGTAGGTTTCGAGTTGCCGCCACTGCTCGGCGCTTGGCAGGTAGCCGCGGATGTCTGCAGCAAGTCCGGCGGCCTCGTCGGGATCGCCGATATCGATCAGTACGAGTGCCCACTCGGACGGGCCGGCTGATCCGCGTGTGTCCCAGTCGAAAAGGGCGGCTGCAACCCTTCTCGCAAATGACTCGGGGTTCAGTGCAGTTGCAAGTGGATGTGGAACGTCGATGCGATCTGCCTTTGGCACATCGATTGCGGCGCTCGTCGAGGTCGACGTCGCCGGAGCCGGCACGTTGCCTCGAAGCAGACCGAACACGCCTATCGCGATCAGCAGGGCCAGGGTTGCTGCGCCTCCAATCACGGACGCGATCACGGTGCGGCGGCGGTGTGGGTCGTCCATGGAGGTTCCCGTCGAGTCGGACTTGCAAGGTCGAGGGAAGGTGCGCGTCGGTGCCCCGGCGAGGATCGTCAGCTCGCGCGCTGGGACCTCTCCGGCCGCTCGCTCCGTAACTGTCGGATTCGATCGGCGAACGCGAGGCTGCCCTCGAGCGTTGCCGTGAAGCGCTGCCACTCGTCGGACGTGAGGCCGGCAGCAATGACGGTTGGGTCAAAACGTTCCCACCATGCGGTCAGGTCGTCCCACGTGAAGTTGAAACGCTTGAGTTCAGCGGTGTCGAGCCGATTCAGTGCAGTCTCGCCGGCTATCGGTTCTTTCGACCGAGCGAGCGCCTTGGCCGCGAATTGCTTCGGGTTCTCCCCCCATGACGCCTCGGCGCCCGCGCGGATTCTGTTCGCGGCTTGGCGCGCAGCCGTGCGCTGATCGGCGCTCTCCCCGTCAGCCACCGCATCGAGGTGCGACAGGATGTGGTTCTCGCTGACTCGGCGAAACGCGGGCAAGACGGGAGCTCCGTTCTCTACTGCGTCGAGCTCTGCCTGTGCGTGACGGCGAACTTCAGCCGGGAGGGAAACATCCGCTGCGATGTCCTGCAGCCGTCCGATGCGCTCGAGGGTAGTGAACGAGCGGCGACCGCTCACCAGGAGGGCGGCCTGCGTGCGAGCATCTCCGTCGTTCCTTCGCTGCGGTGCCGTTGTTGTAACGGCACCGGGCGCCCCGTCGATATCGGTCGTGCCGAAGCGGGACGCGACCTGCCGGCGCGCAGCATCCTCTGCAAGCAACGCCTTGCATTCTCGATACAGCGACGCCGCTTCGGCGGGGGAGAGCGGCTTGTGCTGAGCGTTCTCGTCTTGCTCAGCGAGCACCTGCGTAAGACGGTCCGAGATACCCGCTCGCACCCAGACGCTGATCTTTCGGACGCCCAATTGTCGCAACGCCGCGAGTCTGCGTGCGCCGCACACGAGCACGCCCTCTGGTGTGACCGTAATGGGCTGCAGCAATCCCTGACGCTCGATCGACTCTGCCAAAGCGTCGACGTCGCCAAGGTCGACGCGATGCCTCGATCCGACGCGGATGGAATCGACGGATCGCTCGAGTTCGATGTGACCTTGCTGCTTCATGGTCGTCGGCACGGCACATTATCGAGGAGTCCGGCGAGTACACGATCATCGTGGAGCAATGACTCGAGCGACTCGCCGACGAGGAGACGCAGGAGGATGCCGCGGCCCGCTGCTGTAGAAGCCTGTGCCGGATCGGGGCAGCCGAGCAGAGCACGCAGCATTGCGCGCCACGCTGTCTGCGGAACATCAAGGAGCGCGCAGGCGGTGTGATCGCGACGCAGCAGCTCGAAAGCTGCGGGCCTTGAGCTGGCGTCGGCCAGCCGAGCGCAGACGTACTCGACTCCGCCGCGAGCGGTGTCTGCCGGCCAGCCGACCAGCGCGAAGAGCGCGATGGCGTCTTCCATCGCGGACTCGACTGCCGCGGTCTCCGCCGAAGCACCTGCATCCGGAGCCTCAACGCGAAACGCGGGGTGGTAGTCGACGAGCGCGTTCTCCCGGTCGCTGAATCGCTCGGCATCGTGGAAGACGGAGTATCGCGGCCGGCGCGCCTGATGGACCGAGCACAAGAGACCCCGCGCGCGCTCTTCGGCGATGCAGGTGATCTGCACGGCGCGGGTGACGATCGCCCACGGATCGTCTGCCCGGCGTGCAGACGCAGTGCGCATCGCTTCGAACGCGAATGCCGCAGCTTCCCACGGGTCAAGCCCATGTTTTCGGGCGAGCGCAGCGTATCGCCGGGCCGCGTAGACCATCAGGCTGGCGACTTCACCGTCCAACCGCCACGCATGTGGCTCAGCGTCGCCGATGCGATCGAGGACAGCCCGAAGACCCTCAGAGTGTTGGAATGTGCGGACACTCGCCCGCTCGGTTTCTGGCATCAAAGTACCTCCTGCGGGATAGGTGCGCAGGTGGTCCATCCCGCCTGAGTCGGCATTCGGCTGCGGAATTCCGGACATGGCTCATCGACTCCGCGCGAGGCGGTCGGTTGCGGGTGCGGTTCGACTTCGACCGAATGCGTCCAGTGGTGGCAGCGACGAACGGCGGTTCTGAACAGCGCGCTGGGTTGTCTCGGCCGGGTGTCGCAGTCGTCGGGCCAACTCTGCTTCGAAGTCGATTCCTCGCCCGGCGATGTGACCGGTTCCCGAATTGATGAGATCCGAGATGCGGACCCACTGAACTCGATGCTCGGGTGTCATCTCTGTGCGGGGTCGGTGACCGGCGTCACGATCGAGAACAACGCGATGCGCGTGATCGTTCGTCAAAGATTCACGATCACTCGTAGCGTCAGGTGGCGAGAAACGATCGAAGTCGTCGCTTTCGCTTGTTGATGCCTCGCTCATGGTCTAACTCCTCTCGGCAAGCTCGCTGTGCGGCTTGGCGGGGGAGACGTGAGCCTGTAGCCATCTCCCGACCGTTGACGGATGAACACCGAGCTGCTGGGCAATCGCGCGATTCGACCATCCCGATGCCCGCAGGTCCGCAGCGCTCTCGGGGCCGACCTTCTCGTTCGGGCTTTCGTCATCGAGGACATGGAGTTGCACCTCGGACCCGACGATTGTCACGGGTGGTGCTGATGGTGCTGCGTGACGAGTGAGCACCGACGTCAGGTGTGTGATGGCGAGCAGCACGAGTGGTGGCACTGCGGCAACCGATGCCGCAAGGAGGAGCGGCACATCCGACGTCGCCGTGACCACGGCGTGCAGGGCATTGCCTGCAACGGATATCAGCGCACCCGCAAACAGGAGCATCCACGGGTACCACGCCGCCCGGGTTCCGGCGAGAACGACCACGGCGACTGTTGCGACCACGATGATGCCGTCGACGATCAGCGGCCATGCCCACGCCTGATCAACGCTCAACCCTGATCGCCGAGCGAGGTCCGCCAGCGAGGTAAAAGACAACCAGAATGCTCCGGCCGCGATGAACACGGTGCCAGCAACTGCCGTCAGCATCGCAAGACGGATACCGCGGCTCGCGCGGTTCATCGGAAACTCCGTACCGAACTCGACATCGAAGATCCCAACGGCGCGCTGCTGGGGATGCCCGCCGCTGAGGCGCGCTGGCCGGACTGCGTGTGGCGGTGCGCGGAGCGCACCGTTCGCTCGATCTCATCCGCATCCAGACCAATGCGCATCGCGGCCGGACCGAGGACGTCGACGATTGCTTCCTCGACGATCCCTGCCTCGCTCATCCGGCATGCGGCCCAGAACAATCCGTGATTGCGTTCGCCTTCGCGCAGCCGAGAGACCCACCGTGACAGTACTTCCCCGTTCACTGCGGCGCCGGCCCGCGGCGATGTGTCCCGCTCCGGTCGCGGCTCAAGAAACGTGCGGAGGTTGTCGGCATCGATTGCGTGGCTCGGTGCCGACGAGATTGAGAAGGGCCTGTACTGTCGACGACGTTTGAAAACTGGTCAGTTTCGGCGGTGAAAAGTGAACACTCGACGATTGGAGAGTGATCACTTTGGAGGACTGGGCGTTGATCCGGCGGTTGGCTGCGGAGGGCGTGCCGAAGGCGCGTATCGCGGAGCGGTTGGGGATCTCTAGGACGACGGTGTTGAAGGCGGTCCGGTCGGATTCGCCGCCGCAGTATGAGCGGACGCCGACGGAGTCCTCGTTCGTCGCGTTCGAGCCGCGGGTGCGGGCGTTGCTCGCGGAGACGCCGGATATGCCGGCGACGGTGCTCGCGGAGCGGGTCGGCTGGACGGGGTCGATCACCTGGTTCCGGGCGGGGGTGAAGCAGTTGCGGCCGGAGTTCCGGCCGATCGATCCGGCGGACCGGTTGAGCTGGGAGCCGGGTGACGCGGCGCAGTGTGATCTCTGGTTCCCGCCGAAGAAGATCTCGCTCGAGGATGGCACGGCCAAGCTGTTGCCGGTGCTGGTGATCACGGCGGCGCATTCGAGGTTTGTGGTCGGTCGGATGATCCCGACCCGGACGACCGAGGATCTGCTGCTGGGATCGTGGGAGTTGATCCAGCAGCTCGGGCGGGTCCCGCGCAGGTTGATCTGGGACAACGAGGGCGGTATCGGGAGAGCGCATCGCCCTGCCGCCGGTGTTGCCGCGTTCATGGGGACTCTCGCGACGAAGCTGGTGTTGCTGCCGCCGCGGGACCCGGAATCGAAAGGTGTCGTCGAGCGGCGCAACGGGTGGTTTGAGACCTCGTTCATGCCCGGCCGGTCCTTCACGTCCCCGGCGGACTTCAACACGCAGTTCACCGACTGGCTGGCCAAAGCGAATACTCGGGTGGTGCGTACGATCCGGGCTGCGCCGACGTCTCGGTTGGACGCGGACCGGGCCGCGATGCTGCCGTTGCCGCCGATCCCGATCCATCTGGGCTGGCGCAATAGCATCCGGTTGGGCCGGGACTACTACGTCCGCCTCGACACCAACGACTACTCCGTGGACCCGACAGTGATCGGCCGGATGGTCGATGTCACGGCCGACCTGGAGCGGGTGAAGGTCCGCGCGGACGGCCGAGTCGTCGCCGACCATGCCCGGGTTTGGGCGCGTGGGACCACGGTCACCGACCCGGCCCACGTGGAGATCGCCGCGCGGCTCCGTAAACAGTTCCAGCAACCCCGCGCGGTCGCGGTCGGCGACGATCTGATCCGGGATCTGGCCGACTACGACCGGGCGTTCGGGCTGGTCACCGGCGACGGGAACAGCTGATGGCGTCGGGCAAGACCACGGACGCGGTCAAGCAGATCACGTATCTCGCCGGCGCGCTGAAAGCACCTCGGATCACTGAAGCCGCCGGCCGGATGGCCGACCAGGCCCGGGATGCCGGCTGGTCGTTCGAGGACTATCTCGCCGCGGTCCTGGAGCGTGAGGTTTCAGCACGGAACGCGTCCGGCGCGGAGCTGCGGATCAAAGCAGGAGGGTTCCCCGCGAGGAAGACCCTCGACGACTTCGATTGGGATGCCCAGCCGACCGCACGGCAGCAGATCGCCGCCCTGGCATCCGGAGGGTTCCTGCTCGAAGCGCAGAACGTCGTGCTGCTCGGACCGCCCGGAACCGGGAAGACCCACCTCGCCACCGCGCTGGGGATTGTCGCCGCCAAGCACGGGCACCGGGTGTTGTTCGCGACCGCGACGGACTGGGTCACCCGCCTCACCGACGCCCACCGGCAAGGCCGGCTCCCGCAAGAGCTCGCCCGGCTCCGACGTTACGGGCTGATCATCGTCGATGAAGTCGGTTACCTGCCGTTCGAGCAAGACGCCGCGAACCTGTTCTTCCAACTCGTCTCGTCCCGCTACGAACACGCCTCGCTGATCCTCACCAGCAACCTGCCGTTCTCCGGCTGGGGCGGCGTGTTCGGGGACCAAGCCGTCGCCGCCGCGATGATCGACCGCATCGTCCACCACGCAGACGTCCTCACCCTGAAGGGCGCCAGCTACCGACTCCGCGGACGAGGCATCGACAGCCTCCCAAGCATCCGCACCACCACCGACGAAACCCCTGGCTAGACTGCCCGCAACTGTTCACTTTTCAAACGTCGAAACTGACCAGTTCTCCAGCGCCGCCGACATGTACGCCGCCGACCCGGTGGATATGAACGAACTGGAGGGAGGAACGACGACGTATCCGCCCTCGCCGCGAAAGTCGATGTGCGCGCGAGCTGATTGCCAGCATCGCTGAAAGGAGGCCGTCGCCGGGAAGTAGATATGCATCCCACCCGAGGGCGTTCTTACCCGTGCGATCTCGCCTTCCAGCAGTCCTTCTTCGACCGCGCGATGGAACGCGGGGAAGCCCGTTCCATCGGCTTTCACGTCGACATCGACGACGTCGACACCCGACGCGAGTCCAGTCGGCATGCCGATGTTGGCTCGCGGCGAGCGACGCCACCACGCGATGACTTGATCGACGTCACAGGTAGCGTCGAGGAATCCTGCGCGGGTCAACGGCCGCTTTCCACCTGGCTCGCAGGGGAAGATCGGCAAACCCGAGCGCACGAAGCGCATCGCTGCTTCCCTCGTGCCGAGGCGACTGACCTGCAGAAGGACGTCGGCCACGCTCATGAGATGCTCCGCGCCGTAGTGCGGTCCGCTGTGCGTCCAGGAGTGGTGTGAGTGGTTGCATGACGTGGCGGCGCCTGTCCGTACGCGGATCGATCCAGACCAGGAGGGTCACCCGCCGGCATCTGTTCACTTGGCAGCATCTCGAGGACAGCAGCTGCAGCGCGCCGCACCCGTTCGCCTGTGCGCTGCACGACAACAAGTGCATCCGCGTCCGCAACAGACGATGCCCAAGTGGCGACATACGGGATGGTGTACTCCTGAGTGTCCATTCCGTGCGCCGCCGCGATCATCAGTGCGACTGATTCAGCCTCGACCTCACCGATTCCTCGGTGCGCGAGAGCCTCGTGGCCGGGCCCGTGCAGTCGGATGTGAGCGAGCTCGTGAGCGAGCGTCTTCGTACGGGCCGCGTCATCCATATCCGCCCGAACTGCGACGGTCTTCGTCGAGTAGTCAGTGCGCCCGTTCGCACCGCCGATCGATGTCGCGCTCGCCACGAGTGACAGCGTGAAGCCCTCTTGATCGACGAGCGATGCGAGCCCAGTCCAAAGTCCGGCCGGCGCAACGCCGCGCAGAAGGTGTGGTCGTGGAACTTCGACGATGGGTCGACCAATTGTCTGCGAAATGTCCCAGACGTACGCCGGCCGCGCCCCGACGACGCCCGTGCGCACAACCTCGCCAGAGCGCGGGCGTTCGCGTGGCGCGAGTCGTCGCCACGACGAGACATCGAGCGGACTCGTTGTTGCAAACCGGGCGGTCCGCGGTGCGAAGATCATGTAGCCGTGCTGGCCGGACAGCACGCTTCGGTCGACTGCGTGCCATTGCTTGAATCCAGCAACGTATGTCGGCGACGTCTCTGAGACTCTGCCTGCTTCGAATGCGGCGGCGTGTTGCGACCAGATGAGCAGGGTGTTGTTGAACGAGCGAGAGCGGAAATGGGCCGCGAACTCGATCGATCGCTTCCAGTCATCGGTTTCGATCAACGCCTCAACGGAGCGTACGAGTCGGTCGTGTACCTCGTTCAGCCGGGCCTCGGCATCGGGCCTTGTCGTTTGGTCGGACACGACGTTCACCTTCCCTGAGTGACGATGCGCTGAATTATGCGCGTCCATGACACTGAGGTGCTCCATGGGGAGCAGATGAGGCACTTCGCCGTGACCGCACCGCTTGAGCGGGGTCATCAGAGTGCGAAAGTGCAAGATCCATCGGTTCGGAACTGATCCTTCCGAACGGCGTTTTCGCGAAGCCGACGCGTAGGTCGACCACCCGAATTCTGAGTCAGTCCGTCCTTCTCATCACCTCCGTTGAACATGTCTAAATCGCTACCATCTCTGGTTTACCACCGCATTTGCACATGTGCAACCCTTGAAAGGAGCATGTCCAAGGATTAGGTTGAGCATGTCCAAATCTGTGTCTTGCGCACAGAAATCAGGCGACGATGCCTTGCCTTACCCGAGGGTGAGAGGTGGTCCAGTGAGATGACGGAGATCGACGAGAAATCAGCTGCTCAGCATCTGGCCAAGCGCCTCAGGCTCTTGCTAGATGTGTCTATCGCGGAATCCGGAGCTGAGCCGACGTATGGACAGATCTCCGCGTTCTTGCAAGCGCGAGGAGCGAGTCTGTCGCGATCGCGGTGGAGCTACATGGTCAATGGGCACCGATATGTGAGAGACCCGTTGATCGTCGACGGTCTGGCGGCGTTCTTCGACGTCGATGCGCCGTTCCTGCTGGGGGACGAGGGCGCCGCGACACCTGAGAAGGTGAACGCGCAACTCGACCTGGTTCGGTCGATGCGCGCAGCACGGGTCAAGTCATATGCCGCGCGAACGCTGGGGGATGTTTCGCCCAAGGCGCTGAATGCAATCAGCAAGTTCTTGGATGAGGAGATGAAACAAACCTGAGCAGTGCCACGCGGGTCCTCGCCAACCCACCCGTGCGCATGCTCCCGGAAGGGAGTGAGACACGTGAATATCGAAAAGACCGTGGTGACGGCCGTGGAAGAGCTCGCGCTCGGCAGCGCCTTCACGTTCGACGATCTGGTAGCCGCAATTCAGGATCGCCGCCAGCGAAAACTGAGAATCGTTGAACTCACCGAACTCGGTGAACATGACGGCATGTGCGCGATGTGGCTGGTCACGGAGTCTGAAGACCTGGTCCTCCACGCGCGCAGTGAGTCGCTGCTTCATCGACAACAGTTCGTTCTTCACGAGTTCGCGCACATGATCCTTGGCCACGGCGACGACGATGACTGCTCGTCCGACGATCGCCTGTTCCCCGACATCCCCCCGCACACCCGTCGGCGGTTGCTCGCACGGCAAGACCTGGATTCGGACAGTGAAATCGCTGCGGAGGCCCTTGCCGATCGACTTGCAGCAGCGATCAGGGGGTCAGCCTTCGCGGAGTCTCGTTACCTGGAGATCTTCGGATGATCCAGATAGCGATCGCGGCGCTGATGTGGGTGCTGGTCATCAGCCTGTTGATCCTGCGCCGTCGACGTTCGGAGCGGACGATCACCTACGCCGCGGTCACAATCGCAATCGCGATGACGCTCAGCGTGGATACCGTGTACACGACGGTGGATGCCGCGCTCGGCGGCGCAAACTTCGGAACGCTTGTCGCCGAGGTTGCACTGATGGTCGGCGTCTTCTTCCTCGGTCGAGGAATCATGAAGGCAGCGGAGTATTCTCCGCGACCGGTGCGCATTGCGCTCGGGCCTGTCACGCTCGGTGTCGCGCTCGCAGGCGTTGTCGTCTCGTTCATCTTGATCGACAAGGGCTCCACAACAACGAGTTTCATGCTCGATCTCGGCGACCAGCCGCCGGCGGCCGCGTACTCGATGATTCAGTTCACGTATTACGGCATCGTCGTTGCCGCCATGGCCGCCGTCGCCGTCCGGCAATTTCGACTTCGCAACGGAGCGCAGCGAGTTCCTGCCGGCTCGCTGATCGCCGGTGCAGTACTCGGCGTCGCGCTGAGCCTCGTCGTTCTCGTCATGGACATCGCGCATCTCACCGGAAACCTGAACCTGATGACAGCGTTTGGCTCGGCCTACGGTCCGCTCTTCTTCCTGACCTTCCTGTTCCTCTGCATCGGTCTGGCAAGTCAGCCGGCCGTACGGTACGTGGGGGAGCGCAGGCGCCTGGCGCGTACGCAGACGTACGTGCGGCAGCTGACGCCGTTGTGGGATGCCGCCACTCGCGTACGACCAGGATTGAGCCAGCGAGACGCGACGGCAATCCGCCTCGAAGATCCAGAAACGGTACTTCATCGGGAAGTGGTCGAGATTCGCGATGCGATGATCGACCCACGAATCGAATTCGATCCGACCACCGATGACCGTCACCTGCTGGATCGAGCCGAGGCGCACCTCCTGGGCTCGAAAACGCGCTGACACCAGTCGATTGCGAGCGAAGGCGGAGGTCATGCGCACACTCGGCGTGGCGGCGTGGACGCTGGGCACCTCCGCGACCGCGTGCGGAATTGGCTTGGGTGCGCTCATCGCGCGCAAGCTGACGGCGCCGGTATTTCCACGGTCGTTCGACCTTGTGATCCGAGACGTCGAGATCACTGACGGTGAGCGAGTCGTCGTACTCGATCGCAACCGTCAGACGAGTGCTCGAGGCACATACTCGCTCCTCTTTGCGGACGGCGGATGGGCGCAGCTTGCCGCCGAGGCGGTCGATCGCGGATCAAGTCGAGTCGCCCGTGTCGTCACCCAATCGTCGACTGGGCTCACCCCTTCGATTGGGGATCCAGTTGCGTGGAGTGGGATCTTCTTCACGACGCCCGCTGCAGCTGGCCTAGCAGCGCAAGACGTGCATATCTCGACTCCGGTTGGCTCCGCACCGGCATCACTCATCCGAGGTGAGGGCGAGAACGCATCCACCTGGGCCATTCACATTCATGGAATGGGCAGTCCGCGTTCGGGACCGTTGCGCGGCGCGCGCGTGGCATCGTCGCTCGGCCTCACCTCGCTGATCGTGAGCTACCGAAACGATGGCGAAGGACCGTACACCCGTTCCGGACGTTCGATGCTCGGCGCCGAGGAGGTCGATGACGTCGATAGCGCCCTTCGATACGCCCTCGAGCACGGAGCCCAGCGCATCGTGCTCTTTGGATGGTCGATGGGCGCAGAGATCGCTCTGCAACTCGCGACGCACGCGACACGACAGATCGGCGTGAGCGCGATGGTGCTCGAATCCCCGGTGCTTGACTGGATCGCGACGATTCGAGCCAACTGCAGGCGTGCCGGCATCCCTGCTGCTGCGGGCGTGCTCGCAGTCCCATGGCTGAGCATTGCGCCGCTGGCCCGTGTCATCGGGCTCGCCGGACGCATACCATTTCACACGCTCAACTGGATCGCCCGCGCACGGGAGCTCACGACTCCGACGCTCATCCTCCACGGATCGCGCGACGATTCGGCGCCGCTCCACGTCTCTCGAGATCTGGCGAAGCTTCGCCCCGACATCGTTCACCTGGAACAATTCGAATCCGCGCACACCATGACCTGGAACTCTGATCCTCAACGCTGGGACGCCATCGTCGCCTCCTGGCTCACGCAGCAGTTCGACGAGATCTGACCCCGACTTTCGCTCGCGAACCCCGTGCCTCAAGAATCGGCACGCCTCTTGCAGATCGAGGGCGCGCACCTCCTGTCTGAGAATCGGAGGACCGGCGGTGACAGTCTCGATGCGGGTGATGAGTGCTGGCGACGGTTACAAGTACCTGCTTCGCACCGTCGCCGCCGGAGACGGCATCCGGTCTTTGTCTACGCCGCTGACTCGCTACTACAGTGCAGATGGCACTCCGCCTGGCCGCTGGATGGGAACTGGTGTCGACGCACTGGCGTCCAGCATCCGTCCCGGCGACAGTGTGACAGAGGCACAACTGCAGATGCTCATCGGAATGGGCCGTCATCCGGTCAGCGGAGCGCCACTTGGCCGCGCGTATCCCCACTACGGCAATGGCGAGGGAGCAGGCGGAGAGTCCATGTCGCGTCAGCGCGCTGTCGCGGGCTTCGACTTCACCTTCTCTATCCCGAAATCGGCGAGTGTGCTCTGGGGTGTTGCAGACGCAACGACGCAGGAACTGATCGTCGACGCGCACCATCGCGCCGTCGCACACGTCGTTGCGTACCTCGAACGCCAGATTGCTGCGACCCGCACAGGCGCAACCTCCGTTGACGGAGCTGTTGCGCAGGTCAGCGTCAATGGGATCATCGCAACGGCGTTCGATCACTTCGACAGTCGCGCCGGCGACCCCCACCTGCACACCCACGTTGTCGTGAGCAACAAGGTGCAGACATCGCTCGACGGCAAATGGCGATCGCTAGACGGTCGACCGCTCCACGCAGCAGTCGTTGCGCTCTCCGAATTGCACGAAGCGATCTTCACCGACGAACTCACCCGCGCGCTCGATGTCAACTGGGAACCGCGACAGCCGGGTAGGGATCGCAACACCACGTGGGCGATTGCCGCGGTGCCAGAGCAGCTGGTGAGCGAGTTCTCCACTCGTGCACATGCGATCAGTGAGGAGACGGATCGCCTGATCGAGACATACGTTGCAATGCACGGCCACCGCCCAAATCCCGCAACGATGATGAAACTTCGAGCGCAGGCGACCTTGACGACGCGCCCCGAAAAGGAAGTGCATTCACTCGCTGAGCTCACAGCCGGATGGCGCGACGGTGCAACGCGTGTACTCGGGCATGACGTAGCTGGATGGGCTAGAGAGGTGGTCGCCACGGAGCCAGCCCCGGCGCTGTTGCGCGCCAATGACGTGAAGCCTGATCGCATCAATGCGCTGGGCAGCAGCGTGATGCTCGCCGTCGCCGAGAAGCGAACAACCTGGCGTCGCTGGAACCTCGTAGCCGAGGCCGCGCGCCAGAGCATGCCGATGCGCTTTGCTGCGGCATCCGATCGAGAGTCAGTCGTCGAATCCATCGCCGACGCTGCGGAGCGCGCCTCGCTGCGCCTCTCCCCGCCAGAGGTCGCCGTAAGCCCATCCGAGTTCCAGCGAGTCGACGGCTCCTCGGTCTTCCGCGCTCGAAAGAGTGCAGTGTTCACCGCGTCGATCTTGTTGGATGCCGAGTCACGACTGCTTGATCGATCTCACAACCTCGGTGCGCCACGGATTGCAATGGACTGGGGGCGACGTGCGCGTCGCCGCTCGGACGGCGTGGCGCTCTCCATCGATCAGGTCGACGCGCTCGAGATGATCGCTACGTCGGGGCGCGCCATCGATCTTCTGGTCGGCGCTGCCGGCACCGGAAAGACATCCGCGATGCGTGCTCTTCGAGTCGTCTGGGAAGAGGTCTACGGTCGAGGCGCCGTCGTCGGACTCGCGCCTTCCGCTGGCGCCGCCCACGTCCTCGCCGAGGACCTGGGTATTCCGACGGAGAACACCGCGAAGTGGTGGACAAACCACCTGATCCATGGCGACACGTTTTCGTCAGGTCAGCTGGTCATCATCGATGAGGCATCCCTCGCCGGCACCATCTCGCTCGATCGAATCACGATGGTCGCTACCGCGGCCGGCGCGAAAGTGTTGCTTGTCGGTGATCACGCGCAACTCCAGGCCGTCGATGCGGGTGGCGCGTTCGCTCTCCTCGTCCACGATCGCGAAGTCGTGCCTCAACTGTTCGATGTGCATCGGTTCCTCGATGCATGGGAAAAGGACGCCTCCGCTCAGCTGCGTGACGGCGATACCGACGTCATTGACGTTTATGCCGACCACGACAGAGTTCTCGAGGGCGATTCGGAAGCGATGATCGACGCGGCCTACGCGCAGTGGCGGAGCGACCTACGTATGGGGCTGTCGAGCGTGCTCGTTGCCGACTCCAACGAGGCGGTTGCAGCGCTCAACATCCGTGCCCGCGCCGAGCGCATCATCGATGGTGAGATATCCGGAACGCGCGAGGTGACGTTGCACGCGGGGGATGCCGCCGCAGCGGGCGACCTCGTGCTCACCCGGCGCAACGACCGCAGTCTGCGGAGCGGTAGATCCTGGGTGCGCAACGGCGATAGATGGAGCGTCGTCGACGTGCTCAGCGATGGACGGATGCTGGTGCGCCGCGCGGGCCGTCACCATGGGGTGACGGTCGAACTGCCGGCAGATTACGTCGCGGCGCACGTCGACCTCGGCTACGCCATCACGGCTCACCGCGCACAGGGAATCACCACCGATACCGCGCACGTCCTGGCACGGTCGGGAATGACGCGCGAGAGCTTCTATGTTGCGATGACCCGCGGTCGTAGAGCGAACACCGCGTATGTTGCTGTCGACCGTACCGAAGCCGGCCACGCCGGACCGCACCCGGGTGAACCAATCGAGGTGAATGCGCGCACTGTTCTGCGCGGCGTTCTCCAGCATGTAGGAGCCGAGCTTTCGGCGCACGAGACGATCGCTGCTGAGCAGGATCGCTGGGAGTCGACCGCGCAACTCGCCGCAGAGTACGAGACC